>NZ_JBNPJZ010000093.1:0-169197 GCF_050312695.1 Bacillus sp. AF62 | reverse complement strand
TCTCCATGTGATGGCTTATGCTCCAATTTAGGATGCAGCCCCAACTCATACTCGAATTCGTCATTTTCATGTACAGCATGGGCATAAATACTTTGAATATGACCAGACCGTCTTGCGAGGTCAACCATCCCCTTATACCCAATAATAAATGTCGCTTCACGCTTATACGGTAAGATATAACAGTGTCCTAATAATCCTGGTTCCAGTCCTAGCTGTACCGCTTGCATCACAGCTCCCATAAGGGAATGTACATTGCATTCAAGAAGTTTTGGCGTTGTACGAATGGTTGTGAGGGCGATTCGACTCATACGATCTATACTCATATGTTTTGGTAATACTTCCGCAAATCGTGGAGCCATTTTTCTCATGTATCCTTCCACCAGCTGTTCAGGAGTAGCTGGTGCGTTTTCATTCTGATTCGCTAACTGCTTTTTCAATTGTTCATTTGTCGCCATTTTTCAATCACTCCTCATTTTCATTTCACAATAAATTTTCTTGATATAGTTTCTTTTGCGTATTTTTTATATAAATCAGGATGATCTGTTTTGAATCGTTTGCTATCAAAACGATTACTCTTATAGGACTTCCAATGAATGGTGTAATTCTCCGTTGTCGCTTTTTCATGAGAACCTAATTTCGCTTTTAGCTTGTTCTCATACTCTGCCTTTTGTTCTTTTAACACGTTGATTTCTCTTTCCACTTGATCTCTCGCTTTAATGAGTAGCTCTTCTTGCTTTCCTAGACCGATAGAACTACCCTCAATGGATTCTGGATACATTTGCTTGAGTAGCTGCGTAGATGCCTCTGAACCATCGAACATAGGCGGTTCATCTTTTTCAACATGATTGAACCAAAAGTCACGTTCCATGTTGATGAGATACTGAATAATATCCTCATCACGCTCAATCTTCTTATACACAAATGTATTACCACCAATTAATACGGCAATCCACCATGCTTCATAGCCTGTCACAGCCATATAATGCTGACACTGGAGAAGGTAAGCGACCGGTATTTCTTCACCTTCCCAGTCCTTTTTCAAATATTCAGATGCTGTTTTGCATTCTAATCCAATTCTTTCTCCCACGATGAGCCTATCCACGTTTGCAAGCATCCATGGATACTCCGGGTGTTGTAAGATGGCATTTCGACGCTGTACCTTTAGTCCTGTACGCTTAGCAAACTCTTGTGCGACTACTTCCTCGAGTACATTTCCAAAATACGCAGCTTCACTTTGTACATCCTCTTGCTCGATAGCTTGTGTTTTCTCAAGAAACACCTGTACTTGCGACTTCCATTTACTTAAGCCAGCAATGGCTGCCACATCTGAACCGCCTAATCCTTGCTTACGTGCTTCTAACCAAGCCTTGCGATCCATATGTAATGTATTTGCTAATACTTTCGCCTGCATGTTTCTTTCACTCGCTCTCTGTGTTATACTGGCTTCAAATTTGTTTTTTCTAAGGAACTCATTGCCGTGAGTTCTTTTTTATTCCCCTGCGACAAAACGTGTGCCGTGTCGCTCTAAAAACTTCCCATGACAATCTTCGCAAATAAGGTTCCCTTCAAATTCGTAATATGTCATGCCGAAATACAATTCACCATCACAATCGCTACAATAGTGTTCAAAGTCTTGTCTAGGGGAATCGTGTGAGTTGCCTATGGTGTTTGGATTTTCTAGCATTCAGCTAACCTCCTCTGAAAGCGTAATATAATGCACCCTCCCCACAACATCCGCATTCACACCTACACTTCTCAAACGGTGAACAATTCCTCTTATACGTGTATGTTCCTCATTATGTTTCTCTTTAGCAAGATAGAGTGCCGCCAATTCCCTTCGGGCTAATCTGGCTTCTTTGATCCATGTGCAAAACTGATACGGATTATGATTTTGTAATGCTTCAACTTGCTTCTTTTCGCAATGCTGTAAGAATTCATCGAGTATTTGTTTCTTATGTAAATCCTTTGTTAGAACTGATTTGGTCATGTTGGTTTCTCTCCTTGTATGAATAATTGTCTCTCCAAAATTGACGATTAGGAATCTTATCTTTACGCACTTGGAATGACTCGTCTTGAGTTCATATGACGATGAACCAAATGTAGTCGTCCATCCGCTTTATTATAGATCAACCAATTTTCTGGATTTAACTTATACGAGTTAATATGTATCTTCTCTCACTTCGTTGGTCGTTTATCGTTTTTCACTTGTTTTCCCTCCCTCTATTTCTCAAACAGCTCGTCCACTGTTGTTTTGAAATATTTTGCTAGTTTTTGAGCCTCTTTTAGGGTGAAGTCACGTTTTCCAGATTCTTTTAAGTAATACGTTTGCTGATGCATGTTCACCACTTTACCCACCGCTTCTTGCGTCATGCGCCGCTCTTTTCGAGCAATGAATAGATTTTTGTTCATGAGTATCGCTCCTTAACCAATTTGCTAATCAGATTTATTATTATTTATTTTTCCTCTAAACGCGTAATCATCTCCAAAAAAATTTCTTCCGTAGGAACATCCATCTGCATAGCTAATTTTAATAACCCTTTTTCCACATTATGCAGATACGTAGGTAGAATAAACCACTCCATTGGAAACTCTAAAAATGTTGCAATTTTCAATGCTATCAATGAGCTAGGTGTTCTTCTCCCTGTTTCAATATCGCCATAATATGAGGGACTTATGTTTAAATTTTTAGCCAAATTAACTTGCGTTAATTTGTTCTGTTTTCTAATTTTCACAAGCCAGTCTCTTTTCATTGTTTACTCCTATCTTCTATGACTCTAATTTAATTTTATGCGTTTAGCGTAAATTAATCAACAACTTTTTAATACGCATCTTGCGTAGATTTTATTGTAAGTTTATTGTAAGCTATTAATAGTAATATAAGTGTAAAAGTAAGAACGTTAAGTTACACGATTGGAGGAGAATACTACACATGGATATAGGCGCAAATCTAAAATTTCTACGCAAAAGATATGGATGGACTACTGAATATGTAGCAACTCAATTAAAGACATCTATTTCGACTTACAACGGATATGAAATAAACTATAGGAAACCAAATCCCGAAATGCTATGCAAAATTGCCGATTTATTCAACTCTACGACTGATTTCATCTTAGGGCGAACAGATAATCCAGATGGGACAAAAGATAACTTACAAGATATTTTAGAGAACGGTAATCTCAACTACGGGGGAAGAACATTAACTACGGAAGAAACTGAAAAGATAAGAGACTTTTTCAATATTGTTATAAACCGTATGTTGAATTAATAAAAAGGAACAGCATTTGCTATTCCTTTTTTTGTTGCAGAATATTTGTAATTTGATTAAATTCCTCCTTTGTACATAACCCTATCTTATGGAGTTCATTTATTACATACTCCACATCACAGCTTACTTTTTTAGGCTCTAATAACTTATAAATCATAGCTTTTGTCTCTAATGCTACCCCGTTTGCTTTTAACATCAAAATTCCTCCTTGTTATGGTAAATACTAGGCGACAACTTTTTACAGACCCCTTCCCAAAAAATTGTCACTCCTTAAACGCACAAAAGTCGCTACAAAGTAGCGACTTCTTTATTTATAGTAACTATACTTCCCTAACTCCCGCCAGGGTCTTGTATAGTCATTCTAAATTCTTGTTTTAATTTCGGTTGTTGCTCCATTTTCTCAACATGTATTATGGCCTCGTTCATCCCTATTACTCCTACTGCTAGCAGAAATATAGATATCACCCTTCTCACGTCAACATTACCCCTTCCCTATTCAATATTATTTTATACATTCGTCCGTAAAAACTCAACCCTGCCAATTCGAACTCTAATAATGCTTGTTCAATACCCTCCATGTCGCCGATACATATTGAATATGATATAAGTTGAAATGGTGAAAAGCCTTTTTTCTTTAACTCCTCAAATATTAATAACCCAAGCTCTCGATTCCCGAAAAGACACTCATATGTCGCTCTTTCATTTGGATGAAGTAACTCTACATCAATTTTATCCACATTGATATTATTATGTATACGCACATGAGCTAACGTTGTATGCAACGCTATCGACTTTTGAGCTTTTTGGGTAACATTAATCTCTTTCAGTGATTCCGTGGCCTGAACTAAAAGTGCCTCAGCTGTCTCAGGGCAGTCTATTTGATACCCTTCCCCAAGCCCGCAAATAGCTGTACATTTAATCATAGGCACATCTACTTCAGAATTTATGATAACATTAAAAATTTTTCTACTCTGTTCTAATTCAATTCTCCATAAATGCATATATGCAATCCTCTCATTAGCAAACATACGAAGATAATCTTTGATACAACCCTCTTCAAGAAGATTCAAATTTGCTTCAACCTCATCTATATACTGAATGATTGCATTGTTATTAGGTCTATCTGCTAAAGCTAACATATACAAAATATTAACCATAACTTGAACATGTGGATTAGTAGAAAAGTGAGTGGCTCTAATTATTTTGTAAAGCGCCTGTCCTCTCAATTCATTCTTATTACGCTTGTTAAACAATTTATAGATTGTAAAATAAATCGATAAACTCGTATTTCCTTTGTGTTTATCTAGAATTGCACTCATTAAGCTGTATTCGCCTTGCACCTGGCTATAAATTAATCCGACAATAGTATTAGATGGCTGCATACAACTCAAAAAATACTCCCGTGTAATCTTTCGTTTCATTTCCTCATTATCATATAAAAATTTCGTGGCTTTGAAAAACACTTCTACATCCATTTCGCTTTCGCCTGCAATTCCCTTACGAAAAGTTTCTCGACAGACACCTAACTTTAGAGCAAATTGTCTTCTAGAAAATCCTGCTGAATTAATTTTTGCAAGCAACTGATTCATCACTTTTTGCAAATGTTTTCCTCCTTCCTCGAACATAAAGCACACGAGCCTTAATTTTCTCAACCCAGGACACATTCTAAAATCAAAGGGTATATGTTACACTGACGAGGAACTCGTAAGATGCAAATGTTTATCCTAAGGGAGCTTTAGGTTAACAATGTGAAAGGTTTCGTGGGAAGTACCTCTTACACACGCTCTGCGAGTTTTTTATGTTCAACACATAATATTTTTATTATTCTGCAAATTAAAATTGTATCTCTTCCGACAATATTTTACCACGAGCAATCCCTTGCGAACACCCATTCTAAACATTTCTCAAGTTCAAATACAATAAAATACACTGAACTATTGAATACTCATTCATTTTATATTTTATTTTAATTGGTTGATTACAATACCAACCAATTTTACTGTTCTTCGCCAAACAAATCTGAAATTTCCGAAAACCGAAAAAAGTTTCTCAAAAAATTTCATACACTTTATGCTGTAATACATACATTTATAGAATTTTTCTATACAGGATAATATATTTAAAATTTTAAGTGACTCAAGTCAAAGAAAGACGTTCAATTTCTATTGAATGTCTTTTTTTTTGATAACAAACAAGTTATACTCGACTTAATTGATTGAATTATCACTCTTTATATATACAGGAGGGATTCCTATGGTCGTCTACAAAGACAAAGAAAGAGGAACATATTTCTTCGTTGTCAGAGTCCGTCAGTTTGATGGCACTCAAAAACAAGTAAAACGTCGGGGATTTAAAACAAAAAAAGAAGCCCGTGAAGCGGAAGCTAAAATGTTAATTGAAAAAGAAACAAACTCTAGTTTAACATTTGCTCAAGTGGCTGATAGCTATTTTAATTGGTATAGTCAGAGACGAAAGCAGTCTTCAATAAATACTATAAAAAATGCTATCTATAATCATTTACTTAAAGAATTCGGTAAGGTGAAAATTGATTGCATTACAGCTAGACATGTTATGGATTATCAAAACAAAATGATTAATGAATATTCTGCGGAATATTTAAAAAAATTCCACACCACACTCTCAGCAATCTTTAATTTCGGAATAAAATTTCACGGCTTAACCACAAATCCGGCAAGGATCGCTGGGAATTTTCAAAAAGAGTCAAAAAAAAGAATTAACTTTTGGGAATTCGAAGAGTTCAAACAATTTATAAGCTTCGTGGATGAGCCCCTGTATAAAGCATTTTTTTCAACTCTTTATTATAGCGGGGCTAGAAAAGGTGAATTATTAGCTTTAACTTGGGCAGATGTTAATTTTGAAGAAAGAACAATTGATATTAACAAAACCGAATACAATCGTCAGATTACAGTACCAAAAACCAAATCTTCCAATCGAATCATTATGTTACCTAACTTTGTAATGCATTTCTTACAAACTATAAAAGAAGATGCGGCATTAACAGTACCAGTAAAAAACGATTATGTGGTTTTCGGGGAGTTTTATACAAGTTTAGCAACCACTTCGTTACATAAAAAATTCAATAAATACCTAAAAATTTCTATGGTTAAAGAGATTGTAATGCATGAATTTAGACATTCTCATGCCTCATATTTAATAAACAAAGGCGTTAGTCCACTTGTGGTAGCCCAACGCTTAGGACATTCGGATGTAGCAACCACCTTAAATACTTATAGTCATTTATACCCTTCTAAACAAGCGGAAGTAGTTGCTTTTATGGAGAACGATTTGGTATAATCGTTACCAAATCGTTACCCACTTATCACAAACCGTTGATACTATAATTATAGAATTGACCCTGTTCGTCAATTCCTTTTCTATCTGTCTTATTTCACGCCTAATTTTTCTTTCACTTTCGCTGGAAGCTCGTCTTTCTTTACTTCTTCCCAAGCTGATACACCTTTTTTATCTGAGTGATATACGCGTAGGAATGCTTCTTTACGAAGATTTTTTTGAGCTGTAAATTCTAATTCTTTCTCTTTACCGTCTTTATCAAAGCCAGTCAACTTATATTCATAATCTTTAAATTTTTGACCATTATCAGCTTTACTATGAACTTCTTTTCCATCTACTGTAATTTGAACGTAGTACTCATCTTTACCCATACGGTTTAAATCACAACCAACTAACAAGCTTGCGAATACAACTAAAATACTAAATAGTGCAATGTATCTTTTCATTTCCTTCACCTCATATGTTTTTTCTTATATTCTTATCTTAAAGCCCAGAGCTTAAAGAAGAAATTCAAAAACATGACATGAACATTACACTTTTGTAAGATAATAATTATTTCTTCACTTTAGAAATTGTCATTCCATCACCAATTGGAACGAGTACAGATTCTAAATGCGGGTGGTTTGCTATCATTTCATTAAACTTCTTCATAACTTCTGTATAACGTTTTTGTTTCACACTCTCATCAGCTACACTACCGCCAATAACGTCTTTCACGCCAATTTCGCCACTTATCACGTAATTTCCTTATACCGTTTATTACGCCTTCTATTATGCCCTCAATTATAATCTCTATTACAAGATATCTTACTAAATTAATAATAGGTTTAATTACGTATCTCCTTATGAATTCAAGAATATCCTCCACCATATTTCCCTCCTTTTTTCAAAAAGGAAACTGCTACTCCTCCGCGTCCTTTTACGTCCAATTACAATTGCTGCCCTACTGCGGTATATATCAACAAAAATAATACGACAACAACATCCACAATAACGCTATTGAATTTGGAAGAAACTTCGGTAAATACTAATACTATAACATGGCTAAGAGAATTATTTTTTCATCTATATTTGGGGGTGCTCCCAAAAACTTTATAAAATCAAAGACAACTTTACTACAACTCTTCCCGTAACTAATTTATTATCGTGGTAAACCGTCTTCCACTACATCCGTAACAGTTCCATTCGGTTCAAAGATTACACGTAATGATCCTTCTCCACCATAACCAGTATAGTCATATACCGAATAAGATTTATATTTCTCAATCACATGTGGCTGTCCAATTGTAGCTTTTACCTGATTCGCGGGCATACCTTTTTTTATTTTCAAATATTGATTGTAACTTACTGCTGCCGAATTGTTATTTACATCTTTATACCACGGTACACGATCGTTTTTTTCTTCATATTCCTTTACAGGCTCTTCAATACGTTTCGTAGATACCCGATTCTCCTTACCTTTATCTTTATCTGTATCCTTTATAGCAGTACGTTCAATATTAACAACGTAACCATATGTATTTAATTCAACCATAATTTCATATGTACCATCCGTATCTTTTTCAGTATAAAATACGCGTTTTTCATTGTTATTATAATATTTTATGTTCTCACCACCGTAGTCAATCGTATTAAGAATATCCGTATACGTCATACCTTCCTCAATTTTTTGAGATTCATCATGAGAAATATAACGCTTCTGTGATGATGAAGCGTCCTCATTTTTAATACTTTCACGTTTACTCGTAGTCATAGGTGTTTTCTTCTGATCTTTTAGTACGTCACCTTCCGCCTTCGCTGGTTGCTTTGCTCCTACTTTTGTTAATACGTCTGTATCGCTAGAACAAGCTCCCAAAATCGATACTGTAGTCAACGCCATCCCTACTATAAGTACTCTCTTAAATGACTTCACTCTAATCCCCCCCGGTATTTTTTAATATCTAGTAATCAACGTATTTTAATTAATACGGAACTATTCAGTTCTATACAATTTGCTATAGCCTTCTCTCTCATGCACCTTTTTTATATAAAGTGAAACTTTAATCAGCCCTCACCAATTATCTTCGTTACAAATATTAACATTAAATATAACTAATAAATAGTATATTTCTTCTATTCATTTACATTTTTGTTGCATAATATTGTCCGAAACGAACAATATTCAACTCGAATTAACAATACTTATCATTAATTACATATATTATAATATTAAAATTTAATTTAAAAGTCACTTTGCATGTATTTTCTGTTTTAACGCCAAAAGAAAAGACCTTTCTAACGATTTTATTCTATCGTTAAAAAGGTCTTTCCTATTTTGGCTAAAAACTTAGCACTCTTCTGGCCTACCAGCATTCGTCGCTGTATGGAAAGATGATCCAAATCTGCATGATGCGATTGCGTTTAGATAATCAATCGTGAATTATGCGTTCAATTTAAAGCAGGTTAAAAAATAATAATTCCTTATTCAATTAACATATGCATTAGTTTAACAGCCTAATGCTGCTGTACCAAATGATAGTTTAGTTTTCAATATGTGAAAAGGGATTTCTAAATGATGAATTGAATATATATTTATTGTTTACTCGTTTTTGAGAGGTTCCTTTATGAGAGATAAGCCTTACTATATTCCTGTACTTCGCACAGTTCTATAATAACTAATAGTGATGCTGTGACGTGATTTTCTATTAGTGAGATAAAGTATTTTTCAATTCATTTATTATAAATTGCAACTCTCGTCCTCCAGAATTATTTCTTTTGGGTGAAAGTTTTTTATGATATAAGTTTCATTCTGTCCTAATTTAAAGTTTTCGAGAGGAGAAATGATATGAACTCTATTTTATTAGATGTTCCGTTACAAATAGAAACAGACAGACTCATTCTTCGAGCACCACTTCAAGCTGGTGAAGGGGATATAGTACAACAAGCTATTAAAGATTCCATTAATGAATTAAAGCAATGGTTGTCTTTATTTCAGTCCATTCCTACTGTTGAAGAAACGGAAATTCTTCTGAGAAATGCACATATAGATTTTTTGAAAAGAGAAACCTTTCGCTATCTTATCTATCATAAAGAGACGAATGATTTTGTTGGAACAGCTAGCCTTCATCGAATTGATTGGAAGGTTTCTAAATGTGAAATTGGATACTGGATTAACACGCAATTTAGTGGCAGTGGATATATGACAGAAACAGTAAGTGCGTTAACAAACCTTGGATTTCAGTTATTCAAATTTAGAAGGATTGAAATACGATGTGAATGTAATAACACGAAAAGTCGTGCACTCCCTGAAAAACTAGGCTTTGAACTTGAAGGGATATTACGTAATGAAGATTTTTCAGCTGACGGCAAACAACTAACTGATACTTGCATCTATGCAAAAATAAAGTGAAATATTGATTAGCCTTGGTAATCGGGCTTTTACGGCAAAAGAAAAGACCTCCTTAACGATTTTATTCCATCGCTAAAAAGGTCTTTTTCTATTTCGGCTAAAACCTTAGCACTCTTCTGGCTTACCAGCATTCGTCGCTGTACGGAAAGATGATCCACATCCGCATGATGCGATTGCGTTTGGATTGTCGATTGTGAATCCGCCACCAAGCATAGATTGTTTATAATCAATTTTTACTCCTTTAACAATTGGAGCACTTTCTGTATCGATAACAAATTCAACACCGAAAAACTCAAGAACTGTGTCGTCTTCTTTTGGTTCTACTTCAAATCCTAAGCCGTAAGAAAGGCCGGTACATCCGCCGCCATGTACAGCAAGGCGCACGTACTTCTCTCCATCTTCAGCATCTTTTAACATATCTTTAATTTGAAAAGCTGCTTGTTCTGTTACTTCAATCATGAAATACACCATCCTTTCTGTTCTCATTCTATTATACATCTTTACGCTTCTATCTTGTACTCATACACTCCGCGGCAAATTACTTCCGCAGGTCCTTTCATTAACACGTTTCCTTCTTCTGTCCACGCAATCATTAAATCGCCGCCAGCTAAATGGACTGTAATTTCTTTACCACGTTCCATCTTGCCATTCAAAATAGCAGCTACAACGGCAGCGCATGCCCCTGTTCCGCAAGCTTGCGTTACACCAGAACCACGTTCCCAAACGCGGAAATTCATTTCTTCATCGTTTAAAATCTCGATAAATTCAACATTCACTCGCTCTGGGAACATTTCATGTGTCTCAAGAACTGGACCAAGTGTTGTAAGAGGTGCCTTCTCTACATCCTCAACAAAAATAACCGCGTGCGGGTTCCCCATTGAAACAGCCGTAAATGCATAACGATGATTATTATATAAGAAGTTTTCACGAATAAATGGTGTTTCACCTTCACCGAGCATCGGTATTTCTGCACGTGTTAGACGCGGTGCTCCCATATCGATTTTCGCTAATGTCACGAAACCATCTTCTACTGTTACTTCAGCCGTTACAATGCCAGCTAACGTTTCAATTGTGAAAACTGTTTCCTCTACTAGTTTATGCTCATACGCATATTTCGCTACGCAGCGCAAACCATTACCACAGCTCTTTCCTTCTGATCCGTCATTATTAAACATACGCATTTTCACCGGAGCTACATCAGACGGACAAATTAAAATCATTCCGTCTGCTCCAATACCAGTATTAATATTTGAAACCTTTTCCGCCACAAGAGCTAAATCTTCTTCAGGAATTTGCTCTTCAAACATATTTACATATATATAACTATTGCCAAGACCATGCATTTTTGTAAAAGAAAATTGGCTCATTTGTATTCACTCCAAAAATAATTTGTTATTTTAAGTATAGAATGCATGCTTTTAGAACACAATATGAATGTCCCCCGTTTCTCATATTTGACAACGTTTGGCGATGAGCCACTCTTACACACATTGTGTAAGAAAAAAGCCCTTCTAAAAAGGGCCTTTTTTTATTTATCTATAGTATTAAACTACCCTCCAAAATAACGTTTTATCTAAAATAAAATGAAAAAGGCGTTGCTCATTCGCAACACCTTAAAACATTGGATTTTCATCCAAATACTCATATACATTATTAACAAGCTCTTCTACTGTTGCACCTTGTACAACTTCACCATTTACAAGTGCAAACGGTCCTTCAAAACAAATACCACAATACCCTAGACACCCGTACTCCATTACATCTAAATTCGGATCTTTTTCTAATTTTTCTAGAGCTGCTTGTGAACCACTTGCAAGGTTACCTACACAAAATTCAATTAATGGTTTAATCAAAATTCTCCCCCCTGTACTACAAAACAAATTACCTTCTGACTTCATCTATAAGAAGAAAACTAAGCTGTCTCTTGTTGTTTTCGTTATACATCCTAAACTATTTAGTTACTTCACTATTTCACTTCAAAGTAGATGATTTTATTTTATATAACATGCTACTTGCAATGAAATAGTAACTAAAAAGGCAAAACAGTTTACTTTACTTTTCTTCTTATTGTACAACAGAGTATTCATTCATGCATTGTTATTTGTTCACAAATTCGATATAATTTGATTGAGTAAAGTCAAAATATTTTATTAATATAAAATTTTATGATTAGGGGATATTTCAACAGAAAAGGGGTAATCCATCATGAAACACCTCGTAATACTAGGTGGCGGCTACGGTGGAATGAGAATTCTACAAAGGCTACTTCCAAGCAACCAACTTCCAGATGATGTACAAGTGACATTAATCGACAAAGTACCATATCATTGCTTCAAAACTGAATATTATGCATTAGTTGCGGGTACTATTTCAGAAACGCATATTCGTATACCGTTTCCTGAACACCCACGCCTCAATATTCAATACGGCACAATAACAAATATTGACCTCGAAGAAAAAGCGGTTCATCTCGATGGCGGCGAAGCAATCCAATATGATGATTTAATTATCGGACTTGGCTGTGAAGATAAATATCATAACGTTCCTGGGGCGAAGGAATATACACATAGTCTACAATCAATTGAACAAACACGTAAAACATATGAACAATTAAATAGTCTAGAACCAAATGCAACAGTAGCTGTCGTTGGTGCTGGCTTAAGTGGTGTGGAAGTTGCAAGTGAACTTCGCGAAAGCCGTTCTGATTTAAAAATCTATTTATTTGATCGAAAAGATAGAATTTTATTCCCGTATCCAGAGAAATTAAGTAGATACGTAGAAGAATGGTTCGTAAAACATAAAGTTAATATTATAAGAAACTCTAACATTACAAAAGTGGAACCAAATATTGTGTATAACCACGATGAACCACTTGAATGTGATGCAATCGTCTGGACAGCTGGTATTCAAGCAAATGAAGTTGTTCGAAACCTTCCAGTTGAACAAGATGGTAGCGGACGGGTTGTCTTAACGAAATATCACAATATTCCAAACAATGAGCACGTTTACGTTGTAGGAGATTGCGCAGCACTTCCACATGCACCATCTGCCCAACTTGCTGAAGGTCAAGGAGAACAAATTGTCCAAATATTATTAAAACGTTGGAATAATGAACCACTCCCTGATGAACTACCTGTTATTAAATTAAAAGGTGTTCTAGGATCTCTTGGTAAGAAGCATGGATTCGGTTTACTCGCAAATCAACCGTTAATGGGACGTGTACCAAGATTATTAAAATCCGGCCTTCTTTGGATGTACAAATATCATAAAGGTTAATACTTTACAGGCTGTCTACTATGTAGGCAGCTTCTTTGCATCAGTTTTTAAAAATTATCAGACACATCTTTCTCAATATGTATAATGATTTATTTTTCATTTTTATATTAAAAACTATTGATAAACAGTGTATGCTATTTGTAAGTTGTTTTATTATTTCCTTGAAGACCGAATTCATTCGGTCTTATTTTTTATGTTATAAATACTTTTGTAGGAGGCATTACATTCCACTTATGAACTTATCGAAACTAAACAATCGAATAGAAGCGAAAAAGAAAGAGTTAATCTATCTCGTTGAACGATACGGATTCACTCATGATAAAGTGATTTCTTTCAGCCAAGAATTAGATCGTTTACTTAACTTATTAATAAAACTCAAGACGAAGAAAAAACGTTGTTCGTTATAACCATTTCCCCCTCTTTTTTGATACGATATAACTAGAATCAGAAAGGAGCGATTTATGTTTATATTAAAAGACGTTATATATAAAGATATACTACACATTCCTTATTTACAGATTCAAAAAGAAAAGATCACTTGCATTATCGGTGAAAGCGGAAGCGGAAAAAGCACATTGCTTCGCATGTTAAACGATTTACAATCTCCAACATCCGGCACAATTGAATATAACGGAAAGTTAATTTCTGATTATCCGCCTATTCAATTACGTCGTGACGTAGTTATGCTTGGGCAAACTCCACCTCTTTTTGATGGAACCGTTAAAGAAAATCTATTAATGGGACTTCGTCTTTCTGAAAAACCATTTCCAAATGATGATGCCCTGCGGAGCACACTACAAACCGTTAGCTTAGACAAGCAATTAAAAGATAGCGCCTCCTCATTATCCGGCGGTGAAAAACAAAGACTTGCCTTTGCACGTATCGTACTTATGGATCCGCCTGTCTATTTATTAGATGAACCAACTTCAGCATTAGACAGTGATACAGAACGCCGCGTTATGAAACAATTTACTGAACTAGCACGAAAAAAGAAAAAAACAATTATCTTCATCACACACTCACAACAACTTCCAGAAGAAATTGCAGACGACATTATTGAGATTAGTAAAGCAAACGGTGCAACTAGAAAGGAAGTGCTCTCTGTTGAAGGGCGTTATTGAACTCCAAATTTGGCAACTTGCAGCTGCCTATATTTTTATTCTTATTTTAATTGGACTTGTAAAATTAAAAGGAATACCTCGCGAAAAACAAATCGCGCTCGCAACATTCCGTATGACCATTCAGCTCGTACTTGTTGCATATGTCCTTACATACGTATTTGAAAACAGTAATCCATTTTATACAATTGCTCTCATTACTTCTATTACTACCTTTGCAATTTTTAATATTTATAAACGAGTTAACATCCCGATGTCTAAAGAATTAAAACGAGTAGCCGCCCTTTCCATGGTCGCCGGATCAATTGGGCCACTTCTACTATTTATCTTCGTTATTATCGGTCATGACCCTTGGTATGCTCCGCAATATATCGTCCCTATTACAGGAATGTTAGTTGGGAATGCCATGACTGGTGTTTCTCTCGGCGCAAATACGTTCTTAAACAATATGAAATCGCAAAGAGGTCAAATTGAAGGTGCACTTATGCTCGGCGCAACACCGAAAGAAGCAGCTGCTCCGCTCATTCGAGATGCTTTTGACTCTGCTATTTTACCAACAATTAATTCTATGGTCGGAATGGGAATTATAAGCTTACCAGGCATGATGACTGGTCAAATATTATCCGGTGTATCACCATTCACAGCCATTCAATATCAAATCGCCATCATACTCGGTATTTCTGGAAGTACTGCCTTTGCTGTCATTATCTTTTTACAGCTTGGATATAAAACGTTCTTTAATAAGCGATGTCAATTGAAAGAAATTGACTATGGTGCACGGTGAATCGTGCGTAGTTCACGATGAATGAAATTATATTAACGATTTTTTCAATATATCTATCATAACTTGCAATATATCAACGATTTTTCAAATATATCTATCATAACTCAGAATATATCAACGATTTTGTACGAAATATCGATTTACCGACAAAAAGTGACATAATAAAAAGAGGAGGCTATTCGCCCCCTCTTTTTATTGTCTTACACCTTCTTAACGAACTGTGATTTTAACTTCATAGCTCCGAAACCGTCGATTTTACAATCGATATCGTGATCGCCATCAACTAGACGGATACTTTTTACTTTCGTACCGATCTTCACAACTGAAGAAGTTCCTTTTACTTTTAAGTCTTTAATAACAGTAACTGCATCGCCATCTTGAAGAACGTTTCCGTTCGCATCTTTTACAACTTTTGCACCATCATTATTTTCAGCTTCTGCGTCTTGGCCCCACTCATGAGCACATTCTGGACATACGAAAAGAACACCATCCTCATACGTATATTCTGAATTACATTTTGGACAATTTGGTAACGTAGCCATAAATTCATTTCCTCCGTTCATTATTTATACGTAAAAATCAAAATTGATGTTTACATCTCGATAAATAAAATTTGTATAGCATTTCTTTATAGTGCCATAGTCTCACGTTATTGACAAGCCTACCTCAAATTCTCATTTTTTATTGTATTTTACAAAATTTCAATTTGTATGCCTTTTTTCTATTTGTTCTTCTACTAATTTTAAAAATCTTCGTTGTGCATTTTTATTTTTTACGAGCAATCGAACTCTTAACTTACTTTGTAAATGTGAGCGAACTTTGTAGTTCGTAATAAATAACTTTCGATACTTCTCGTCTTCATATATCATTCGAAACCATTAATACTGCTGCAAGTAACGTATGTTAGCATCAATCTTTTTCGTGTGTAAACCCGTACTTAAACTAATAGATCCTATTAGAGCTTCTATTAATGCTGAAATCATTTCTCTCCCCCTAATAAATAAAAGAAGAACCTTCACAAGATTCTTCTTTTCAAAATGAACGAGTTCCCTCTAGAAACCCCAATTATTTTCTTCAATATAAATTTGATATTCTTCTACTTCTTCTTCACTTAACTTCTTATTATTTTCATATACCTCTTGCCACTCGAAATAATCTTCATCGAAATAAACAGCAAATTTAATTTTCACGTTTTTCTTCTCTGTATAATCATAGCCAGTAAACTCTACTACATCATAATCTTTTTCTTTCTTCACAAACTTCCAGGTTGGATTATCAGTCATAATCTCTAAAGTAACCCCTTCACCAGTTGAACGAACAACGTTTTTAATATTCGGCTCAGTTGGTAAAAAAGACAGCCCGAACGCAGCTAACCCAAACACAATCCCGACTATAATCTGTAAACCAATCATACCAGCTACACTAACGCCGCCCTTTGATTGTAAGAAATACGCCTTCTCATGATCAGACGCATCTTCTCCCTTACGAAAAACACGAACAGCATGCTTATAATATAAACGGTTTCCTTGCCATCCAGTAAATATCATCATTCCTAATTGAAGAGCTAAACTAAATGTTACATAAATCCCCTCTGGAATATCTATAAAAGGGGTTATAACTATACTAGGTATAGCCAATAACGCAAATATAATAAATAACTTATACATTTTGCGATAAGCTAACCAAAAGGTTGGGAAGAAAAAGGCTACCCAATTCCATGTATTCCCTTGCGCTGGGTTTTCTACTTTACCCCACTTAAAATCATAATAAGCTGTATTCTTTTGAACAACTTTATGTAATTCTTGTGGAGAAATCGTTTCTTGTAAAACAGTGTCCTTCACGTACATCATCCTTTTCTTATTTCTATATACATTTATTGTATATGCACAAAATGAAGGAATCTAACAAAAAGTACACATATTTCATAAAAATGAACGGAAATCGAATATATTCCGACAATTATCCGTTTCTTATTTCATTTTACTTTTAAATATATTAGAATACTTATGAATGATACGTTTAATACACTAAGTTAATCATTTTGTATATTTGATAATAAAAATGTTTCACATGAAACTATTTATATTTTGTATTACCTTGCCTCTACACAATGAGTGTAAAGCCCTTTCTACTTACTACAAAATACGAAAGACGCCCTTTTCAAAAAGGCGTCTTTTTATAGTTGAAAATTCAATAATAAATAAAACGAATTATTTAATAAATGAATCCCAATTGGAACGAGTAAATTCTTCGTTTTCTTATATGTGTATGCTAAACATATACCCATACCAAAAATATATAAAATACTACCTACTGTAAGGGGATGGCCAAAAGTAAATATGAAAGCACTTATAACGGCACTAGTAAGTGCAGAAAAGCGCTGGGATAATTTCGTAAAAAACATCCCCCGAAATAAAAGTTCTTCCCAAATCGGTGCAAAAATGGTGAGCACAACTACGTATAAAATGATTTCACTTTTAGTAGGCTTTATTACTATACTAGACTCGTCCACACCAATCCCATGTGGTAAAACTAAATTTAATATTGCAAGATATATAAGCATTACAATCGCTGTCATTACTATCATTACATAGTGTTTAAAATTATTGAATTGTAATGATTTTATTAAATGTAAGCAGCAATTTCTTGCCGGTGCATACATTACGATAATCATACAAAACGTGAAAGGTGGAATAAGATGATCTACATACCATGGATATAAGGAAGAATCATATAAAAGGTTCAAAAAACCAATTCCATGCATGACCCCAAAAATAATTACTAGAATGCTAATTACTTGGCGCATACTCATTTGTTCATTCTTTTCTTCATATGTAGCTAATTCTATATTCATCCTATCCCCTCCAGTATAATTAAACCTTTTAAACCATTATATACCAAATTAAACATAAAAAAAGACAATACACCCCACTGTATTGTCCATTTTCTTCCCTACCATTTCTCTCTACACGTCTCAATTAAATGCAGTAAGTACCTCTTCGTCATATCTGCTCTTCTCCACCTTGAGAGCATTCGCTTTTCTTTTGGATTGTGCCGTATTCTAGCTACTTCTTTTAATAAGAGCTCCCATTCTTCCGCTGAACGTTCTGACAAATATTGCAATCCTCTATCTTTTGAAACGATTGTTTTATAATCTAGTGTATATAAAATGCGTCCCATCGTAACGACAGCTGATTCTACCCACTCTTCTATAAAAAATAAATATGGCTTCTTCACCTTTTCACTCCAGTACTGTTCTACGTTGTATTTCATCGTATTTACTACATCATTCCATTGTATTTGCAGCGGAAGATCTTCTGCTTCTTTTCCTGTAACTGTAATGCCTTGATTTTTCAACGTCCACCATGTGACCGCATTAATGTCCCAATGACCAACATTAGCTTTACCATCTGCACAATACACGTACTCGTTCATTTCATCATTGTATTTCCCTAAGTCAGCAAGCGGAATATACATACCGTCCATTCTTTTACCTAGCGTATTATCACTAAGTTTCTTATGTAGTTCCACAAGCTGCTGTTTTTCGGCTTCATTCACGGAATCACTTATCACTGTAACAAAATCAACATCGCTCGTTTCTGCATAAAATGCACCAAGTGCGATGGAGCCGTAAATATATACCCCTACTATTTTTTCTTCTAAAAAAATTTCTTTTAATTCTACTGTGTACCGCTCCATTAACTGTTGTACTTCCGTTGGTAACGCATGCTTCACTCCATTTTTCATATCTATCCCTCCAATAAAAAAAAGCCTTTGCAAATTCGCAAAGACTTCTTGTTTTATAAATATTTCTCGATTTCTTCATAAACATCCTTCAAACGAGGATTTCCTTCTCCAACAATTTCTCCATTTACAAGAACGACCGGATAAAATAAGTCTTCTTCCACTACGCGCTCTGCGAATGCTTTTTTATCTGCATCTTCTTGTTCTTCTTGGAAATCAATATACTCGAAATTAAATTTATTTTCTTGTCCTTCATATTTACGACCAATTGCCGCTTGTAACCATTCAAACGTTTCTGTTGAAGATGGCATTCCGACGCAGCTCGCACAAATTACTTTCGTCCCATACACTTGAACATTAACCATTTCTTCTCCCCCACTTCTTGTTCCAACAGTATATTCAGATGTCTTATTACATAAGCACATCATTTTACAATCTTATCCCATACCCCTATACTGAAAAAACACGATACAATATTTCGACAATAAAACAAGAAGAGAAAAAATAGATTTTCCCCTCTATCTTGATTATAATAAAACTGATGAAAGGAGTCGATAAAAATGGAAAACCCACATATGCAAGAACAAGTATTAGAAGTATTAGATAAATTACGTCCATTCTTACTTCGCGATGGCGGAGACGTTGAATTAGTAGACATTGAAGAAGGTATCGTAAAACTACGCCTTATGGGTGCATGCGGAAGCTGCCCAAGTTCTACAATCACACTAAAAGCTGGTATCGAGCGCGCGTTACTTGAAGAAGTACCAGGCGTTATCGAAGTAGAACAAGTATTTTAATTAAAAGCGGAAGCGGCTCGTTCAGAACAGGAGGTCATTGGAGCTCCTGACGAAGAGGCGCTTTTTGCCTCACAGGAAGGCGCGAAATGGCCGACTGTTCTAGCCGCTGGAGCTAGATATTAATCTAAAAGCGGAAGCGGCTCGTTCAGAATCGCCTTCTAAAAGGAGACCAAATTTGGTCTCCTTTTTTTATTCAAATCACATTTATCCGTTAACATCATAAAACAAAATTGGAAATCCCTCTCAAAAAATGCGATAATTAATACTATATAGTGAATCGTTCACACATATACAGTAAAAAAACATAGGGGGACGACAAATGCCAAAAATGGGGAACACTTTTGTAACAATTCAAGAACTAGAAAAGAAAAAAGAGTATTTAGTAGGCCTTTCATCCGTTATACCAACATGGAATACAAGCTATCAATTTTTATTTAAAGAAATCCAGCAAGAATTATTAGGTAAAGTAAATGAAAAGCTCGAAAGGCATCAATTCGTTTTAAATATATGTACAGATCAGCAGGTAGGGGCATAATGTATTACATAAAATTGTGGTATATAAAAAAGAGACCTCACTCGGTCTCTTTTTTATATTTTTAAGATAGCCAATCTAATTTTCTAATCCCGAGCTTATCTACTGGTAAACGAAGTGAGCCATAAAAATGCTTCATAAATTGCTCTGAGCGGTTCACATCGTGTAAAATGGCTTCTAAGCGATCTCTATATATGCTTTTTTGTTCTTCGTTTCCAGTTTGGTAATATCGTTCGACCGTTTCAAAATAGTGAAGCGGGAACAGGAGCCTTGCAAATAATAAGCGCCAACCAAATGAGGACAGCGAGTAATTTCGTTCATAATCTGTAACAAATTGAACGATTGTTTGATCCCAGTCTTTCTTTTTTTCAATCATCATATAGCGAATCCATTCTGCTATATCTCGAGTTGGGTGATCATACACCCAATCAAAAGGAAGTTTGAGACGCTTCGTTTGATGCCATAATAAAGGTGTGAATCGTTCTTGGCAAATTGTCGCTGCATCCGTTAGTTGCGGCGTATCATCCATTTCTGTATCAACAACATATTGAATGGCATTTTCTGCAACTCCTAAGTAATACGGGAAGGATTCAATAAACAATTGATCGAATACGTCTGTAGGGTGGTTCATCACTTGCGATTGCCAAAACTTTTCTAACTGATCGAGTCTCTTTTCCCATAACGCTTTCCATTCACCAATGCGGCTTAATTGCTCGATTTCTTCTGGAAAGAATGCACCTCGTTTATGGAATATAGAAAGTTCATTTCCTAATGACATAGCATGTCGTTCTAACGTGCGCATACCTTTTAATAAGCAATAATTTTGTTCTTCTATCTCACTTACATAGTAGCCGTGTATAGTCGGAACGAAAGTCGCTACAGTTATATCCCCTTGCTGGTTCATATAATCACTGAGCTTTTTCATCTCTACAAGTACTTCTTCCTCCATTTCTCCAATTGGAACAAGTACATAAATTTTGTTGCGAATCCAAAAGCTTTTATAGGGGCCAAGGGGGATTAATTCTTTAACATGCATGTGATAATGCTCATAAATATGCTGAATCATCGCAGTCGCCACCTATGGTTTTTCTTTATATATATGAGCTTGTGCTCGCCTTTCATTCCTATGCACATGATAAAGCAACGAAACGTATACAAATACTAAAAAGAAAAAAAGGTGATAAACATGAAAGAATCAAATCAACTACAAGAAAGAGCATTACAACTATTACAAGAACGCGGTGTAACAATTGACGATATTGCTGAACTTGTTCATTTTCTTCAAAAAAAATACCATCCAAATTTAGAGATGTCAGAATGCCGTTACAATGTAGAACGTGTACTATCAAAACGTGAAGTACAAAACGCACTGATTACAGGTATCGAACTTGATGTCCTTGCTGAAAAGGGAATGCTAAGTGAACCGTTACAAGATATTGTAAAACGTGATGAAGGCTTATACGGAATTGATGAAGTTATCGCACTTTCTATCGTGAACGTGTACGGCTCTATCGGTTTCACAAACTTTGGATATATTGATAAATTAAAACCTGGTATTTTAGAATACTTAAATGATAAATCAACTGGAAAGGTGCACACGTTCCTTGATGATATCGTTGGCGGAATCGCTGCCGCTGCATCAAGTCGTTTAGCGCACCGAGCTGAGCACTCAGAATAATAATGTTTTCTAGGCCGTCAGTTTCATGCTGACGGTCTTTCGTATTCCATAAGCATAAATTCTCTTCCGCGGCTCAAAAAAATAAGCCCTTGCTTAAATCCGATATTTTTATATAACGTAATCGCTCTTGTATTAAATGTTGCTACACTTAATCGAAACATGTTTGCGTTAAACTCTTTCGTGGCAAACGCTATTCCAGCTTGGAAAAATTATTTCCCCATTCCTTTCCCAGTTAACGCCGGCTTCATACCAAGTCCGATATCAATCGCTTCTTCTCCACCATATACATTAGCATCTCTGCCACCTGGTACTTGTGCATTTTCTCCAAAACAAAAATAGCCGATGAACTCTCCTTGATCATCACAACAGCCATAATACGTTCCATCTAATAGCTCTTCTATTACTTCTTTCTCGCCTGAAAAACTATATAAACTATATGGTTCCTCGTACGTCCACGTATTTATCTCATTTGCTTCTTCCTCTGTTAACTTATGTATATCCACTTTCTCTTTCCCCCTATTATATTTCTATTAACAATATTCGATATTCATCTTATAATTCATCTTTCTCAATATGTTTTTTTTATTTATCGCTTCATTTTAATGGAAGATTTTTCTTATTATGTTACGATTAAACAGAATCATTACGAATAAGGTGGTGACAATGTGAATTACTTTTCTTACCTCTCCTTAGAAGAACGGCAAAATTTTTTCTATAAAGAACCTCTTAGTTTTTCAAAAAATATAGGGAAAGAACAACTAGCTTACGCACTAGGCGCTACACTATATACTCCTGGCACGAAAGAAACGATTGCGGAAGATATAATTAGAAAGAAACATGTGGATGCTACCTCAATTATTCTTTGTCTAGAGGACGCTATCAGCGATGAAGAAGTAAAACTTGCAGAGCAAAACATCGTCGTTCAAATACAGCAAATCGCTAACTTAGTCAGTGCCAACATACTAAATCAAGCAGACATCCCACTTCTTTTTATTAGAGTTCGACAGCCAAGTCAAATGAAGACAATTGTTACTGAATTAGGTAGTGCTGTTCATTGTTTATGTGGTTTTGTCTTTCCAAAATTCACACCGATTAATGGAAAGGCTTATATCAATCAGCTTGCATATATAAACGAGGTATACTCATTATCGCTATATGGCATGCCGATTTTAGAATCACCAGAAATTATGTATAAAGAAACACGGATAGAATCATTATTACAAATAAAGGATTTACTAGATTCCTATCGTGATCACATCTTAAATGTACGTATTGGTGCTACTGACTTTTCAAGTATATTTAGTATTCGGCGTAATAAATACACACCTATCTATCATATTACTGTTGTTCGTGATTGTATTTCGGACATTATTAACGTTTTCTCAAGGGCAACAAATGAATATATTATTTCAGGATGTGTATGGGAATATTTTTCTAATGATTATGAAGAAGGGCTCATCCAAGAGGTATCACTCGACCATGCAAATGGATTAATCGGAAAGACAGTTATTCACCCATCTCATATTAAAGTTGTACAGGCAATGCACATTGTCACAATGGAAGATTATTTAGATGCGAGATCAATTTTACAAAATGCAGATACGTATAATGGAGTGCTAAAAAGCAGTTTTTCTAACAAAATGAATGAAGTAAAACCTCATTATGGCTGGGCTCGCAAAACCATTTTAAAATCTAATATTTACGGGGTGCTACATGAAAACAAACAATTCACCGATATCCTTATTACAAACGCAAAGCAACACGTATAACGTTTTAAATAATATACAAGTCCATGTAGAAGTACGTGATAATCCATATAATTTAGCGCTAGACAAGCTTTTTCAAATGGCTGCGAGAATAAATAAGAAACGTAGTTTTTTATTTGTGAGTACAATCCTTGGAAAGCATCTTCCTATTAAACCTGCAGTCTCCCTATCAAGTGGAGTTGCTCTCGCTGCAAGATATATGGAAATACTACATAATATTTCTCATCCATTTCAAAAAGAAATTTTAAATCTCATTTCATTAGAAATTGATGAAATCCCAGAGGAAGTATTTCGTTATCAATATCCTCTGCAAGAAGAAGTTTTGTTCATCGGATTCGCTGAAACAGCGACAGCACTTGGTCATTCTATGTTTCAATGCTTTCAAAATGCAAAGTATGTGCATACAACTAGGGAATCGATACCCCACCTAGAATCTGTCATTACATTTGAGGAAGAACATTCTCATGCAACATCGCACCGTTGTTATGTAGATGAAAGCTTTTTTCAAAACAACAATCCAATTGTTCTCGTAGATGATGAGATGACAACAGGAAAAACAGCATTAAATATTATTAGATCTATTCAAAATAAATTCCCACGAGAAGAATATATAATTGCTTCTTTATTAGACTGGCGTTCTCATACTGATAGAAAACAATTTAAACAATTAGAAGAAGAACTTCAAATTAAGATTCATGTTATTTCTTTATTAGAAGGCAGTATTCATACAACTGGCCAACCATTAAATATTGCAAAAACAGATATTCAAATTAAAGAAACAAAACCTGATTTCAAAAAACATACCCTTACCTGCCCAAAATCACCCTATACATCAAATTATATAAAATATACTGGGCGATTTAGCATTTCAGCATATGAACAAAAGCACATTCATTCTTTCGCTCAAGAAGCAGGAAAAGCTTTAAAAAGAGAAAGAGTTGGAAAACGAACACTCTGTCTCGGAACGGGTGAATTTATGTATATCCCAATGAAAATTGCTGCTGAAATGGGTGAAAATATTTTATATCAATCTACAACAAGAAGCCCTATCCATCCTGTTTCAAATGATGTGAACTATGCCATTCATAATCATTTCTCATATCCAAGTCCTGAAGATTCTACTATTACAAATTACTTTTATAATATTTCACCTCATGATTACGATGAAGTATTTGTTTTTATTGAGCGTGATTTAGGAGAAAAAGCCCTGTTTCCTCTTCTACAGCAGTTACAAACAGTTATTCCCTTTATTCATATCGTCTCATTTTCAAATAGTATAGAAAAGGAAGGTTGATAATTATGGTAAAAGTAAATTCTCATATTAGTAGTTACAATCCAAATGATGCTATTTTTCTATTAAAAGATATTAGTGATTTAATGAAAGAAAGTTCCACGGAAACTAGAGAACAAGCAATTCAAGCTGGCACACATTATTCCGAAATGTTACCAATGGAATATAAACCATCTAAAGCGTATATGGATTTATTCTTTTCTTCCCTGCAACAATACAAACACAAACTAGCCATCGCTGTTGGAGTTGTCGCCGAACAGATTATACAAACTAAAGGAACTAACCTTGTCCTCGTTTCATTAGCTCGTGCTGGTACACCTATTGGCATTCTTATCAAACGCTACATACGCTATCAATACAACCTTGATGTACCTCACTATTGTATTTCAATTGTTCGCGGACGCGGTATTGATGAAAATGCACTCCATTATATTTTAGAACATCACCCTAAAGAAACAATTCAATTCATTGATGGATGGACTGGGAAAGGTGCAATAAAAAAAGAATTAGAATATGCAGTACACACATTTAACGAACGAAATAATACACACATTTCTCATTGTATGGCTGTGCTTGCTGATCCCGGTTACTGTACTTCAATTTACGGTACACGTGAAGATTTTCTTATTCCTAGCGCTTGCTTAAATGCAACAGTCTCTGGACTAATTAGCCGCACTGTACTAAATGACACCTATATCGGTCCAAATGATTTTCATGGTGTTAAATATTATAAAGAGCTAGAACAAGAAGACTTATCAAATTTCTTCGTTGATGAGGTAACAGATTTATTCCCTTCTGTTCATTCTCATATAGATAATCAATTACGTTATATTACTTCAACTTACACTGATCCATCTTGGCAAGGATTAAAAGATATACAGTCTATCCAAAATCACTTTAAAATTGACGATATTAACTTAATTAAGCCAGGAGTCGGTGAAACAACTCGCGTATTACTCCGGAGAATACCGTGGAAAATTTTAATACGCCAGCAAAACAATCCCGATTTAAAGCATATTTTACTTCTCGCTAAAGAAAAGAATGTCCCTATTGAAATCTATGAGAATATGGCTTATTCATGTTGCGGGCTCATTAAGCCTCTTAGGAAGGAAACAATATGATTTTCGCCAGTGATCTTGATCAAACGCTTATTTATTCCCGGAAATCGTTTCGTGCCCCTATAGAAGATGAATCAATTCAACTCATTGAAACTTTAGATGGAAAAGAAATTTCTTTCATATCACATAAAACCATTTCACTACTAAAAAAATTACAACTGCACTCACATTTCATCCCAGTTACAACAAGAACTATTGAGCAGTTTCAGCGTATTGCTTTATTCCAAAACGAAATCATTCCCGAATACGCCATTACAAGTAACGGCGGCAATATCCTTCATAACGGGAAACAAGATGGTACTTGGAACAGGACAGTAAAAGAAAGACTATCGGTTGAATGTATAGAGAGAAACGACATACTAAAGGAATTTGGACAAATAGCTCATAAAGATTGGGTTATATCACAAAAAACAGCTGATGATCTATTCCATTATTGCATTATTAAACGGGAGAACATTCCTTATGATGAATTATCATCCTTCACTTCCTGGTTAGACAAACAAGGCTGGAATCATTCACTTCAAGGTAGAAAGCTATACTTTGTACCAAAACCAATTAATAAATGGGACGCCGTGCAATATATAAAAGAAATTTTGCAAATAGATACGATTATTACAGCTGGGGATTCTTTACTTGATTTATGCATGCTTGAAAAGGCGAACCATGCCTTCGCACCACTTCATGGTGAGTTAGGGGCAATGCATGATAACTTACAACCCCATATTTTAAAAACAGACGCAATCGGCATATATGCCGCAGAAGAAATCGTAAATAAATCACTTCAAATTATTCACAGTTCATTACCTACCTCATGATCATAATATGCACAATTGCATACGCACCGCGATTAAACAGATGGTACAATTTATTTGAATCGCTGTTGCTACACTTCTTGATTAAAGAAAAGGCGTTAACACGGAAATTAGCGTCTTATCAACCTCAAGCAATTGGCACATTTTGTCATCTTAAAAGACACTCGAACGAGTGTCTTTTTTTCTATATCCAACAAGGACTTACTCATTTTCAAAGTATAAATACATAAAATAATGTAAATCATTACACGCATGAATCACTTTCTAAAAGTTATAAAGTAGATTCAAAATAAAAAAAGCACTCTTAACTAGAGTGCTTTTTACTTTCAAACAAGGAGGCTACATATATGGATAGTACTCTCGTATTTAACTTTGGCATTGGTATTGTTATCATTTTATTCGTCTTCTTTGTACTTTGTATGAGCGGGGTATAAAAAGGCGATTTTCGAGCGTCTTTTTATACATACATATGTATTACTTGACTTCTATAAAAGCAGTAACCATAATAGTTACAGATATACAAATAGCTATTCACATATCCACAAATAGGAGGAAGAACAATGAAACATGTAATCGTTTATGCACACCCAAATACAGAAAGCTTCAACCATGCGATTTTAGAAACGGTAAAACGTGAATTAGAAGAAAAAGGTCATGAAGTACGCGTTCGCGATCTATACGAATTAAACTTCAATCCAGTATTAGGCGCTTCCGATTTCATCTCATTTTCTCAAGGAAACACACCCGAAGATATTAAAGAAGAACAAGAGCATATCTCTTGGGCTGATAGCATTACATTCATTTATCCAGTGTGGTGGGCGGGACTTCCTGCTATTTTAAAAGGATACGTTGACCGTGTGTTTAGCCATGGATTTGCTTATGCTTACGTTGAAAACGGCATTGAAAAGTTATTAAGCGGTAAAAAAGGATTGTTATTATCTACAATGGGCAATACGAAAGAGGCATACACAGCAGGCGGCATGTTTGATGCAATGAAGAAAACAGCGGATGTTGGTATTTTTGAATTCACAGGTATTGAAACACTTGAGCATACATTCTATACAAGTGTCCCTTCTGTGGATAATGATGTGCGTAAACAATATCTTGAAGAAGTAAAAGACGTTGTGAATCGTGCATTCTAATAAAATTATATCAGCGATTTTTTTAATATATCAGCGCAACTCAGATTATATCAGCGATTTTCTAAATATATCGGCGTAACTCAGATTATATCGACTTACCGACAAAAATCGACACTAGTCACAACGAAATAAAAAAAGCTGTTCCAAAGTTTGGAACAGCTTTTTTCATTACATCTTCTCAATCCACTCCGTCAAGTTATGCACAACTTGCGTCGGTTGAACTTCGTATTCTGTTAACTTCTCCACAGTTGTGACTCCAGTGTGGACAAGAAGCGTATGCATACCAGCATTTACTCCTGCTAAAATGTCTGTATCATAGTTATCCCCAACCATTAATGCTTCATCTTTTCCTATACCAAGAACTTTTAAAGCTTGTTCCATAATGATTGATTCTGGTTTTCCGATAAAGATTGGATCCACACCTGTCGATACTGCTACAACCGATGTTAATGAACCGTTACCTGGTAATAACCCGCGCTCAGTTGGGATGGCAATGTCCCCATTTGTGGAAATAAACGTTGCACCGTTACGCACAGCAAGACACGCTTTTGCTAACTTTTCATATGTGATGTCACGATCTAAACCAACAACAACGAAATCAGGATTTTCATCCACAAGTTCAAATCCTTTTTCCACAAGTGCATCGTGTAAGCCTTCTTCACCAATCATATATACAGTTGCATCTTGTTTACGTTCATAAATGAAGTTCGCAGTCGCCATACTCGTTGTGAATACTTGCTCTGCTTTCGCTGGAATATCGAAACGAACAAGTTTTTCTGCCACTTGTTCTGGTTTACGCGTTGAGTTATTCGTAACGAATAAATAAGGAATGCCGCGCTCTCCTAAAGCTTTTACGAAGTCGCTCGCTTCTTCAATTTGTTCTTCTCCGCGATACATCGTACCGTCTAAGTCAATTAAGTAACCTTTATACATCATTATGTCTCTCCTTCTATGCTAACGTTCTCACCTATCATACCACTCTTATATTACCCGCTTTTTCCAAAGAAAAAAACGCTTTACCTTAAAGCGCCCCATAACGTTCATTTTTTCTCTTTTATTTGGTAAGAACAACTACAATCGCCCTCGCACATGTTTGCTAGCGTTTTCACATCTGCGTTCGTAAATAAACGCTTATACATCTCTTTTTCATCTTCACATACTTGCGGGAATCTCTCTGCAATTTCTTTTAACGGACAGTTTTGTTTTTCAATTACGAAAGAGTTCTCTCCATCTCTCTTTATTTGAACCATATAACCATTTTTCTCTTGCATAGCTGCTATCTCTTGCACTTTATATGCTAAATTCTTTTGATTACTTACTCTCTTTTGCAACTGTTCTTCCATTCGCTTCGTTCTCTCTTTTAAAACGTAACGAAGTATTTTTTCATCGCCCATTCGAGCTAAATCTTCTAGCATATCAATCGCAAATTGCTTATACTCTTTCGGGAATGTATCTTCTCCCTTTTCACTTAATCCATACAAATAAGTTGGTCTTCCGACATGTTGCCTTACCATCTTAGAATAAATGAGTCCGTCTTTCTCAAGATTACTTAAATGTCTTCTGATTGCCATTTCTGTAATCTCTAAAACGTCAGCTAGTTCAGCTACTGTGTGCTCTCCCTTTACTTTCAACAATTGTACAATCTCGTCTTTCGTAGTACGTGCTTCCCCCATACTTCACCCTTCTCCCTTTTCTTTCTCACATACAATATAAGATCCCCAAAAGGTATTCTCTGGGGATCTTATAAGCATAATTATTCTGGTACAAATGCAGATACAGGTCCTAATTCCTTTTCTAAATAACTGCGAATATTTGCTGGGTACTTTTCCACCACTGCAATATGTTTTTGAATCGTCTTATATAATTCATCATGATTCATTTGAATATAATCTTGCGTAAGCATTTTTCGAAGAAGGATAATTTCTTTCATCCCTTGGCCATCTTCTTCACTTATCACTCGCTCGTCCATTAAAATATCAATAATATCTTCATAGCTTCCTGGATCGCGCATAATAAATCCATCGATCATCGCATTTCCTACATCTAATACAGTATCAATAATAAGATGGGCTATGCGCTCTAATGCGTAAAATTCAAACTCGGTTTCATATATCTTTTTCTCTTGAAATGTACTTGTTGCTCGTTCTAAACATACTAGCATTTGTTCTATTTTCTTTCTGTCTACAAAATACATGAATGTCACCTACCTGGAAATTAAAGCATTTACATTTTAATTGTAACGCTTTCTTCTGAAAAAATCGACAATTTTTCGAATTCACCTTTTCTCCGTTATTTGTTATAGTTATATTTGTATGATTTTTGAAATTGGAGGAATGGAATCTTGGAACGTGAACTCGCACTAGAAATTGTCCGTGTAACAGAAGCAGCAGCCTTAGCATCCGCACAGTGGATGGGCCGCGGAAAGAAAAATGAAGCAGATGATGCAGCAACTACAGCAATGCGTGATATGTTCGATTCAGTAAACATGGCAGGTACAGTTGTAATTGGTGAAGGAGAACTTGATGAAGCACCGATGTTGTATATTGGTGAAGAACTAGGAACAGGTAACGGTCCGGAAGTAGACATCGCCGTTGATCCATTAGAAGGTACAAACATCGTTGCAAAAGGTCTTGCAAATGCAATGGCAGTTATTGCAATCGCAGACAAAGGGAACCTTCTTCATGCTCCTGATATGTACATGGAAAAAATCGCGGTTGGTCCAAAAGCAGCTGGTAAAATTAGCTTAGATGATCCAATTGAAAAAACAATTGAAATTGTAGCAGAAGCTAACAATAAAAAGATTCGTGACCTAACGGTTATCGTTCAAGAACGTGAACGTCATCAAGATATTATTGACCGTGTTCGTGCAAAAGGTGCACGCGTAAAATTATTTGGTGACGGTGATGTTGGTGCGTCAATCGCAACAGCACTACCTGGAACGGGTATCGACTTATTCGTAGGTATTGGCGGAGCTCCAGAAGGTGTTATTTCTGCAGCAGCATTAAAGTGCCTTGAAGGTGAAATGCAAGCTCGCTTAGTTCCAATGAACGAAGAAGAAGAAGCTCGTTGTCGTGAAATGGGATTAGAAGACCCTCGTCAACTTCTTATGTTAGATGACTTAGTATCTGGGGATGATGCAATCTTCTCAGCAACTGGTGTATCTGCTGGTGAGTTATTAGACGGTGTTAAATTCCTTGGCGGCGATTTAGCTGAAACATACTCTATCGTAATGCGTTACAAAACAAGAACAGTACGATTCATTAAAACGCATCACCATTTAGATCATAAACCACACTTAAACTTAGATATTTAATAAAGGAGCCATGTGTATGGAAGAACGTTTCTTTCTGTACGACGACACTGTCGCTACAAAAACTCGTTTCGTTAGCTTTATGGGAGAAAATGAGCGTCATGATTTAGCGCTTTTATACTCCGATCGTCATTACGGTAAAACAATTGTACTTGATATGCAAAGTAATAAATTTGCAATTATCGGTGCTGACGATTTAAACGAACCAGGCTACTTAGAGCACGCATTTTCTATGACTGAAGAAATTGCAGAAGAATTACGCTCATTTTTATTTGAACTTATATAATTTATCGTATGCACCAGCTATTTTAGCTGGTGTTTTTCCGTTATAAGAGTTTCGAATTTTCAATCTTTTATGTTATAATTAAAAATAAATCTATTTGGATAGAAAGGACGTTATCTACGTATGCCAACAACTACTTTGTAATGGACCAGCAATTGGATAGCATTACTCTCAAAAAAGCACCGTGCTTTTTCAAGGGAGTAGTCTGCCCATTCCCATTACAAAGGAACGTATTGCATCTGTAGTATGATGTTTACGAAGGTTCCTCTTTGGGGAACCTCCTTTTATTTTTGTCTTTTTCTCATGCCTTCATACTACAAGACATCCAAATAGCTGTATTACGTTTCTTTGCCACTACTATAAGAGGTGAAGGAAAATGCAGAAAGTACAACTTTCTTGGAGTTTATATGAAAATCAGCAACACACAATCGAAAAATATTGTAAAAATTGCGGACGTACTACCCTATTTACTGATACGAATATTCGTAGGCATAACGCCAATGGAAAAAATATATACCGCTTTGCCATTTATAAATGTCCGAAAGATCATACGTGGAATCAAAAACTGCGTATTTATAAATCATTTACTGATCACGTTGAAACGATCGATATGACTCAGCAAGATCAAACGGAAACAAGTACTACTATTTCTATTACGCAACATAAAGAAAGTGGAGTAGCTGAAATCACGATCGTATTAGACCTCATTTTCGGTTCCCACCGCATTGATAAAGCCTTATCCACATATATTTCTGACTGGAGCCGTACACTCATTGTAGATAAAATTAAAAATGGGGATATTCAATTGAACGGACAACAAATGAAGCCAAATACAATACTTTCTGAAGGCGATCATATCTCGATTTGTTTATAAGCGAGAATATGTAAAAAAATCCTCTTACAATTGTAAGAGGATTTTTTTATTTCTTCACTTTTCGTAATACGAAGTGTGCACAACCGAAGTTACAGTACTCGTATAAATACTCCGTTAACGTACTAATTTTCGTATCATATGTCGCACGTTGGTTACTATCATCAAAGAATCCTCGCAGTCTAAGTTGCTCATATCCCCAGTCTCCAACGATATAATCATATTTATTTAAAATTTCTGCATAGCGCTCTTTAAATGCTTCTTCACTAAAACCGTCACGAAAGTTTTTAATTACTTCGTACTGAACATTATTAATGCTCACCGTAGCATGAATCTCTTGCTCTTGCTTTTGCTCCATCATTAACTTCCTCTCTAAGCATTCTTCTTTTTATCGTATCACAAAGCATAACAACCAACAATTTCAAATACAAAAAATTGCAAATTAGTACATGCTATGGAGAAGGAGGTGATACATCGTGAAAAAACAAATTTTACTTTCCCTTCTCACTCTTTCCTTATTTGCAGGCTGCCAATCAGCGAACAAAGCTGAAATGGAACGTGAAGAAGGAAGCCGTGTTCTTGTTTCCAATAAAAACGACATGTATCATACGGAAAATACAAATACAAGACTCACAAGAGTCGGTTATTCTTCTAAACAAAAGCATGAAGTATCTAACAAACAAGTAGGGGCCATTAATCGCGAGAAAGTCGCTGAAATGATTACAAGCATGACAGTCAAACTTCCTGACGTTACAAACGCTGCTACACTCGTTACCGATGATGAAGTGTTCGTTGTATATCGTGCAAACACAACCGATCCAAAACTCGTAGCGGATCAAGTATATAGAGCTGCTTTGTCCATCGCCCCTCGCTATTATAAAGCATATGTATCAACAGACCAAAAGTTGATTTCCCAAATTCAAGGTCTTCAATCTGGCGCATTAAATGATACAGAATATACGCAAAGCCTCGATATGCTAAAACGTGAAATGAGTAAAAATCCTCATTTGAACAATACGGGGGATCAGACTTTAAATAATATGATTAAAAAGTAAAACAGGTGGAGAGAACCTCCACCTGTTTTACTTTTTATTTTTTATTACGATCCGCATAAATCTCCATCGCATCACACATAAACTGCGCTAACCCCTCGCCAAACTTATCGATATTTTTCGTGAAGCGCTCATCAGCGACGTACATTTGACCGAGTCCCTTAAAAGCGTCTAATGAATAGTGACTAAAGTTTTGCAAGTAATCGTACCATACTTTGATAGCTGCCTGCGCCTCTTTAGAATCTGGTGCATCGTGTCTAAGCGTTGCTAAATTTCTATAAATAGCATTAAACTCCTCTTGGTTCTCTTTTGACATACCTTTTGCATATTCGTTCGCTTTATCTACAGCTGCGTTTCCCCATTTTTCACGTGCTTCTTCTTCATATGGGTTATGGCTGAAATCGAATCCTTCAAACTTCTCTTTGTTCGTCATTTCAATCTCTCCTTTTGTATGCTGAATTGTTTTATCAATCGTCGCAATCACCTTATCTAATCTGGCACGCTTTTCAAGAAGCATTTTCTTATGAAGCTGTAGTGCCTCTTCGCGATCAAATGATGGACTCATGATAATCTCTTTAATTTTTTTCAAAGGGAAGCCTAGTTCTTTAAAAAACAAAATTTGCTGCAATGTCTCTAAATTCTCATTGGAATACAGACGATATCCAGACTCTGTCGTCTCGTCTGGGGTTAACAACCCAATTTCATCGTAATGATGCAGTGTGCGCACACTAATTCCAACTAAATCAGCTACTTCTTTTACTCTCATTGTCATTTGTATCTCCCCCTTAGTACATACGATAAAGTATGACGCAACGTTAGAGTCAATAAGTAAATTCATTTTCTTTCTAAAAGTTTCATCTCTCCTCTATTTCATGCATAATAGATATGTACATATATTAGAAAGCGGTGAAAGTATGGTTTCAAATACTGTAATTGCCAGCATCATTTTTCAACTCATTGTCTCGATTCTGGTCCCAATTATCGTACTCGTTTATTTCCGTAAAAAATATAATATTAATTGGAAAGTAGTCGGCGTTGGTGTTCTTATCTTTATCGGATTCACCCAAATTCTTGAAACACCATTCCACCTATTTATGCGCGGTAATCCAACAATCGCTCCATTTTTAGAAAATCCGTTTGTCTTCGCAATTTATGGCGGATTGACTGCTGGTATTTTTGAAGAATTAGGACGCTTCGTTGCCTTCTTCTTCTTACTAAAAAAATATCTAGAATATAAAGATGGCTTCGCTTATGGAATTGGTCACGGCGGAATTGAATCTATTTTAATTGGCGGTTTTTCTGCATTACAAGCATTAATTTTTGCTAATTCTATTAACGATGGTAGCTTCTCTCGACTGATTGAACAAAAACCCGAGCTCAGTATTTTACAGGACATGTTAATTCAGCAACCTGCCTACTTATACTTCCTTGGTAGCTTAGAAAGAATTATGGCACTCGTGCTTCAAATCGCCTTTACAATGCTTGTTTTATACGCAGTAAAACAGAAGAAATACATCTTCCTAGTATACGCTATACTATTCCACGCATTTGTAGACTTTTTCGCGGCACTTTACCAAACAAAAACAATCAACATCTTCGTTGCCGAAGGAATTACACTTCTGTGTACAATTGGCGCTGTCGTTCTTATTCGCAAAATGAAAGAGAAATTAATGAGTGTACCGGAGTAAAAAATAAACCACCAAAATTGGTGGTTTATTTTTTATATGGATGATAACTTTTGCCCTCTTGCAGCTCCCTCTTTGTTTCTGCATCTATAACGATGTACTTATGAAACGCTTCTACTTCATTTTGAGTAAAAGAAGCGAAAAAATAAACTTGGCGATCAGGGTGAACAAAAAAATCTTGAAGCACCACTCTACTTCGACAACCGACAGCTGTTTTTTGCAGGAAAGAAAATTCCTCATCAGCCACTTCTTTAAATGAAATTTTTTTACGAACACTATATGCTGCATTTTTGTACTCTTTATAGATTTTCTTATCTAGCTGTTTATAAAAAACATCCTCACTCACAAATGACTTATTTTGATTGCTTGGATAATTTAGTTTTCGGTTGGATTCTGCATATGTTGTGGACAATTGCGCAAGAAAACAAATAATGAATACGATACATATCATTTTTTTCATCATTGCACCTCAATTTTTTATTATCCACATTACTTTTCCACATATTTAAATCCATATGCTGTTTCCAATAAAAAGGAATTATTTCCACATTTGTCGAAGTATATAGCGTCAACTTGAAAGATGGGGATGAATTATGAAGAAAATTATTTTAATACGACATTGTTCAGCAACTGGGCAGGAATGTGATGCTGAATTAACGACCGATGGAAAAGACCAAGCAAATACCCTTGCTACATTCCTCTTAGAAAATACTCTACAAATCGATCATATTATTTCAAGCCCATTTGTCCGAGCTATCGATTCCATTCGGCCCTATGCACTCCAAGCTAACTTATCTATCCAAGAAGATGAACGATTAACTGAACGCATATTGAGCAACGTTCCAATGGATGATTGGATGCAAAAACTAGAATCCACTTTTACGAATATAGATATTGCCTTTTCAGGCGGAGAGTCAACAAAACAAGCAACAGACCGTGCCATATCGCTTATTCAAGACGTTTTACAATTAAACCATACGACAACACTACTTGTTACACATGGCAATTTACTTACGCTCATTTTAAAGCATTTTGATCATACGATTGGCTTTAATGAATGGAGAACTTTAACGAATCCTGATATTTACGAAATTACAATCGACGAACAATGTATCATAACACGCTTATGGGAAGCATCGTCCAAGTAATATCCCTTTCCAAAACATTCAGTTGACGCCACGAGAAGAGACTGTTCTAACAATAGAAAGGGGTATCATTTCATATGTACGAAGACGTACTTGCTTTACTACATAAAACAAATGTTTCTTATGAAAAATTCGAACACGAACCAGTACTCGATTATGAGACGGATCGGATCGTACGCGAGAGACTTGGCTTACAAGGCACTCCAAGTAAAAGCTTATTTTTAAAATCAAAGTCTGGAGATTATTACGTATTTTTTACGTTAGAGGGCACAAGGCTCAACCAGGGAGAGATGAAAGAACTAACAGGAGAACGCTTATCTCTCTGTTCTCCTGATGAACTGCGAGACAAAACTGGTTGTACGCCGGGATGTGTGGCTCCTTTCGGATATTCACACGATGTAACAATTATTGTGGATAACGCTATTTATACGTACGATAAAATTTTAATTACACCTGGTGTACCTGAATTTACAATTGAATTATCCACAGAAGAATTAAAAAAGATTTTATTAACATGTACAAATACCGTTTTAGAGTACAAACAAAAAGAGAGCTGATTGTTAGCTCTCTTTTTTCATTATTTAGCTTCTGCTGTTTTTTCTTTTGCAGAACGTACTTGCTCGTCCGCATGGTAAGAAGAACGCACAAGTGGGCCAGCTTCACAGTGGCTAAATCCTTTGCTAAGTGCAATTTCTTTAAGCTCTGCAAATTCTGCTGGTGGATAATATTTAATAACTGGTAAATGCTTCTTAGATGGTTGTAAATATTGTCCAAGAGTTAAAATATCCACATTGTTTGCACGTAAGTCATCCATTGCTTCAATTAAATCTTCTCTTGTTTCACCTAAGCCGACCATAATGCTCGATTTAGTTGGAATATCAGGCTGCATTTCTTTTGCTCGACGTAAAAACTCTAATGAACGGTCATACTTTGCTCTAGCGCGAACTCGGTCAGATAATCGACGTACTGTTTCAATGTTATGGTTTAAAATATCTGGTTTTGCATCCATTAACATTTTTAAGTTTTCTTCTACCCCAGCCATATCAGATGGTAATACTTCGATAGACGTGAATGGGTTTTTACGACGTAGTGCTCGTACTGTTTCAGCAAAAACAGCTGCTCCGCCGTCCTTTAAATCATCACGTGCAACCGCTGTTATAACAACGTGCTTTAAGCCCATTTGTACTACTGAATCTGCTACGCGTTCTGGTTCTTGTAAATCAAGCTCAGTTGGTAAGCCTGTTTTAACCGCACAAAAACGACAAGCACGTGTACAAACCGCACCTAAAATCATAAATGTTGCTGTTTTTCTTACAGCCCAGCATTCATGAATATTCGGACATTTTGCCTCTTCACAAACGGTATGAAGATTCTTAGAACGCATCATTTTCTTTAAGCCTGTATAGTTTTCATTCGTGTTTAACTTAATTTTCAACCATTCGGGCTTGCGCTTATATTCTGTTTGTTTTGTCATGGTTATCAACTCCGCACAATATGAAATAGTTTACCGTGTTCGCTTCTTTCAATGTAACATATCTATTCTAACGTATGAAAGCGATTTGCTCAAATGAAGATTCTAAGATTTTTTCCAATCGTTCCCTATAATGAAATACTCCGTATATCCCACACTAAAAAGAGTGATGTTGTGAAAGGAGTCTATTTCATGCTTCGAAAAATTTCTCTTTTGCTTTCTATTTGTTTTCTTCTCCACCAAAACATCGCTTACGGTGAAGATAATCAGCAAAGCATATACGAAAAGCGCATGGCACTATATAAAGAAACCGAGCAATCTTCAGGCATTCCATGGTATTACTTAGCTGCAATGGATCAATATGAAAGAAATATACGGAGCGTAAGAAAAGATATTCCAAAAAAACCAGATGCCATCATTTCCCTTTATTTCAAACCAGAAATATGGGCTGGACCTGTTAATAGTAACGATACTCTCCCCCATACAATTTCTCTATTTGGCGGAATAGGTTTAGATGGTGACAAAGATGGATTTGCAAATGCAAATAGCGACCGTGATCTTCTGCATACCGCAGCGACTATTTTAAGGAAACAAGGAACGTCAGAAGACCGTATTAAAATTATGCTTTGGGAATATTATAGACGTGCAAAAACAGTTGATTTAATTAGCGAGTACGCCCAAATTTATAAACATTATGGACGTATTAATTTAGAAGGAAATGCTTTTCCTCTTCCGATTCGTAGTGACCATAGCTACCGTAGTACTTTCGGCGCTGGAAGAAGTTTTGGCGGAAGACGAATTCATGAAGGAACCGATATTTTCGCCGGATATGGCGTGCCAGTAAGATCGACTTGCTATGGCATTATTGAAACAAAAGGCTGGAACCGCCTTGGTGGATGGCGCATTGGTATTCGTGACCTTCATAACAATTACCATTATTACGCTCATTTAGGCGGGTTCTCAAAAGAAATACAGCTTGGACAAATTGTTGAGCCAGGAAAAGTAATTGGATTTGTTGGTAGCACTGGTTATGGACCTCCTGGTACAGCCGGAAAATTCCCACCCCACTTACATTTTGGCATATATAAAGACAATGGCTATACAGAATGGGCCTTCGATCCATACATGCATTTAAGCCTTTGGGAACGCAAAGAACGAGCAAATACAAAAAGATAACCGTAGCTGCATTGCTACGGTTATTTTTTATCCAGTAACAGCCCGGCTCAGCCGAGTTTCACTTTATATGCAACTAACTATCTGTTTTCTTTTTATCAGGTACAGCAACACTTCCGCTTCCATAATACGTAGGCACTTCCCCTTGAACGATACGCGTCGCAATCGGAACATTTTGTTTCACAGTTATCTCTTTCGTATGAAATGGAATAATTACTTGCAATGTTACTTCCATTTCCATAACAATTTGAATCGCTGTAGTATTAATTCCATGCGGCTCAATTTTTTGTTTAATATCTGTATTCACATGCCCAATTGGCGTGAAATGAATCGGAATATCTGGTCCTATATTACCAAGAAGTGCATTATCAGTTACACGTCCAAAAGGAACTGCCATAGTCGCCCCATTTTTTTCAGAAATACCTAGCTCCTTCAACTTCCCTTGTTCTACTTGTTGCAAATATTTTTCTATGTACGTGGTCGTTGACGTTACGATTTCATTTACTTGCTTCGTATTTAAATTAATTGTGGATACTTTTCCGTTTTTATCATTCTGTACTTTCATTAATGAATCGACATCGAATCCTTCATTAATTCTATCCTTTACCGCCTTCGTCATAATTGCTGTCGCCATTTTATGTGTCTCTACTTCCCCATATTTAATTAAGGTCGGCTGAATACTATTATTCACAATCCACAACCCTTGCGTAAGTAATATAATAAAAAGAATAAACGACATAAGCAGTATATACCGAAAGGCAATAGGTCCCCTTCGAAACCGCGAGTTTTTCGAGCGAAATATACTCATAAAAAAACCTCCTTCTTATATCATTTCTATGCAAGAAGGAGGGACGATATATGCTTATCTCATTTTTAATAATGCTTCTTTTCCAATCGTTCCTACTGGAATGCCTAACGCTTCAGCTCCAGTCGTTACCGATTCTAGTGGCGCTTCAAGAAGTTGTTCAATCGTTCTTACACCAACCGCACGGCCAGCAATAATTCCTCGATCACCTAATTTCTCATTTAAAAGACCTACATCTAATGCACCACACATAATATATCCTTTATCGCTCATTACAGCTAGCAAATTCGTCTTTGGAAGTTTCACGCTAACCGCAATAAACGTATAATTATCAATTATAATTGGCTCCACATTAACCATAGTTCACACTCCTCTCTTTCTTATCTGTATGACAAGAGAAAAATGAGTGTTACAAGTTAACTAGCCTATAGTTTAACGGAAGTTGTATGAGTTATTAACATATCCGTTAACACATCTCTAAGTAGTTCTGGCATATAATATTGTTTGCTAGAAAGTGTGGATAGCTCTGGGTATAAGTATCCAAACGTAAACATATCGATTGTTCCTACCGTATATATACGGTCTAACTCCAGCGATTCGCCGTTAATCAATACATCTTCTAATAAAATTTTATTGCCAGGAATCGTATCTGGAATGACTTCTACACCAGCATAAATCATTTTCCCCATCACTTTCCCCCGAAATCCGAATCCTTTCACCTCAAGATTCTCCATGTTCGGTTTACGTGCTTTCAAAATAACTTCTCTTAATATCTTTCCTGGAACTTTCAAAGCACACGGATTAATTGGATGTGGACAAATTCTGTGAATATCTCCGCGCGTTACAACACCCTCTTCTAGTCCTTCAAGAAGTACACCGGCGTTCACCATGCCAATCTCTGCATCGCACCATGTTTTCAGCGCACTTGCTAACATATGAGAAAACGGCGTCTCCTGAAACCAATCAACCGGTAATGACTCTTTTAAATGAACGACAGGCTCTGCCATTATATGCTTACTTTCTTCCTGCAGTATTTCAATTGTGGATAACGGCTCGCTATAAGCACCTAACCGTTCCGTCTTAATCGCTCTACCGTCTTTTTTCAACAGCTTCTTCGTCTCTTTATCCACAGTAAGCTGAACGTGGCCAACGTAACGTCCCCACTTTTCACAACAGCAAAGTAAAGTATTGTTCAGTAGAACACCACGCTCAAATAAATGATGCGTATGTGCACCTAAAATAACATCTATATCATAATGCTCTGCCATATACTCATCCATACTTTTTCCAAGGTGAGATAGGACAACGGTAATATGCGCCTCATCTTTCACTTCTTCTAAAATAGACTCTAAATGGATAAGCGGATCTTCAATATGCCAATCGAGCATATGATAAAACTCTGGATAAGCTACCGTTAATCCGATAAAAGCAATGATAATCCCATCTGTCGTCGTATGTAATTTATAAGGCTTCGCCCACGCTGGACGTACCCCTTCTTTTTCAAATAAATTCGCAACGAGCACCTCAAATCCAGCATCATCATATAGACGATTCAAATGCTCCTTCGCTAACGTAATGCCTTCATTATTTCCGATCGTTACATAATCATATAACGCCTCATTTAAAAGCTTCGTATTCCCAAGGCCATTTGTCGCTTCCGAAATACTATGAAAACGATCCACATGATCACCGATATCAACCGTCAAAACAGTCTCTCCCGCTTCCTGTCTTCGCTTTTTCTCCCCTAGAACAAACCGAGAAATTTGCGGCCAATTTTCAAAATGACTATGTATATCGTTTGTATGATAAAGGTGGATGATTGTTTCTTTATTTGTATTCAGAGAAAAAACCTCCTCTCAGTTCCTTACTGCCATTTACGCTATGCGCACACAATAATCCTGTAAATACTTTTCGTCTTTTCTTGCTATTTTACATTGTACTCGCATTGTGAGAAAAAGCAAAAGATTGTCCTTTTCATATGAGAAACTTTTGCTAATGCAGGAAAGAATTCCAGATAGTGGAGGGAGGGGTGGATTTGTCAAAAAGTTTAATAGAGAATTCAGTGAGTGGTTGTTCAAGTGGATTTGTCAGTATCTTTGTCTTAAACCTAGTCGTTCTCTGTTCTTATAAAATGTTTGGGGTATGTGAGGATTTTCTTTTGTCTTATCTTGTCGACAAATCGATATTCCTTGTCGAAACGTTGATATATTCCCATTTATGATCGATATATTTGAAAAATCGTTGATATATTTAGCTGAACACCCACCCGGGTATCCTCTCCCAAGCCAAGACAAATCCGCAAAACAAAAAAGCGCCCTGCACAGCAGGGCGCTTCTACTTTATCTATTAACCAATAGAACCTTCCATCTCAAACTTGATTAGACGGTTCATTTCAACTGCGTATTCCATTGGAAGTTCGCGAGTGAATGGCTCGATGAAGCCCATTACGATCATTTCTGTAGCTTCTTGCTCAGAAATACCGCGGCTCATTAGGTAGAATAATTGTTCTTCTGATACTTTCGATACTTTCGCTTCGTGCTCAAGTGAAACGTAATCGTTTTTGATTTCGTTGTAAGGAATTGTATCAGATGTAGATTGGTTATCCATGATTAACGTGTCACACTCGATGTTAGAGCGAGAGTTTTTCGCTTTTGGTCCGAAGTGTACGATACCACGGTAAGTTACTTTACCACCATGCTTCGCAATCGATTTAGAAACGATTGTTGAAGACGTGTTTGGTGCTAAGTGAATCATTTTCGCACCAGCATCTTGGTGTTGGCCTTTACCAGCAATCGCGATTGATAATGTTAAACCACGAGCGCCTTCGCCTTTTAAGATAACTGCTGGGTATTTCATCGTTAATTTAGAACCGATGTTACCATCAATCCATTCCATCGTTGCGTTTTCTTCACAAACCGCACGTTTTGTAACTAGGTTGTATACGTTGTTCGCCCAGTTTTGGATTGTTGTATAACGGCAATACGCATCTTTTTTAATGATGATTTCTACTACCGCACTGTGAAGTGAGTTAGTAGTGTAAACAGGTGCTGTACAACCTTCTACGTAGTGTACGTGTGCGCCTTCGTCTACGATGATAAGCGTACGCTCGAATTGTCCCATATTTTCAGAGTTAATACGGAAATACGCTTGAAGTGGTGTATCAACTTTAATACCTTTTGGAACGTAGATGAATGATCCACCAGACCAAACTGCAGAGTTTAATGCAGAGAATTTGTTGTCTGTTGGTGGAATTACTTTTCCGAAATGCTCACGGAAAATATCTTCGTTCTCTTTTAATGCGCTATCTGTATCTTTGAAGACGATTCCTAGAGCTTCTAGGTCTTCTTTCATGTTGTGGTATACAACTTCAGATTCGTACTGTGCAGATACACCAGCTAAATATTTTTGCTCAGCTTCTGGAATACCTAATTTATCAAATGTTGCTTTAATTTCATCAGGTACTTCATCCCAAGACTTCTCAGATTTCTCAGATGGTTTTACGTAGTACGTAATTTCATCGAAATCTAAGTCGTTTAAGTCGCCGCCCCATTGTGGCATTGGCATTTCATAGAACTTATCCAGTGATTTTAAACGGAAGTCTAACATCCACTGTGGTTCTTCTTTCATACGTGAAATCTCTTCAACGATCTCTTTTGTTAAACCGCGTCCAGCACGGAAAATCGAAACGTCTTTGTCTTTGAAACCATATTTGTAATCGCCGATATCTGGCAGTTGCTTCGCCATGTTGGTGTGTCCCTCCTTAGATAACCTCATTTTTAGGAACCTTTAACATTACTTATCTTCGTTTAAGCCCTTTTCTAACGCTTTCCACGCTAATGTTGCACATTTAATACGTGCAGGGAACTTGCATACGCCTTGTAATGCTTCAATATCTCCTAAATCGATGCTGTCATCGTACTCTTTTCCTAGCATCATGTCAGAGAAAATTTTAGAAAGCTGAAGTGCCTCTTCAATTTTCTTACCTTTTACTGCTTGTGTCATCATTGAAGCTGAAGACATTGAGATTGAACATCCTTCGCCTTCAAACTTCGCCTCTTGCACAATACCTTCTTCTACTTTCATCGTAAGTTGAATACGATCGCCGCAAGTTGGATTGTTCAAGTTAACGGTAACACTATCTTCTAACACGCCATGGTTACGAGGATTTTTGTAATGATCCATAATAACTTGACGATATAACGTATCTAAATTATTAAATGACATTTGTGAAATACTCCTTTGTCTTGATTAGCGATTCAACAAATGTATCAATTTCTTCTTTTGTATTATATAAATAGAAGCTCGCACGTGCTGTTGAAGAAGCTTTTAGCCACTTCATAAGCGGTTGTGCACAGTGATGTCCTGCGCGAACTGCAATGCCTTCTACATCTAATACAGTCGCTACATCGTGAGGATGTACGTCTTCAATATTAAATGTAACAAGACCAGCGCGATGCTTTGGACCATAAATTGTAACGCCATCTACTTCTGATAGTCTTTCTAAAGCGTATTGCGCTAATTCATGCTCATGCTTTTCAATATTATCAAGACCGATTTCTTCTAGGAAATCAATTGCCGCACCAAGTCCGATTGCATTACCGATAATCGGTGTACCCGCTTCAAACTTCCACGGAAGCTCTTTCCAAGTAGATTCTTGTAAATCTACGAAATCAATCATTTCACCACCAAATTCAATTGGCTCCATATTGTTTAGCAATTCTTTCTTACCATATAATACGCCGATACCTGTAGGTCCGCACATCTTATGAGCAGATAATGCGTAGAAATCACAGTTTAAATCTTGTACATCCACTTTCATGTGAGGTGTACTTTGTGCACCATCAACGACCATAATTGCTCCGTTTTCGTGTGCGATTGCTCCGATTTCTTTTACAGGGTTAATCGTTCCAAGTACGTTTGATACTTGCATAATAGAAACGATTTTTGTATTCGGTGTAACAGTTTGACGAACATCTTCTAAAGAAATTGTACCGTCTGGTTGAAGCGGAAGGTATTTCAAAGTTGCGCCAGTTTTCTTCGCAACTTGTTGCCACGGAATGATGTTACTATGGTGTTCCATGTAAGAAATAACGATTTCATCGCCTTCTTTTACATTTTCAAGGCCATAGCTAGCCGCTACTGTATTTAATGCAGTTGTCGTTCCGCGCGTGAAAATAATCTCTTCCATTGATTTCGCGTTAATAAACTTGCGAACTTTCTCACGTGCACCTTCATACGCGTCGGTAGCTTTCGTACCGAGCGTATGAACACCGCGATGCACGTTAGAATTATATTCTTTATAGTAACGTTCTAACGTTTCAATGACTTGAATTGGTTTTTGAGAAGTTGCTGCACTATCGAAATAAACAAGTTGTTTGCCGTTCACTTTTTGATCAAGAATTGGAAACTGTTTGCGTATTTCATGAATATTCATTAGCGAACTTTCCTTTCAATTACCTCAACAAGCTGTGCTTTTACTCCTTCAATTGGAAGCTCATTTACTACAGGTGCTAAGAATCCATGGATGACTAAACGTTCTGCTTCGCGTTTTGGAATACCACGGCTCATCAAGTAGTATAATTGGTACGGATCTACGCGGCCTACTGAAGCTGCGTGACCTGCCATAACATCATCTTCATCAATTAAAAGAATTGGGTTCGCATCACCGCGAGCTTTTTCGTCTAGCATAAGAACGCGAGAAGATTGTTGTGCATTTGATTTAGATGCACCGTGTTCAATCTTACCAATTCCATTAAAGATAGATGTTGCACTATCTTTTTGTACACCGTGTTTTAAAATCCAACCTTCAGAGTGTTTACCGAAGTGAACAACTTTAGTTGTAAAGTTTTGTGTTTGGTTACCACGGCCAATTGTTACTGTTTTCGTATCAGCATATGAACCGTCGCCCATTAAGTTCGTAACGTTCTCTGAAATTGTGTTTCCATCATTCATAAGGCCTAGAGCCCAATCAATGCGGCCGTCGCGTCCAACAACACCGCGGCGGTTAACGTAAGTTGTTACGTCTTTTGCTAATAGATCAACCGCACCGAATTTCACTTGTGCACCTTGTTCCACAATTACTTCTGCTACGATATTTGCAATACCTTTAGCATTTTCATTTGCAACATAGTTTTCTACATAAGTTGCAGTACTGTTCGCATCAGCTACGAATAATACGTGGTTATATACGTTAGCTTCTTCGCCGTCTACTAAGAATACAGCTTGAAGTGGAGTTTCAAGAACAACGTTTTTCGGAACATATACGAATGCACCGCCGTTGATTAATGCAGCATGAAGTGCAGTTAGACGATGCTCGTCTACTTTCACTCCGTCTTTCATTAAATACTTTTGTAGTAATTCAGCATGCTCTGTTGCAGCTGTTACGATATCTGTGAAAATAACACCTTTGTCTTTTGCTTCGTCTGCTAAAGAAACGAACGCAGTTGTACCAGTACGTTGCACTAATACGCTGTTATTTTCATCGATTAAGTTTTTCACTGCTTCTGGAAGCTCTGTTAAAGAACTTACAGGCTCTTGCTTAGCAGCGTCGCCTTTTCCGATAAAGTCCCATTTTTCAATTTTCGTTTTATCAGGCGTTGGCATTGGAAGTTCTGTTGCTTGTGCAAGAGCTTGTAAGCGGAACTCAGTCAACCAAGCAGCTTCGTTTACTTCGCTTGCGCGTTGACGGATTGTTTCTTGATCGAAAGGTAATGTACCGATTGTCATGTTTATGCTCCTCTCTTACGCTTCTTGCTCTGTTGTTTCGTCTTCAATACCTAATTCTTTTTTAATCCAGTCGTAACCTTCAGCTTCTAGACGTTGTGCAAGCTCAGGGCCACCAGATTTAACGATACGACCGTTCATCATAACGTGAACGAAGTCTGGAGTGATGTAGTTTAATAAGCGTTGGTAATGCGTAATCATTAGGCAACCGAACTCTTCGCCGCGCATTTGGTTAATACCTTTAGATACAACTTTTAATGCATCGATATCAAGACCTGAGTCGATTTCATCTAAGATTGCGATTTTTGGCTCAATCATCATTAATTGAAGAATTTCGTTACGCTTTTTCTCTCCACCAGAGAAACCTTCGTTTAAGTAACGTTGTGCCATTTCTGGATCCATTTCTAGGAATTCCATGTTTTTATCTAATGTACGGATAAATTTCATAAGAGAAATTTCATCGCCTTCTTCACGACGTGCGTTAATTGCAGAACGTAAGAAGTCAGCGTTTGTTACTCCGCTAATTTCACTTGGATATTGCATTGCTAGGAATAGACCCGCTTGTGCGCGCTCGTCTACTTCCATTTCTAATACATCTTCACCGTCAATGATGATGCTACCTTCTGTTACTTCATACTTTGGGTGACCCATAATTGCAGAAGATAAAGTTGATTTACCTGTTCCGTTAGGTCCCATAATTGCGTGGATTTCTCCACCTTTTACTTCAAGGTTTACACCCTTTAAAATTTCTTTGCCGTCAATTGATACGTGTAAGTCTTTAACCGTTAATGTAGAACCAGCCATCTCAATACCTCCATTAATCCTATATATACATTTTAAAAATTCCTAAAACGTTCATATTCTCATTTTATTCTCATTCTAATTTTATATCAAATAAAATGATATCGCAAACGACGAAAAAAAGTAACCGTTTTTTCACAAATGTATATAAGTATTTCCTTTACATCTTTCTATGATACACCTTTCTTCTTATTTATATAAAGAAAAAAGGACTGGTAATTTCCCAGTCCTTTCCTTATATTTATTCACTTACCGGAAGTACAGCACCTTTATATTCTTTATTAATAAAATCTTGAATTTCTTTTGAATGTAACACTTCTACTAGCTCTTTAATTTCTTTTTTCTTCTCATCACCTTTACGAACTGCAATGATGTTTGCATACGGAGAGTCTGCTCCTTCAATCGCAATTGCATCCTTCGTTGGATTTAATTTTGCATCAATTGCATAGTTCGAATTAATGAATAAAGCATCTCCCTCATTATTTTCATACAACTTCGGTGAAAGTCCAGGTTCAACATCTGTTTTAAATTTTAAGTTTTTCGGATTTTCGACTACATCTTTTACTGTCGCCTTAACCACATCTACACCATCTTTAAGTTTAATCACGCCGCCTTTTTGTAACAATGCTAACATACGGCCACGCTCCGCTACGTTATTACTCATAATCACTGTCCCGCCATCTGGTAAGTCTTTTAAGCTTTTATATTTCTTAGAATAAATGCCCATTGGCTCTAAATGGATTTTTCCTGCGTTTACAATTTTATATCCTTTTTCTTGGATTTCTTTATCTAAGTAAGGAATGTGTTGGAAGTAGTTCGCATCAATTTCCTTATCCGCTAACGCTTTATTCGGCAACACATAATCTTGGAATTTTTTAATTTCTAATTTAATACCCTTTTTCTCTAATATCGGCTGTGCCTTTTCTAAAATAACAGCGTGTGGCACGTTAGAAGCTCCAACAACAAGCTTATTCTCATCTTTCCCTCCGCAAGCAGCTAATGTAAATACAGACAGCGCTGTAACAACTGACAATAGAATCTTTTTCATATGATGTCCCCTTCTCCCCAATAGTTATGTAGTTATGAAAAAGAGCTGGCATCAGACCAGCCCTTTTCAGCAATTATTCTTTTACAGGAACAACTGCCCCTTTATATTCTTTATTAATGAAGTCTTCAATTTCTTTAGAATGTAATACTTCTACAAGAGCTTTAATCTCTTTCTTATCTTTATCGCCTTTACGAACAGCTACTATGTTTGCGTACGGTGAATCATTTCCTTCAATTGCAATGGCATCTTTTTCTGGATTTAACTTTGCATCAATTGCATAGTTAGAGTTAATTAAAACAGCATCGCCTTCTTTATTGTTATACACTTGTGGCAATAAACCAGGCTCGATATCCGTTTTGAATTTTAGATTTTTCGGATTATCTGCAATATCTTTTGGAGTTGCTTTAACTGGATCTACCCCATCTTTAATTTTTAAAATGCCTTCTTTTTGTAAAATTGCTAAACCACGTCCATGGTCAGCCACAGAATTACTCATAATGATTGTTGCTCCGTCCGGAAGTTCTTTTAAGCTCTTATATTTTTGAGAATATACACCAATTGGCTCTAAATGAATTTTTCCTGCTACTTCAAAGTCATACTTTTTATCTTTAATTTCTTTTTCTAAATACGGAATGTGCTGGAAGTAGTTTGCATCTAAATCCTTATCCGCTAACGATTTATTTGGTAATACGTAGTCTTGGAATTTTTTAATTTCTAACTCGATTCCTTTTTTCTCAAGTAACGGTTTTGCCTTTTCTAAAATTTCAGCGTGCGGTACGTTAGAAGCACCAACAACAAGTTTCTTTTCATCTTTATCTTTCCCGCCACAAGCAGCTAAACCAAAAATTGAAGTTGAAATAAGTGCCGTAAGTAATAATTTTTTCATTTGAAACATCCTCCCGTTTTTTATTATCGTTTATCTATTCGAGTCGTTAAACTATCACCAATCCACTGAATTAAAAATACAACTAGTAATACACAAATTGTCGCAACGATTGTTACATCGTTATTCCCTCTCTGGAATCCTTCTAAGTAAGCAAGTGTTCCAAGACCACCAGCACCAACAACTCCCGCCATTGCTGTATAGCCTACTAAAGCAATTGTCGTAACCGTAATACCAGATACTAATGCTGGTAACGATTCTGGAATCAATACTTTTAAAATAATTGTGCTTGTTTTTGCTCCCATTGCTTTTGAAGCTTCAATTACACCTTTATCAATTTCGCGAAGTGCGATTTCAACCATTCTCGCGTAGAATGGTGCCGCTCCAATAATTAAAGCCGGTAGTGCTGCACTTGCTCCAAGAATTGTTCCAAGAAGAATCTTTGTGAATGGGATTAATAAAATAATTAAAATGATGAACGGTATAGAACGGAATATATTTACGAATGCTCCAATCACCGTATTAATTGATTTATTTTCCCATAAATTATCTTTCGCTGTCATGAAGAGTAACAATCCTAAAATTAGTCCTAAAACAAATGTCGCAAGAGCTGCGATTGCCGTCATATATAACGTTTCACCAGTTGCTTCTAACATTTGATTCCAATCAACATTTGCGAGTAACTTATCCATGTGCAATCACCTCCAGCTCTACTTGATCTTGATGAATTCCTTCTATTGCTTGCTGGATCGCTGTTTCCTCACCATTTAAATGAACAACTAAACTACCGTAAGAACCGTTATTCGTTTGTGCGATATTTCCTTGCAAAATGCTAACTTCTATATCACTGCGTTGCATCAATCGTTGAAGCACTGGTCTTTCTACAGCCTCACCGATAAACTGCAAACGAATCACTTTTCCATCTGGATATTTTTCAATTAAACTTTCAATCGTTTCATTTGTATCTTCAGAATCTGTTAACTGCTGTACAAATCGTTTCGTAATATCTTGCTTCGGATTACGGAATAAATCAAGTACTGGACCCGTTTCTACAATCTTTCCTCTCTCCATTACCGCCACTCGATTACAAATCTTTCGAATTACGTGCATCTCATGTGTAATGAGTACAATTGTTAAACCAAGGCGCTTATTAATGTCTAATAGTAAATCCAAAATTTGATCTGTCGTTTCTGGATCAAGAGCTGACGTTGCTTCATCACATAAAAGTACTTGTGGGTTGTTAGCTAATGCTCTTGCAATCCCAACGCGTTGTTTTTGTCCCCCGCTCAGCTGAGATGGGTACGCGTCTCCTCTTCCTTCTAATCCAACAAGATGAATTAATTCATCAACACGTTTTCTTCTCTTCGTTTTATCAACACCTGCAATTTCAAGTGGAAACTCTATATTTTCACGTACAGTTCGTGACCAAAGTAAGTTGAAGTGCTGAAAAATCATTCCGATTTCTTGCCTTGCCTTACGAAGTTCACTTCCTGTAATTGCTGATATAACACGATTCGCAATTGTAATTTGGCCAGAAGTCGGTTTCTCTAACTGATTAAACAATCTGATTAAAGAACTTTTCCCAGCGCCGCTATATCCGATAACACCAAATATTTCGCCTTTTTCTATTTTTAAATTGGCGTTATCTACAGCAGTGACATCACCGCTTTTCGCCTTATATATTTTCCTTACATTCTCTAATAGAATCATGATGTTCACCCCTTTTTTGTTTAGGTCGACTCCGCAATTTTTTATTTTTAATGCGTGTAGTCCACTGTTATCATTACTTTTATTATTTGAATGTCCTCCACATTCAAACAATAAAAAAACCTTTCTGCTTTAGAGAAGCAGAAAGGTTTATATGCGTATATAACAACATTATCCCTCTCTCTCATCTCTCAAAGCATTCGCTTTGCAGGAATTGGCACCATTTCAACATAAGTTGACGGTTGCCGGGCTTCACAGGGCACAGTCCCTCCACCTCTCTTGATAAGAGAAATCAGATTCAATTTTCGTCTGATTTGAAATTTATGAAATTGTCTATATTTTATGACTTGAATTGTATCAATATACACTTACCATGTCAACAGAAATTTTCGCAAAAAATGAAACTTCAGAATTTTAAGCACCTACTGACATCGGTTTACATATATGAAACATTGATTCAACTAATAACATCGTTTGGTACGTTCCCGAATATTGTACACGCCCATCGTTCATTAACATTTGCAATCGTACATTTCCATTCACCAATTGCTCTATATCTTTTTCATCTAAGCAAATGATTTGTTCCGTTCCTCTTTCCTCTTGTAGCAGCTCTATATAATCTCTTGAAATTTGTAACGAACAACTTTCATCTCTAAAGCGGAAATTAACAGTTTTCTCCTCTCGTCTTAAAAGCGGCTCTAAATGATATTGACCATTAGCGTAATTTACAAATGATTGAAGCAAAGAATATAATTTCACCCTAAATCACATCCTTCATATCACTTTCTATTACATACCATTCCCTCTCAATAAAGAGCAATCCTGTTATTTTCGCTCGACAAATACTGTATCCATCCTGCATCTCGACATATTTCCCAAGAAATATGTCGAGGCGGCAAAAATTTTGCCGCCTACTTTAATTCCGTATATAAATATTCAACCGAATGAAATGCATATATCTTCTTCATCAGTGTCCCATTTTCAAAAACAAGTAAACAAGGTACACTTTCAATCCCATACTCTTTCGCTAAATGCGGAGCATAATTTAAATCTAACATCCCAATTTTGAGGCCTTCAATTGTCATCTCAACGACTGTTAACATCTTTTTTGCTAATTGGCATGTTCCACACATTGGAGTATATACATATAACACTGTTTTTTCTTCATTCTCTATTAGGGCTGTAGCTTCGGCTCCTGTCCAATCGATCACTTCTATCATTCCTTACCGTAAATATTCTGTATAAACGTCAATGTCGGCTCCCCATAATACATTTGCTAAGTGTGTAGATGGCGCAGTTGCCACTTCTCGGTACGAGCGATCAATATAGATATGCTCGGCTTGCGGAAATTCTTTTCGAAATTGTTTCCTTAACTTTTCTCCAGCATCATCAGCATCCACTAGCACATACACTTCCTTATCAAAAAACTGATCAACGAGCTCATCCATTTTCGACAAACCAATTGTACCATTTGTACAAACAATTTCCACTGGTTCACGAATAATAGATTCAATCTTTCTTCTATCTGATGTACCTTCTACAATAATGACTTTTTCCACATAAATCATATGTCATCACCCGATCACCATATACTATACAACCTTGAACTTAGTATATAGTATATTCGTTATTTTCATGTTGTTTCCTGTTTATTTTTGCAAAAGAAAAGCGAAACCGACTGTTTAGCCCTGTTGGCTAAGGTTCTTCCGTACAGAAGACGCTTTTTGTCTTCTCGTGCGGAAGGTTCTTAGACATGAAGGGCTAGGAGTTGGAGCTAGACAATGAAAAGCACAAGCGGCTCATTTAGATTGTGAGGGGGATGGAGCTTCTGACGTAGAGGCGCTTTTTGACTTGTAGGAAGAAGCGAAGCCACCGAACAATCTAGTCGCTGGAGCTAGACAACGAAAAACAAAAACGGCTAGACCTGCATAAAGATTAAACGAAAAAGTTTTTTCAAAAAACGTTCTCCTAGACGATAATTAGTATATGATTCTACATTCATTATTTTACACAAAATAAAAAAGGACAGCACAAAGGCTGTCCTTTAGTCGACTATAATTAGTCTTGGTTTGTCATTTCTGCATATTTTTCTGCAGTTAATAACTTCTCAACTTGGCTTGCATCAGAAAGTTCAACTTTAACCATCCATGCACCCTCGTATGGAGATTCGTTAACAAGTTCTGGTTGGTCACTTAATTCTTCGTTTACTGCTACAACTTTACCGCTTACAGGTGCGTATAACTCAGAAACTGTTTTAACAGATTCTACGCTTCCGAATGGCTCGTCAGCTTCGATTGTTGCACCTACTTCAGGAAGTTCAACGAATACGATATCACCTAGCTCACCTTGTGCAAAGTGAGTGATACCGATAACAACTTCATTACCTTCAGTTTTTACCCATTCGTGTTCTTCAGAGTAACGTAAATTATTTGGAATGCTCATGACTGTACCTCCAGTGAATGTATTAATTATGTAAAAATACCTTATTGGTACTTTTTCCACACACTTTCAAACTGCTCTTCGTTAAAACCAAGTGTTACATTCGTTCCATCTGTTACAATTGGACGTTTGATCAACATGCCATCAGATGCTAAAAGCTCATACATTTCGTCTTCGCTTGCATCTTTCAACTTATCTTTCAGACCAAGTTCACGGTAACGCATTCCACTTGTATTAAAGAATTTTTTTAATGGTAATTCACTTTTTTCATGTAAATTACGTAAATCTTCTTTTGATGGTGGATTTTCAACAATATGAATCATCTCATATGCTACATCGTTTGCCTCAAACCATTTCTTTGCCTTTTGACATGTGCCACACTTTGGATATGAATAAAATGTTACTGTCATAAATTCACCTACTTTTTTACTAACCTTTACCTTTATCATATAGAAAACGTTTTATTATTTCAAACCATTATTCGCTAAACTTTTACTTATTTCGTGATAATTTTTAATAATCCTGCGAATTTTTCTTATTTTTCCGCCATTTGTTAAGAAAAAAATAAATATATAAATTTTTTTAGATTCTGCACCAAACATATATCTTAAACAAGCGTTTGATTAATTTCTTATTTTCCTTTGTTAGCCTTTGAACTACATGAGTTTCTTTCTACCGAACATACAGCTTAAACAAACGTTTGATTAATTCTCTATTTTTCTTTCTTAACCTTTGAGCTGCATCGGTTTCTTCCTACCGAACATACAGCTTAAACAAACGTTTGATTAATTTCTTATTTTTCTTTCTTAACCTTTGAACTACATGAGTTTCTTTCTACCGAACATACAGCTTAAACAAACGTTTATTTTTAAAAAATAAGAAGCCTTTTTTACAGGCTCCTTCATCATCGACTTAAGTAATCCGAAATGGTTTGAAATACTACTATATACATATTATGAATATTTCGATCGGAAACAGTATCATTATATAATCCCATACCCCAATATTGACCTTCAGGGTTCCCCATATTTACAAACCCTTGCGTATACGTCATCGTTTTATCCTTTGGGGTATTATCATAATCTAAATCCTTGTTAGTAAAAATTAAATACGGTCTATCTTGCAAACCAATAAAAAATACCGGCTTCTTTAACGATAAAAATAAGTCCGTATACTGCTCCTTTGATGCCTCTTTAAAGTATTCTTTCATAACGAAAAAACCATCAACTTTTGCTGATTTCTCCTGCATTTCTTCTAACTTTATACTTTCAAACTTTACATTCCTAAACGTATCTTTCGGCTTTTCTCCAACAACTCCAATTACGAGTGCTCTTCCGTTATATTCTAATTTTTCTCCTTCGTTATTCTTTGCACACCCAGCACCTACTAGGCATAACAATATAAAAACTAAAAAATATGATAAACGCTTCATTTAGCACCCTCCCCCTTCTTTTTAGTCAAGTGACAAAAACGTAAGGTTAATTCAAGAAAATGTAAGTAAAATCGATAGCCCAATTCACGTTTCTATATTATAATCAATTGAATTTACTTACATTACTAAACATAGGAGATCAACATGAAGAAATTTAAACTTTCATCTTTTCTTCCGTTAAGTTATATACTTCTACTCGTACTCGTAAGTCCCCTTTACGACGTATTAAATAAATCGACTGTTCACGCAGTAGACGTTACAACTGTAGTAGATGATTGGATTCCATTTGTAAAAGCATTTATTATTCCTTATTTACTTTGGTTTCCATACTTATACGGCGCACTTATTTATTACTGCTTCGCTGACCGAAAGCAATATTATGTCACTTTAAGTAGTGTTATTTTTGGAAAGCTTGCTTGTTTTTCTATTTATTATTTTTGGCAAACAACTGTACCGCGTCCGACTGTCGTTGGAACAGATGTATTTTCTGAACTAGTTCGCTATATTTATAGTATCGATCAACCGGTAAACTGTTTCCCTAGCATTCACGTTCTTACTACATTTGTAATTATGTTAGCTGCCTTTAAGCGTAGAGAGCAACATGCTTTTGAATATTACATCCTTACTTTCTTCGGTACACTTATTATTTTATCAACGCTATTTACGAAGCAACATGCCTTTGTAGATGCCGTTTCTGGAATGACACTCGCAAGCATACTATACTTCGGCGTTCAACTCTTATTGGCCAAAGAACCAATAAGAGTTCCAGTAAAACAAAATCATAGAATGTAACATGACAAAAAAGCAGACTGTGGCTTCTCAGTCTGCTTTTATCTATTATTAAGGAGATTTTCAATTTAAGATTGTGGTACAGTCATATCACCAGAATGAATACGACCTGCTTTTTTAAGAGCAATGTAAAGTATATAAGAAACAGCTACTGGAATGACGATATAAGTAATTACCATCGCCGGGAGAACTTCCCATCCTTCGCTGGAAATTAAATTAATTGGTGCGATAAGAGAACTTAATCCAAGACCTGCAATTTCTTTTCCTGCTTCCAGTTGGAAAATTAATGCGGATACCGGACCGACTATAGCACTGGCGACGACAGTTGGGACGAGAATCATTGGATTTTTAGTGATATTTGGCAACTGTACTTTCGGAGTACAAAGAGCTTGAGCTAATATGCCACCTAAATTGTTTTCTTTTGCTGAGATGACAGAGAATCCGATAAACTGAGCGACGCATCCGGCAAGAGCTGCACCACCTGCAACACCGTCTAAGCTAAGTGCGATCGCTAACGCAGCTGATGAAGCTGGAGAGATAAGTAATAGTCCCCAAACTACTGCAATGACGATAGAAGCGATAAACGGGCTACCAGCTGAGCTATCTTTAATAAACGCTCCAACTGCATTTAAAACAGGAGTAATATTATGAGATAACCAAATACCAACTAAACCAGAACCTAATATGGCCGCAAATGGAACGAGCATCATATCTAAAGCAGTTTTTCCGCTTAAACGTTTACCAATATATACAGCTAAAGTTGCTGTTAATAACGCACCGATTGGCTCACCTGTTTTAATAATTAGACCAGCTTCAGTAATTGAAATGGATCCGGCACCAATCGCTCCAGCTACCATAGCCGAGAAGATTACAAGACCATTTGCACCGAGCATAAAAGCAATTCCAGCACCAATGGCCGGTGCCATAAGTGATTTTGCAACAACTCCGATTGTAATAAGCAACGGAATATCAACAATTCTTCCTATATTTTCGATTAGTAAACCAATTCCGAGGGATACGAAAATACCTTGTGCGATTCCAGCAGATGCTTTAAATACACGAGACATTATATATTCCTTCATTTGTTTCACCTTCTTCTATAAGTTAGTAACCAATTGTTTTCATATAATCACGTAAAATATCGTTTGATTTTGCGAATCGAGATTCTTCATCCTCTGTTAAATTGAGTTCTACAACTTCTCTTATACCGTCTCTAGTAATAATAGCTGGTACTCCTGTACAAATATCGTATTCACCGTACTCACCATCTAAAATGGCTGATACAGCAATGACACGATGATCATCATTAAAGATTGAGCTTGCAATATATGCTAGAGAATTTCCGATTCCGTAATAAGTAGTTCCTTTACGTTTATAAATTTCCCATCCGGCTTTTGCAGTCTTCTCAACGATTTCATCTAAATCTATTTCACCAAATCGTTCTTTTTGTTCTTCTAAAATTTGCAGAATTGGCTTTCCACCAACAGTTACATGAGACCAAGCAACCATTTGAGAATCACCATGTTCTCCTAATGAATACCCATGAATACTACGAGGGTCTACATGTAGCATTTCAGATAAAATTGTTCTTAAGCGAGAAGAATCTAGTGATGTACCAGTACCGATTACGCGATTTCTAGGTAATCCAGATAATTTCCAAACTTGATATGTAATAATATCAACTGGGTTCGATGCAAGTAAGAAAATACCATCAAATCCACTTTCCATTACGCCACCAACAACACTTTCCATAATCTTCGCACTCGCTCCTAAAGTATCTAAGCGACTTTGCCCTGGTTTTGGTGCTGGACCTGCTGTAATAATAACGATGTCCATATCTTTGCAGTCTTCATAGCTTCCTGCATATACTTTTGTTCTTGTATTTGTAAAGTTAATGCAATGTGATAAATCCATTGCTTCCCCAACTGCACGTTCATGATTTATATCAATTAATAATAGCTCTTCGCAAATCCCTTGATTTACAATGGAATACGCACAACTTGATCCAACTAATCCAGTACCGATAATTGCAATTTTTCTTGTATGTCTTTTCATAGCAATCTCTCCTAAGTGATCATATAATCTATTTCTTTTGTTCTTTACACTCTTAATTATAGAGGTTCTCACGATAGAAACCATGGATACTTTGTGAAATATTGAACAAAGTGTTTGTCCTTTTTGTGAATTGTTATATTCCATTTTCGTCATATTTGTTACAACTGGAAAAATATTTATTATGTATTTATTGACATACAAAAAAATAAAACGAGCGAATCTATTTTCGCCCGTTTTTTCATCCAATTATTCTGCACTTAACTGACTTTTTAATTGCTGCACAATCATCGGATTAGCAGGTGCTGCCGGTTTGTAATAACTCTTTTGCTTTGCGTACTCATACATATTACGTTGGCGCGCCTCATCTTGATTACGAATTTGGATTAACGTTTGATGTAACTGTTCATTATCAGACTGAGCAATATAATTTGCATAGCTTGTTAAACTTGCATTCAATCCTGCTAAATAATCATTTACCATATCTTTTTCATTCATCTTTCTCTTCCTCCTATCCTAGGAAAGTCATTAATTGCTGTTTCGTATTTCGTGCATCTTGCGCATCTTTTTGTAGCATTTGTTTCAGTTGTGGATCTGTACACGTCTGTGCATACTGCTCCAACTTGTTAATAATGGTAGCGTGTCCACCAATCAAATGACGTAAATTTTCTACTTCAAGCTCTGTTAAGTTTTGCATATAACATACCCGCCTTTCTTTGTTCATTCATCATTAGTATTTGGTTCTTTTTGGATTGTATTCATCAACTTTTCCCACATATAAACAAAATAAAAGATGAATAGCTAGGCCATTCATCTTTTATGCTAAATATTCATTCAATTTTATAAAGAAACAATCATACTTATACTCACAAGTAGGTTCCATACAATATGTAAAATGATGCTAGGTAAAATAGATTGTGTTTTCTCATATAACATAGCAAATACAATCCCCATAATCATTGCCGTAACCGGAAAACCACCATGAAGAATCCCAAAGATAAAGGAAGAAATAATGATACCAACTAGAAAACTATATTTCTTTTCAAAAAATCGATACAAAATACCTCTATATAAAATTTCTTCTTTAATTGGTGTAATTATAGCAACACTTAACACATATATAATACTTTGTAGACTATTTTGAAGTCCTAAGCTCCCTAATTGATCTCGTTGCTGCTCTGCACTTTCAAAGCTAAACAACTCTAACATTACATACTGAGTTAATGCAATGATGATAAAACCTATTAATAAATACAAGTAGGTTTTCCCATTTTTTAAAATAGATACATCCCATATGTTCTTAATAAAATGAAGCACTGGTTTATACGCAAATAAAACAATAGTAACAACAGCTGCATCAAATAGAAGTAAATAATATCCCTCTAAATTAGCACGTAATACCTCTTCTCCAAAAATTCCAAGGGCTAAAGCAAGGAATAATCCCCCTAAGAGTGAGAACCCTAGAATGCTTGCAATCGTTACAACTAGATTTTTATATGTTATGTTATCTACTTCTCTTTCTGCATTATACGCGTCTAATACTGTTTTTCTCATACTATTCCTCCATTTGTTTTCATTACCTTAACAAAAACCCTTTAATACAAATATATAGATAATATAACAAATTTTTCAAAAAGAATAATATGCAATTTTACATATCATGAAAGCTTTGTATTATATAGTTTTTGGAATTAGATTACTATAGAATAATTATTAGATGAAATTCCAAAAATTTCTTATCTATCCACCATAACCCTCGCATCATATAAATTTTATTAGTTAAAGGAGCAATGAACATGAAAACACATGACTTCCTTACAGGAATCCAGAAGAGCTCTGAGCCTAGTCCATATCAAGATCCTATTGCTTTTATTTTCGTTTGCCTTTCCGTAGCTATATACACATTTTTCAAACCTGCTAAATAATATCATGTAATGAGAAAAAGCCTACCGTTCTTTTTGAATCATATGCACTAAAAAACCTTAGAATCACTTCTAAGGTTTTTGTTTGCCTCGCTTCTTATTCACGTAATCCTTTAATAAACGTTTCCAATAATACATGTAAACTTATATCCAGATCTAACGGCAAACCAAATCCGCCTTGCTGTTCAATCGAAGCAAATCCATGACAAATACTTCTGAATCCGCGTGTCGCATGAAGTGCATTCTCTCCTTCTAAGCCATACTGTTGTAAAACTCGAAGACAAAGCTTTACAATTTCGTCACCTGCTTTTCTTACTTCTTCATCTCGTAAAAAAGTTGCTTCATATAGTCCAGGATGTTTTCGGACAAATGCTACATACGCTTCTCCTAATGCATGAATTGCTTCATCCATACGTTTATCCTCGGCCGCTTCTTCCAGTTTGTTATGCAGCTGTTTTATTCCGTAAATACCAAGATTTTTCCTTACATCTTGTAACCCTTTTACATGATTATATAGTGAGGGCGAACGTATCCCTAACCTTTGCGCTAATGAAGCTAATGTTACTTCGTGTATTCCATTTGTATCTGCAATTTCTGCAGCTGTTTCTACAATTTTCTGTAATGTAAGTCCGATTCTCGGTGACATAAATTACCCCTCTTTCTTACTTTCTATATTCCGCTTCGCTTCCTTAATAGAAAGCTCTATGACGGCCCCTGGATTCTTTATCATTTTTCCGTGCCCTGCCGCAAGCAAGGAAGGTTCATATTCGCTTAGCTTCTGTGCACTTTGTAATGATATTTCTTTGCTCCACGTTGCCATCGCTGGAAACGGAAACCAAAATTTCATTTGTCCCGAAACAGCCATACCTCCTCTTGTTTGAAATGCATCCCCAACAATAAGAGCTTTATTTCGTACATCAAGAAACGACATGGATCCTGGTGTATGTCCCGGTGTCATAATTGCAAGAAGCGATCCAACTCGGTCGCCATCTTCTAATAAAACATCAGGTACCGTTTTTACTTTTTTAGGTACACCGCCTTTTATCGGTATATTCGGTTCATCCTTTTGTAACGTCGTATCTCCTTCTAACAGCTTTGCGTCCCGCTTAGAAATATGGACTGGAACATGAGGAAGTACTTCCTTTAATGCATCTAATGCACCGATGTGATCATCATGCGCATGTGTTAATACAATCTTAGTAATTGGTTTCCCTATTTTCTCAGCCGCCTGTAAAATACCTTTTGCGCTATATGGCAAAGCCGCGTCAATTAAAGTTAAACTATCTTCTTCCTCTACAAAGTAACAATTTACAGGAAACGCTCTTGGCAAAAATGACAATTGATATAACGTTTTTTCATGTATCATCCTCATAGTCCCATCTCCCTTTTCACAAAAACTAATACCATTAGTTTTATTATACTAATGGTATTAGTTTTATGTCACTAAAAATTTCTTTTTTTCAAAAAAAGAACAGTAGCCGTATAAACGACTACTGTTCTTTAAAGATATTAAACTGTGTAACGCTCATCTTCTAAAATTTTCGCAGCGATTTCACGTTTCTTCGGAATTACGTTAAGTGGTGTGTGGCGAGTTAATTTACGTAATGATGATAACATCATGCGCAGCATGTCGCCGTTTTCAACTGCGATAAGTGTTTCTTTCGCATCTGCTTCGATTTCGTTGAATGCTTCTTGGCAGAATACTTCAGTGTATAACACTTTTTGTTTATTCTTTTCAAGACCAGTTGTTTTAATTGCTTTTTCTGTACGAAGAACAGCTGACTCCATTGCGTATAGGTTGCTTACGATGTCAGCGATATTTACAAGAATTTCTTGCTCTTTATCTAATGCTTTACCGTATTTTTGAGCCGCTAATCCAGCTACCATTAAGCCGATTTTCTTCGCATTAGTTACTAAATACTTTTGAAGTGCTAATGGCTCATCGCCTACTTCTTCTGGCATCATCATCATTAACTCTTCTTGTAATTTTTGTGCTTTTTGAAGAAGTGGTAATTCACCTTTCATCGCTTTACGTAAGAACGTACCTGGTACGATTAGGCGGTTAATTTCGTTCGTTCCTTCGAAAATACGGTTAATACGAGAATCGCGGTACATTCTTTCAATCTCGTATTCTGCCATGAATCCGTAACCACCGTGAATTTGAACACCTTCATCTACTGTATAGTCTAATACTTCAGAACCGAATACTTTGTTTAAAGAGCACTCGATTGCATATTCAGCGATAGAAGCTGCTACTGCTTTACCGTCTTTTACTTCTTCTTCAGATAATGTGCTCATGCGGCTTTCGAATAAACCTACTGTACGATATACAGAACTTTCAGCTGCATATGTTTTTGCTGCCATATTCGCAAGTTTCTCTTGAATTAATGGGAAGCGAGCGATTGGTTGCTTGAACTGTTGACGTTGGTTTGCATATTGTGCTGAAATTTCTACTGCACGTTTTGCAGATCCAACTGTACCAACACCTAATTTATAACGACCGATATTTAAAATGTTGAATGCGATAATATGACCTTTACCGATTTCACCAAGTAAGTTTTCTTTCGGCACTAACGCATCTTCTAAAATTAACGTACGAGTTGAAGAACATTTAATACCCATTTTCTTCTCTTCAGGGCTTGTAGATACACCAGCGTATTCTTTCTCTACGATAAATGCTGAGAAATGCTCTCCATCAATTTTTGCATATACAACAAATACGTCAGCGAATGCAGAGTTTGTAATCCACTGTTTTTCACCGTTTAATACATAATGTGTACCTTCTGCATTTAAACGTGCAGTTGTTTTTGCGCCTAATGCGTCAGATCCTGAACCTGGCTCAGTTAATGCGTATGCAGCTAATTTTTCACCAGTTGCAAGTAATGGTAAATACTTTTTCTTTTGCTCTTCGTTACCGAATAATACGATTGGTAAAGATCCGATACCTACGTGAGCACCGTGAGTGATTGCAAAGCCGCCAGCGCGAGAGAATTTCTCTGCGATTAACGCTGAGCTTACTTTATCAAGACCAATCCCATCGTACTCTTCTGGTACGTCAGCGCCTAATAAACCAAGCTCCCCAGCTTCTTTTAAAAGACGAACTGAACGATCAAATTCATGTTGCTCTAAATATTCAAGCTCTGGAAGAACTTCATTTACGATAAAATCCTCTGTCGTTTTTGCAATCATTTTATGCTCAGATGAAAAATCTTCTGGCGTAAACACTTGATCAATCGTAATCTCATCAACTAAAAAGCTACCGCCTTTAACCGCATTTCCTACTGTTTTTTCCATGAAAATTTCCTCCTTCATATTTTCATGAGCAGCTTCTCTCTTTTTGAAAGAAGCTGGCTCTCCCGTTTATTTTTTATAAACCTTTGTTGCTTCCATTCTTTGCTTTAGCGTCGTCTCGTTCTGAACAAGCCGCTTCCACTTTTTTATAGTAATTCAAATACTCCCGCTGCTCCCATTCCGCCGCCAATACACATTGTTACGATACCGAATTGTTCGTTGCGGCGTTTCATTTCGTGAATAAGAGATAGTGTTAGTTTTGCTCCTGTACAGCCAAGTGGATGTCCAAGTGCGATTGCACCACCGTTTACGTTTACTTTTTCTTCATCTAAACCAAGTTCACGAATAACTTGGATCGATTGAGAAGCAAATGCTTCGTTTAGTTCGAATAAGCCAATATCAGATAGCTCTAAGCCAGCTAGTTTTAACGCTTTTGGAATTGCAGCGATTGGGCCGATTCCCATTACTTCTGGTGGTACGCCAGCTACTGCAAATGAACGGAATTTCGCAAGTGGCTTCATGCCATCGCTCACTGCTTTTTCACGATCCATTAATAGTACAGATGCTGCACCGTCACTCATTTGTGAAGAGTTACCAGCTGTTACAGAACCGCGAACGTTAAATGCTGGACGTAATTTACCTAAAATGTCTAGCGTCGTCTCTGCTCTTACACCTTCATCTTGTGCGAAAATGATTGTTTCTTCTTGCAGTTTATTGTTTGAGCCAACCGAGCGTAACGTCACATCTACAGATACTGTTTCATCAGCAAAGTTTCCTGCCGCTAATGCTTTGGCAGCACGTTGATGACTTCTTACTGCAAATGCATCTTGCTCTTCACGAGAAATTCCATATTTCACAGCAACTTGCTCTGCTGTATGTCCCATACCCATATAATATTCCGGAGCCGCTTCTACCAGGCGACTATTCGGACGAACAACGTGTCCCATCATTGGAACTAAACTCATTGATTCCGCTCCGCCTGATAATACAGCTTCAGAGTGACCAAGCATAATGCGCTCTGCTCCGTAAGCGATACTTTGTAAACCAGAAGAACAGTAACGGTTAATTGTAATAGCTGGAACATCGTAAGAAAGTCCTGCTAGTCCGCCGATATTACGAGCCATATTTAAACCTTGTTCTGCTTCTGGCATCGCACAACCGAAAATTAAATCATCGATTGGTCCTTCATAATTTGCACGCTTTAACGTTTCCTTTACTACTAACGCCCCTAGATCGTCAGGACGAACTGTTTTTAATGAACCCCTCTTTGCTTTTCCAATTGGTGTTCTTGCTCCCGCAACAATGACAGCTTCTCTCATGAACGATATCTCCCCTCGTTATTAGTTACGTAATGGCTTTCCTTTTACAAGCATGTGCTGCATTCTTGCTTGTGATTTCATCTCACTTACTAAGCTAATAAATGCTTCACGTTCTACATCTAATAAATACTGCTCATCAACTTCTGTTCCGTACGGCACTTTTCCGCCCGCAATGACGTATGCAAGTTTCTTCGCAATGTGAAGATCATGTTCAGAAATGTAACCTGATAAATGCATTGCTTCTGCACCAAGTACAAGAGTTGCATATCCTGTTTCACCAACAACTGGTATCTTTTTACGAATCGGTGCTTTATAGCCAGCTTCATATAAAGCAAGTGCTTTCTGTTTCGCATCATATAGTAAGTGATCACCATTCACACTAATACCGTCTTTATCGCCTAAGAAGTTGTTCGATACAGCTTCTTGTGCTGATGTAGAAACTTTCGCCATCGCTACAGATTCGAACACTTTATTCGCAACTTTTTGCAGATCAAACTCTACACCGTTTGGCATTTTATTTAAGTGTTTAATGTATAGCTCTTTATTACCGCCTCCGCCAGGGATTAAGCCAACACCAACTTCTACTAAGCCCATATACGTTTCACTAGAAGCTTGAATGCTAGCTGCTGGTAAGCAAACTTCTGTACCTCCGCCAAGCGTCATACCGTATGGTGCTGCTACAACTGGCTTAGAAGAGTACTTAATTTTCGTCATTGCATCTTGGAAGTTTTTCACAACCAACTCAATTTCAAAGTAATTGTCGTCTTGTGCTTCCATTAAGATCATTGCTAGGTTCGCACCAACACAGAAGTTCTTCGATTGGTTACCGATAACAAGACCTTTATAATTCTTTTCTACTTCATCAACAGCGTAGTTAATCATTTGCGTAATATCCATACCGATTGCATTGCTCTTCGAATGGAACTCTAAGCAAAGGATGCCGTCGCCTAAATCAATTAAGCTCGCTCCGCTATTTTTCTTTAATACACCATTTTTCGCTTTTAATTGCTTAAGAGAAATTGCTTTTTTATTACGCTCGATTAGCTTATATTCGCCATTATCGTAATAGTAGCTATCGCCGTTATCATGTTTATAGAAAGTAGTGAAACCTTTCTCTAACATTTCTTTCACCCAAGTAGGAACGACTACGCCGTTTTCTTCCATCTTTTGAACAGATTTTTCAACGCCGATTGCGTCCCAAACTTCAAACGGTCCTTGCTCCCAGCCGAAGCCCCACTTCATCGCTTGGTCAATTGCAACGATATCGTCAGCAATTTCTTTATGAAGTTTTGCAGAGTATAAAAGAGTTGGTGTAATGATGTTCCATAATAACTCTCCTGCGCGGTCTTTTGCGTATACAAGCGCTTTCAATTTATTCGCTAATCCTTTTTCTTGTTTACTTAACTCTACGGATGCAGCTTTTAATTTTTTACGCGCTTCATATTCCATCGTTTCAGGATTTAGTTCTAAAATTTCTTTTCCTTGTTTTAAGAAGAAGCCTTGACCTGTTTTGCTTCCAAGCCATTTTTTATCAAGCATGTCATGCATGAAAGCTGGTACTTTAAATACATCACGCTCTTCTTCTTGTACGTTTTCATATACGTTATTTGCAACGTGTACGAATGTATCTAAACCGACAACATCTAATGTACGGAACGTTGCACTCTTCGGACGACCAATTAATGGACCTGTTACAGAATCAACTTCCCCAATGCTGTAGCCGCGTTTTATCATCTCTTGAAGAGTTACTAATAAACCGTACGTACCGATGCGGTTTCCAATAAAGTTTGGTGTGTCTTTTGCGATAACAACGCCTTTTCCAAGAACGTCTTCGCCAAATAGTTTCATGAAGCTTAATACTTGTGGATCTGTTTCTTTCGTCGGTATTACCTCTAGAAGTTTTAAATATCGTGGTGGGTTAAAAAAGTGTGTGCCTAAGAAGTGTTTCTGGAAGTCGTCTGAACGACCTTCTGCCATTTTTTCAACTGAAATACCTGACGTATTCGAGCTTACAATAGAACCTGGTTTACGAACAGCGTCTACTTTTTCAAATAATTTCTTTTTAATATCTAAGTTTTCAACTACTACTTCAATAATCCAATCTACATCAGCAAGAAGCTCAAGATCATCTTCTAAGTTACCCGCTTCAATCAGTGCTAGATTTTCTTTCACTGTCAGAGGAGCTGGTTTTTGCTTCAATAGTTTCTGTACAGCCGTATTACTAAAACGATTTCTCACACTTTTATGTTCTAATGTAAGTCCCTTCGCTTCCTCTTCTTTCGTAAGCGCAGGTGGTACAATATCAAGCAATAATGTCGGAATACCAATATTAGCTAAGTGTGCCGCAATTCCCGAACCCATTACGCCTGAACCTAGAACAGCAGCCTTTTTAATTTGGAACATCCAATTCTCCCCCTATTCTTGAATGAATGCTCATTCAATTTTTCGACATAAGTCGCAATCAATGAGTGAGCCTCTACTAATAAATATATGATACTGTTTAAATTTTCGCAATATATTTATTGATAAAATTTTCTGAAATAAATATTTTTCTTTCATTTGGCTATGCTATACATGTGTATTTTCTTTGTTTAAATGCACTTTTCCTTTTTATAATCTGACGAAACTGGAGGAATATATATGGCAAAACTTAAGAAGAACCCTTCAAAGGCTGGAATTAGTGCAGCTAGTGTAACTGGAAACGCAGGTCCACATAATCACGGTGTTGAAAAAGGACGCCAAGGTAATAACCAACAACATAAGAAGCATAATATGGGCGAAAAATAACGCTATATTTTTGGGCAGAGAACGTGGCATAATGATTAATGGCTGCTTTTTCTGCCCAATTTATTTGTACATATGGAAAACAAAAGAGGGAACGATGATGAAACGAACAATAGTTATGATTGTAATGATTGCTACACTATTTACAGGGATGATTTTCTTCTCTTATGCACAAAGGCAACAAGCTGTAAGAGCTGATCAACCTAACATTACTGGGCAATATGGGGTTACAATCGATGCAAACACAGGTGAAATTTTATATGGGAAACGCGAAGACGAACGTTCTTATCCGGCTAGTATAGCCAAAATGATGACAACCCTTCTTTTACTAGAGAATGTAAAAGAAGATGAAGAAATTACGGTTACAGAAAATGCAATTAAAACAGAAAGTCAAAGCAAGAAAATTAAACTTCGTGCTGGAGAAAAATTAAAGCGTGATGAGGCATTAAAACTTATGCTTATCATTAGTGCAGATCCAATAGCTGAATCAATTGCAGAACATATCGCAGGATCAAAAAATGAATTTGTGAAAATGATGAATGCTAGAGCAAAGGAACTTGGTACAAAGCATGCAACTTTCAAGAACGCAAGTGGTGCTGATGCAATTGGGAATAAAGTATCACCATATGACATTGCTATTATTACGAAAGAAGCATTAAAGTATCCAGTTGTTTTAGAATATATGAATTCAACACGTACAACTCTACATACTTCAGAACGCTCTCCAAACATCGCAAACTATGGACGAGAAGAACTATATGACGATCCATATGCGATTGGAAGTAAAAGCGGTCTATCAGCACTCGGCAAATATACAGTCGTAACAGTGGATGAAAAAGACGGTAAACGCGTCATTAACGTCGTATTATCTTCTACTCGCGCGCAACTATATCCTGATACGAAAAAAATGGCGCATTACGCATTTCAGCAATTAAAATAACCAAGGAGTATTTTCTCCTTGGTTATTTTTTAACCATACCTTTTAATACGAACGCAACGTTTGCTGGACGCTCTGCTAGACGACGCATGAAGTAGCCATACCAGTCGTTTCCATAAGGTACGTAAACACGCATTTTGTAACCTTCTTTTACTAGCTCAAGTTGACGCTCATTACGAATACCATATAGCATTTGGAATTCAAATTGATCCCTTGGAATGTTGTGTTCTTCGGCAAGTTTTTTTGTATATTCAATAATCGCTTCGTCATGTGAAGCAATTGCAGTATAATTCCCATTTAATAAGTGCATTTTAATAATTTTTTTATAATTGTCATCTACATCTTTCTTGTCCGGGAACGCCACTTCTTCAGGTTCTTTATAAGCCCCTTTTACAAGACGTAAATTAGGATTATAAGCGTTTAAGTCTTCAATATCTTTTTCTGTACGATATAGGTAAGCTTGAATAACAGTACCAATATTATCGTATTCAGATTTTAATTGTTTAAAGATATCAATTGTTTTCCCGCAGCGTGTATAGTCTTCCATATCAATGGTAACGAACACACCATTTTCTTTCGCCGCTTCTAAAATACGGCGCATATTGTTCATTACGATTTCATCAGAGATATCTAATCCCATAGAAGTCATCTTTAAAGAAAGCTGCGAATCAAGACCTTCTCTTCCAATTGCACGGATCGCTTCAATCGATTGGTTAGCCATTTCATTTGCTTCTGCTTCATTATCAACGAATTCACCTAAATAATCGATTGTTACACAAAGTCCTTGCTTATTTAATGCCTGAATGGCAGCTGTCGCTAATTCAATCGTCTCCCCTGCGACGAAGCGACCTGCACCAAAGCGTAAACCGTACTTTTTAGCCAGTTTTGTTAGCGCTTTATTTTTAGATAAGAAAAGAAACGAATTTCGCATTAATTGTTCCATGTAATTCACCCCTATGACTGTAATTTATCTGTTTTTTACCCCTCTTCAAAATTATATCATTGTTTAAAATTATTGGATACAAATAATTATTTAGATAATTTATAAAATACTATAAAAACATTTAAAAACCTATATTCTCGCATGTAAATATGAAGGGAATATTTTTCGACATTTAGAAAAAACGGGTTTACTAGGACAAAAATAGGCATACCGAAAATATTCGACATGCCTATAAAACCCTTAATATTCCATGTAAATTATATAAGGATATTAATAAAGAAAACTTGAGGTAACATTCACCTCAAGTTTTCTCACTGCTCATTTCGCTTCTCTTCATTCAGCCTTTTAATATCCGTAATTAACTGCACCATCTCTTCTTTCGCATCTGGATATGTCTCATTCCAATGCTTCACTAAAGCTGGCATTGTCTTCGCTATGTAAGAATAAAGTGCCCACTTCTGCACCTGTTCTTTTCTCTCTTCATTGCTCTCTCCAAGTAATAATTCCGTGTATTTCTCTAACAACCCGTCAAATTGTTCATTAAACTTTTCACTCATCTTATTTACCTCCTATATGAAAAAAGCAGCGAAGATCGCTGCTTTTTCTTATAATTTTGATCGAACAGAGTTTAATTTCTTCTCCATTGTGCTTACTTTATCACAACGATCATCAATACGAATTGTTGTTGCAACACGCTGTGCACCTTTCGTATACGGAACTTCATGCATTTGTTGAATTACTTCTAGAATGACAGGAAGATCTCCTTCAATAATTGTATTCATCGGCGTTAATTGATACTTCACGCGATCCGCATTTTTCTCTAGCACCTTTTGTACTTCTGCTACATATTCACTAACACTTGGATTACCTGTTCCTACTGGAATAATCGATACATCAACAATTGCCATAGTAGTCTTCCTCCTATAATCGTTTCTTATATATCCATTGTCTATTTTACCGAAATCCTCATCATTTTACTAATATGTTACTCTTCCACTTTAAACTGCTCGACTAATCTTTCTAAATCTCTCATATGTTCTGTCAAACTTTCCATCGTGTGAGCTACCTTTTCTAAATGATTCACCTGTGATTCCGTTGCAGCATGTACCTCTTCGGAAACAGCTGCACTTTCTTGACTCGTACCAGCAATTGTGTGCATTACCGCTGTAATTTCTCCTTGCTCGTAACCTATGTTATGTACCTCTTCTACAATTTTTTCAACTGAAGTACTAATCGTATTTACAACTGACATAATTGTGCGGAACTCCATTTCTGCCTCTGTCGTCACTTTATTTTGCACATCTGCAATGTCTTTCAATTTACTTACAACTTCTACAACTCTTTTTACTTCTACTTGCACATCACCAATCATCGTTGTGATTTCTCCGGTAGCCTCTTTTGATTGTTCCGCTAATTTCCGAACCTCTTCAGCAACAACCGCAAATCCCTTACCTTGTTCACCTGCACGGGCAGCTTCAATCGAAGCATTTAAAGCAAGTAAATTTGTTTGATCCGAAATGCCTTTTATAAGCTCAACAACATTTTGAATCGATCCAACTCTTTGTTCTAACTTATCCGATGCTTCTTCTGTATGAACAACAATCGAAGATGATTGTCCCCTCGTACGCATTAAATTCCTCATTGTATTTAATCCTTGCTTAGATGCCTCTTCCGCTTTGCCAGCCACTCCTTTTATTTCACCAACGGAGCTATTCATTTGTTCCACTGACTCCGCCATATTCTCGAGCTGAGCTGAAACTTCATCCACACTATTCGCAAGAGTAGAAGCTCCTCCGCTCACATCATCCATCGCTCCTGAAACTTCTCTACTAGCCGCTACTGTTTCGTTCGTTAAATAATGTAAACTATTCGTTGATTGTTGCACCGTTGATACGCTGTTTTTAATTTTACTTACCATTTCATTCATTTGTTCAACCATATCATTAAAGTGCTTCGTCAACTCTCCAACTTCATCTTTACTTGTCACTTTCATTCGCAGCGTTAAATCGCCTTCTGCTACTTTTTGAACGTGATTCTTTAATAGTTGCAGTGGTCTTGCTAATCTTCTTGAGAATAAGTAGGAGGCTACGATTCCAACTAATAAACTAATACATGCCATTATAATAACTGTATTTCTCGTACTATTTAATAGCCCATCGATCGTTTCTTTCGGATAAAAGATTCCTATCGTCCATTTCATCGTATCAAATGATTGACTATAAACAACTACATCTTCACCTTTTATTGTAGTGACCGCATATTTTGTTACCTCTTTATTTAAACTCTTTATAAGCGGCTCTTTAGAAACATCTTTCCCTATCTTTTCTGGATAAACAAGAGCCATATTTTTATCATTTATAATAAACATTTCTCCGTCATTATTGTATTGAATATTGTGAAGCAACTTCTGAATCGTCCCAAGCGATACATCCATCGCAACAACGCCTAATACAGACCCATCTTGAGCTGTAATTGCTTTAGAAACACCTACACTTAACTTGCCTGTTGCAATTTCATAAGAAGGTTGTCCCCAATGGACCTTTTTTACATCAGCCTCTGAATCTTTATACCATGGTCTTGTCGTTGGATCGTATCCTTCTGGCACTTGCCCACCTTCAGCAAGATTGGCACTTAATGTTTTTTTATCTTTCGTACCAATATATAAATCTAAAATACCAGGATGATTCTTTTTATACTCCGCAAACTCTTTCGTTAAAAACGCTTCCTCTTCCGGAGTAACCCCACCTTGAAGCATATTACGAATCATCTCACTGTTCGCGTAATACCCCATATCTTCATCCGTTCTTTGAACAAATGTCGTAAGTTGCTCTGTCACAAGATCCATCGCATTTTGAGAATACTCGTCTAAGGAACGCACTTCCTTTTCTTTCTGTAATTGATACACAGCTGTACCCAATATTACGAACATCATAGAAATAAGTACCGAAAACACTACCGCAATTTTTAAACGTAAACTTCTTAACATTTTCCCCCAAGCATCCCCTTCGTATTAAATTAAAATCTTATTAATCATTATATTAAGTATAATAGATAAAATTAAAAAATTGAAATTAATTCTCACCTTAATACAATTAGAAAACGGACTACCACTTGTGCAAAAACAAATAGTTCATTATCCTTAAAATATAATCTCATTCGTTCGGAGGGAACTATGTTACAAAAATTCGGTTTCTCACAATATGAAAGCCAAGCTTATGAAGTTGTCGTATCAAGCAATGAACCATTAGATGCTACAACAATTGTGAAGCATTCAGGTGTTCCAAAAGCAAAAATATATGAAGTACTAGCACGCCTAATCGATAAAGGAATGGTAATGGATTCTGTTTCAGAAAAGAAAAAATTGTATACAGCATTACCACTAAAGCTAGCAATTGAAAAATTAACGACAGAATTCCAATCAAATATTAAAGAACTGGAAACAAATATATCAAAAAAATCATTTACAGATGACCGTGTGTGGAGCTTAAAAATGCAATCTTCTATTCGAGTTCAAAGTAAAGAACTCATTGAAAGTGCACAAGAATCAATCCGTATTTCAGCTTGGAATGATACTCTTTTAGAATATCTCCCTTTACTAGAACAAAAAGCAAAACAAGGTGTTCAAATTGAAGCCCTTATTGTTGGAGAAGTAGAAACAGACTTAGAAAACATGCATTTTCTAATCCCAGCTGAAGAACCTAATGCATTAGAGCGCTACTTGCTACTCATCGTTGACGATCGTGAAATTTTATTTGCTGGCGTAGAACAAGAGTCATGGCAAGCGATGAAAACAATGTCACAACCTTTCGTAAAGTTCTTTACAGAATTTTTCTATCACGACGTTGCACTTGCAAAGATCACCCAGAAGCACCACGATCTCTTTATGGAAGATGAGGAAATTAAGAGTTTGTTAATGAAATTAAGATACTAATTAAATAATAAAAAGGAGTCTAATTTTTCACTTAGACTCCTTTTTATTTTGTTCCTTTATCTCCATCAACAGCTCAATGATTTTCTCATTTTGCTCTACCTGTTTCTCAGAATTTTTATAGATGAAACGGACCCATCTAAGTGCAAGAATAATAAGAAACAAAGGGAGCATTGAAATTAGAAGACCAATAATTGAAAAATTCGTATACATATACCTCACCTCGCTATATACCCTTTTCTCCATTTACCTACTAAAACCTGCAATTTTTTACAAATAAAAAAGAACCTATCAAACGATAGATTCTTCTTTCACGAACTGAGTAGAGCGTCCTCTCGTAATCGAGAAAATCGCGCAAAGCAGTGCTAATATAATAAAGCCACCGCCTACCCAAGCATTATATATAACAGATGATTTTTCAATAACAACTCCGCCTACTGTTGAACCGAGTGCAATTCCTAAATGAAGCGCAGAGTTATTTAAACCTTGCTGAATACCAGCTGATTCCGGTGCAATTTCAATTAAATAATTTTGCTGTGCTGGTGAAATCGCCCAGCTCAGCATACTCCAAAGTCCCATCATAATGATGAAGAGCGGGAATGAGAATGTCATTAATGGCAACATGAAGATTGCACATGCAAATACGATAATAATCGAGATAATACTTTTCTTCGATCCCCATTTATCAGCAAGCCATCCACCGAATCCGCCGCCGATTACTGCTGCGATTCCGAAAATAAAGTAAAACACACTAATCCAGTTTGCTTCAACATGCATGACATCTTTTAAAAACGGTGTTAAATATGCATACAATGTTAAATGCCCCGTTAAAAACAAAAATGATGTTAACTGTGCACTTACAATTTTTTTATCTTTTAAAGTAGCAAGTTGTTCTTTTATTGATAATACCGATGTCGGTGGTACTTTCGTTAAGAACATTGAAATACAAGCTATTGCCATAACTGTTAATACAGAAATCAATACAAATGGTGCACGCCATCCGTATGCATTTCCGAGTACAAGACCAAGCGGTACTCCAAGTACAAGTGATCCACTAATTCCCATAAAAATGATTCCAATTGCACGCGCACGAAAATGCGGTTCTACTACACTAGACGCAAGTGTTACCGATAGTGCAATAATTAATGAACCACTCGCCGCACAAATAACCCTTGAGAACATTAGCATTCCATAATTCACACTAAATGCGGAAATAATATTTCCGATTAAGAAAATCGATAGTGCTCCAACATACAATGTTTTTCTTTCAAACTTCCCTGTCACAGCTAATAAAACTGGACCTGACAAAGCAAATACTACCGAAAATATTGTTATAAGCTGACCAGCTGCGCTAATAGATACTCCTAAATCATTGGCAACTAAATCGAGCGTTCCTCCTATAATTAACTCAACCGTTCCGACTACGAAAGCCGCGATAGCTAAAATATAAACACGAAAATTCAAGTCTTTCCCCACGCTTTCTATTTTGATTACCACGACTATAGTAACCAAAATAGAAAGTGGACGCAAGTATAATTTTTTTACAGTAAAAAAGGTAGGCGTATTATACGCCTACCCTTCCATCATTCTGTTTCTTTCTTCTTATTTAAATACCAATACACCGGAAGTCCCGTAAAGACAATTCCAATTGATAAGAAACAACTTACCGGATCATTGATAATTGCACTACCAATTACAAAGAGCGAACCTAAAATCGCTATGATTGGTACGATTGGGAATAACGGCACACTATATGCACGCTCTTTATTCTTATTACGTTTTCTTAAAATGAAGACACCAATAAACGTCATTACATAGAAAATATAAATAATGAATACGGAAATCTCAGATAGCTTATTTGGATCACTAATAATCATTAAAATAATCCCTAAAATGATTTCAACAGTAATCGCATTTGCTGGTGTTTTAAATCTCGGACTTTCCTTTGCAATAAACTTAGAAAATGGAAGTTGTCCACGTTCCGCCATAGACATTGGAATACGTGGGAATGTTAAAATCTTTCCATTTAAACAGCCGAAAATAGAAACGATAATACCGATACTAATAATTTTCCCGCCATATTCTCCAAGTAACATACCCGCAGCTGTCGCTGTCGCATTTTCTCCAAGGTCTACAATTTTCGCTGCTGGTAATACATTTAATAACGCCAAGTTAATTAATACGTATGCAGCTGTTACAATTAAAATCCCAACTGTCATTGCTTTCGGTAATAACTTTGTTGGATTCTTCATTTCTCCGCCAATCGAAGCAAGTAAAATCCATCCGTCATAAGCAAATAACGTTGCTAAAATTGCCATACCGATACTTTGATTTTCTGATATCGGCACAACTACGTTAAAGATATCGCTATTCCCTTTCCAGAAACCTAACACGACAATTAATACAATCGGAATCATTTTCCCAATTGTCGTGATTGTTTGAACGATACCTCCGTATTTTGTTCCCATACTATTTACAAAGCCAAGGAACACAACTGTTCCGATTGCGATTGGTAAGTTCCATACTTTATCTAAATAGAAAAAATTAATCATTAAAGAACTAAAGTATAAACCTAATGTTCCGATAATAGCTGGTCCATAAACAATTGTTTGCATCCAGCCTGATAAATATCCCCAAAAACTTCCGTAAATCTCCTCTAAATACGTATACAACCCACCATTTTTCGGGATTTGCGCTCCAATTTCAGCTACTGTTAAACCACTCGCTAACGTCAACAAACCACCAATTACCCAAGCAAGAATGGCCATATTAGAACTCCCCGAGTAATCTAATACGCTCCCTGGTTTCATAAACACACCAGATCCAATAATCGTTCCTACTACGATAGAAAGTGCTACTGTTAAACCAATTTTGTTCTTCTCATCATGATGCATGCTGCGTATCCTCCTTCCAATCCTAGTGTGATGCAAAAATGAAATAAAAAAACACTCCTCCCTAAAAAAGGGACGAGTGTTGTATTCGTGGTTCCACCCTTGTTTCAATTCGTAAAGTAACATACTTCACCAATTTCTCAAGTCTAAATAACGGTTTTTGCCGGCAAGCAATTACTAGATGTTCGTTCACTGCTGCAGTTCAGAGGTGGTAATCCATTTTTCCGTATTAGGAAGCTCACAGCCAAAGGCTTCCCTCTCTGAGAATCGTAAAAAATTAATCGTGTCCTCATCATCACTTCTTGATGTCGAATTTTGTAGTTATTGTTCATTATATTGAATTGTTAGAAAAAATCAATATTTTTTTATATAACATAGGAAATATTTCTCTTCTTATATTATAACAGAAGATACAAAACTTCTCTAATTCCCTAAAAATGGTATAATTCATTTAGGAGGTGTACCAATAATGATCGCTGTCTTTTGTATCATCGCTACGTTTCTCTCTGTTCTATTCGCTATCATGTATCGAAACAAGTATCCTGGTTATAGCATTTTAGCGGTAGCTATTATACCAGCTGTTTCCTTCTACGTATTGGGTAAATATCAATATACGGAAGTGTTTATCGGTTTTGCAATCTTCTACTGCGTCTTCGGATACATACTAACAATAAAAAGAATTTCAATGCCTCATTAAAAGGGACCGATTTCTACTTATAGAAATCGGCCCTTGCACGTACCTTCCGGTTGCCCACACGAAAGATACGACTTCATTCAATTATTTATCTTCTTTTTTCATAAAAAACTTATGGTGCGGTAAATCAACATTCAATGCCTCTAATTGTTTCTTTTCATTGTCTAAAATCGCTTTTGCTTTTATTTTTGTTGCTTCATCTAATCCCGCAAAGATATCTTCACGCTTCTCTTTCTCTGGAAGTTTCACACCTAATTTTGTTAATTCTTCTTTTGCTTGCTCATGCGTTAATTTTCCAGATTTCTTTTGCTCTAAAATTGACTTTGCTTTCTCTTTTGCCTGTTCATCTAAGTTAGCAAACATGTCTCCATGTTTATCTTTCTCCGGCATTTTCACGCCTAGCTTTGTTAATTCCTCTTTTGCTTGCTCATGCGTTAATTTTCCAGATTTCTTTTGCTCTAAAATCGACTTCGCTTTCTCCTTCGCCTGTTCATCTAAGTTAGCAAACATGTCTCCACGCTTACCTTTCTCAGGCATTTTCACGCCTAACTTTGTTAATTCCTCTTTTGCTTGTTCATGTGTTAGTTTTCCAGATTTTTCTTGTTCTAAAATTGACTTCGCTTTTTCTTTCGCCTGTTCATCTAATCCTGCAAACATGTCTTTACGCTTCTCTTTCTCTGGAAGCTTTACACCTAGTTTCTCTAACTGTTTCTTTGTATCGTCCATAATTGTTTTTACTTTTTGTTTTGTAGCGTCATCCAAATCCTTTTTCGCCGTTTTTGCAGGCTGATCCACTGCTGGAGTATTCGTTGCCGCGAATGCCGGAATGCCGACTCCTCCAATGATTCCGAATGATAACGCACCTGCAATCGCTAAATACCCAACTGTTTTCTTCTTCATAGGAAATTTCCTCCTTCATATTTCTAATGCATGTACACTTTCGTATACAATGCCTATAGTAATGTCGGTTTCTTAACATTTCCTTAACGACTTGACAAAAAAACACCGCTCGTAATGAGCGGTGTTTCTCTATGCTTTTTGTAATTGTAACTCTTCACGTTCCATTATTTTTCTTAATACAATTGTTTGTGTCATTGTAAATAAGTTACCTGTTATCCAGTACAACACAAGTCCTGATGGCGCCGCAAACCCCATAAATAGAATCATTGCCGGCATCATAATTTGCTGCATCTTTAGCATCTGTACTTGTTCTCCAGGTGTAATATTCGATTGGAAAACTTTCATCTGAATAAATGTTGTTAACGCTGCAATAATCGGTAATATATGATATGGATCTGCATGTCCTAGGTTCACCCATAAAAACGAAGATGTGCGAATCTCTTCCGTTCTGCTAATCGCATAATACAAAGCAGAGAAAATCGGCATTTGTATTAATAATGGCCAGCAACCAGCAAGTGGATTCCAACCGCCTGATTTCATTAGTTCTGACATTTCTTTTTGATACTGCTTTTGTTTTTCAAGGTCTTTGCTTACATCACCGTACTTTTTCTTTAACTTCTGCAATTCAGGTTGCATTTTCTTCATTTTCGCTTGACTGCGATATTGCGAAACAGCTAATGGAATCATTGCTGAACGAATAACGAGCGTCATAATAATGATAGCAATCCCAAAGCTAGCTCCAGGTATATGATGAGCAACAAATTGAATCATAAACGAGATTGGATATACAAAATAATGATCCCAAATCCCAGTACTATGTGCATCAATTGGGGCTGCATTACTGCAACCAGATAAAACAAAAACAAATAATAATGATAAACTAACGAGCACAGCTCGGTATGATTTTAACATGTTCATTCCTCCAATGTTTCGTAATTATTTAGCGAAACATTGGTGTATACGGACCGACCTCGTCATTCTCTTCACTTGATTCTTGTCTGCGTACAGAACGAATCATTCCATATTTATAAAAAATAGAAAATAGCGGTACATTTCCCGCACTATCTTCACATGTATCAACTAGCGCAAAAGCTCTTTGTCTACCGCTTGATGCTTGTTGACGCACAAAGCGAGAAACATTAGCAAGGAAGAAAACTTCTAATAAACAAAGTGCCGTCGTTACAAACGATATATATAGAATTGCATCCTGCAATAAAAATTCCATCGCTTCACATCCTTAATAAGGTCATTTTAGCACATTAGGCAAACATTCTCTATTTCCTTTTATTTTCAAAAAAAGTATTTTGCATATTTTCTCAAGAAAATAATAATTAAGAAACGTTGTATTCGCTTTCTTTAGTATATTCACACACATCAATGAATAGGCTTGATTTATTAGAAATTTATAAAATTTTTGCATTATAATAAAACTATTGCCAGTTTTTGAAAAAACCTTTATTCTCTTCTTGTAATCAAAAATGAATATGGAGATGAAACATACTATGGGTCAACTAGGAGACGCCGATTACGTTCCCGACACCGCCTTTTTATCCTTCCCAGCAGCTAAAACATTTCACTTAGAATTTATGATACAGTTGGTTGTTATTTTTATAGCTTCTATTTTGTATGCAATTTCTATGAATATGTTTTTTATCCCGCATAACATGATTAGCGGTGGATTCGCTGGTGTAGGGATGATTATCGGTTATTTAATGCACTACAATATCGGTGCACTTATCTTTTTACTAAACATTCCTCTTCTTATTTTAAGTCACTTTTACTTAGGCAAGAAGACAACCTTTTTAACAGCTTACTTTGTAGCTGTATCGTCGTTAGCGATGAACATTATCCCTGTACACCAGGTTTCAGACGATATTTTACTATCTTCTGTATTCGGTGGTGTAATCTGCGGAGCAGCTTCCGGAATCATATTCCGATTTGCTTCTTCAACAGGTGGCTTTGATGTTGTTGGATTGATTGTAGCGAAACATCGAGATATTTCAATTGGAGCAATCATCTTTGTATTCAACTTAGTCTTACTTGTTGCAGCAGGTTTTATTTTCGGATGGGATATTACACTTTATACGTTAATTAGCCGGTTTGTAGTCAGCAAAGTTATCGATGCTGTGCATACGAAACATATTAAATTAACGATAATGACAGTTACAGAAAAAGGTGAGGAAATAAAAAGCGCACTACTACATCACGGCATACGCGGGGTGACAATGGTAGACGCTGTCGGCGGCTATACAAACCATAAGAAAAAAATGATTTACACTGTCGTGACTCGCTATGAGTTAGGCGAAATGAAACGTATTATCCGTCAAGTGGATAACAAAGCATTTATGAACATTACTGAAACAGTTGAAATTGTCGGCCGTTTCAAACGCATATAAAAAAGGTTAATAAATTAAAGGGCATAACATATTAGTCATATATAATATGTTATGCCCTTTGTTATTCAACTCACGTACCTTTTAGCATAATAAAATCACTAAGTTTATTACTACAAATCGGAGGATAGCATCCCATATACAATACTATCTGTCCATTCATCTTTATTCCAAAAATCTTGTATGAAATGGGCTTCCTTTCTCATGCCTATTCGTTCACACAATTTTTGTGAAGCTGTATTACGTGCATCAAGATTAGCCTGTATACGATGTACATTAAATTCATTAAATAATTTCAATACCAAACTACTTACTGCTTCTGTCGCCAAACCTCTCCCAGCTACTTCATTTGAAAAACTATAACCAATCTCAACAGTGTCTTTCATATTTGTGTACCATACGGATAAATCACCAACTACTTTAGTTTTGTATATAACTGCCAAACTTAATATTGATTCTTTAGTAAGTACATTATTTGCTAACTTCTTATTAAATCTTTTCTGCATGTCTTCATGAGTCCACTTATTATGTAATAGGAACTTACATGTATCATCACTATTATAAATAACAAATACATCCTGTAAATCAGTACTCTTAAAAGGTCTAATTATTAATCTTTCTGTTGTGAACTCCAAGTTAGCTCTCCTCCCTTACATTCATACTATAAAACATTTTTTATAGTATTTAAGCCTCCTTCTTAGATCTCACCTTGATTACATATTTCATCATAATAAATTAAAATCCTTCTTCCACTAAACTGCACCGTTAATGGTATTTCCTTGCGCTTTTTATTTTTTACACTTATTACAAAATCAGATAATTCTATTATTATGTCTCTAAATGTGTTATAATGAAAGCAGACTCACAAAAAAAGAGTATATAGACTTGGAAGTTTCTCTTATTTTACAAGCAAAAAGAAACGAGCAGTCGGGTATATTTCAGACACCATACACGTAACGGTTTAAACAACCGATCATCTTAGTTACTCTTCAATGATCTTTTTATAAAAAGATACGTACAATTAAAACTCACTTCAATATACTATACCTACCTTTTTGACTTCCAAATCATCTTATTACATAAGGAGATGAACATATGAATCAATATATACGATATACAATAGCTGTCCTGTTTGCTATTATCGGCGGAATAATCTGCTTCTGGACAAACACACAGCTTGGAGAGAATATCATTTTTAATGGAATCGAAACACTTGTAAGCGCTTCAATTTTAGGCGGATACATTTACTTCCTCTTTAATCCAGAAGAAAATGCTCAAAAAACAATGTTATTAACAATGATCGGAATCGTTGGTGGATGTATTTCCTACTCAATGACAAACTATACATTACCACTTCAATTAAGCTCAGCTTTCTTCCACGGTCTATGGACTTGGTTCATTGCATTCTGCCTAGCAGACGTATTCAACCTATTACAAGACAATGAAGAAGATAGCGGCCGCCAAATTGAAAGTAACTCTTAAGCTGGAAGATACTCTTCCAGCTTTTTTATGTTGGTTTGCATATCCCCGCATCACGATAAAAAGAAGTTACCCTCACGGCAACTTCTTTTCCACATACCCCACTTCGTATTCACTAAAATATATCAACGATTTTTCAAATATATCGATCGTTTCTCCACTTATATCAACGATTTTTTCATTATATCAACGATTCGACGTAGGATATCGATTTACCGACATCCTTCGACACTCAAAACGCACAACATACCCTATCCCCCAAGCAACTTACTGCCGAACTCTACGATTAAAAAGATAATTAATAGGATCGCGAGTATCTTTAATGCTACATATGCCACTTTAAAAACAACATAAATGAGCAAGACTATCAAAATAATTGATAAAATTTCCATATTTACTTCCTCCAAGCTTTGCTCTTCTTATCTCATTTTACTCGCCCTAGGCTATTTATGGAACGGCATAAGATGACATATAAAAAAGAGGATACCTCACCCATCGTAAGATACCCTCTCTTTCAGCTGCTTAAACCATTCTCTTTCTAATTGTAAATATCCCATTTCACTCTTCTCGGCGCTCTTTAATTCTTGATCAGCTTTCTTCATATAAGTACGGGACGCTTCCATATTGCCCTCTACATATTTAATAATTCCTTGTGTACGGTAATATCCACTTAGGTCCATTTTTGTAATAGCCTTTGCATGTTCCTTTGCTTCTTGCAACGAAAGACTATCCATCTGATAAAGAGCTTTATATAAAAGGTACCAACTATGAAAACTACTAACGAAAAACTTATTTTCTTTCGTTACAGGTAGTTGAACAATTCGTTCTATATACGGTATCGCTCTTTCCATTCCCTCTTGATCTGCACGAGCAAAAAAGACGAGCATAAGTCTACTCATTATCTCTCTTATCCCTTTATTCTCTTTTATTTTCTCCTCACTCAATTCTACTAATCTTTCATCCCAATCTTTCGGTCTTTTATAACTAAATAACTCACTCGATATTTGAATCTCATATAAGTGATTTCTAGCTCTTTCATCATCTTTAATTAAAATAAGAAATTGCATCCCATCACTCATAAGCATTCCTTTTATTGGCACAATTGTAACCGCAAAGATTGCAAAATGGAAAAAGGAAAAATATAAAAGATATTGATAATAACTCACCATGTATATGTAACCGGAAGTAATACCAAATAGTAAACTCGTAATCGATCCACCTAAAGTGAGCCACGCCCATTTTTTCGAAAGATTCGGTGTCTCTATAGAAGGTGGTACTAGTGTTGCAACGCCTCCAAAGTACGCCCATAATTTATTCTCTCGAATACGTAATTTTCCCTTTTCTTTTTGAATAGTAATGGGTCCTACTGTCATAAATTTAAATGTTAAACCACCTATTACACCAAATACTACATGTCCTAGCTCATGAATGGCTAACACTAACAATGAAATTCCAACTATTGCCCATAGGTTCAAAATTACTTCTAATTTCCCAGTTCGGATTACTCCGTATAAAATGGACAGAATTAGCGCCACTGTCATTGAGCCAGCTGGCCTTCTTAAAATATCCACCTTTTTCTCCCCTTAATAAATCATTTTTCTCTGCATTTCGTACATGAACTTCCCGAGATGCAATATCCAAATAAATGAGATTAAACCAATTAACACAAAATCGATATTACTAGCAGCTGTATATATAACGGCAGCCCACCATACATATGCCAATATTGTATTCGTAAATTCATACGCTTTATATCCAGCCTCATGCACAATGTGCTTTAATCCTTCATCTGCATTTTTCGTCCACATTTTCATAGATTCCATATACGTTACACCTTGTTCAGGATATAGCTTGTTATAACGATTTTTTGTTATGAGTCCGATAATTACTACAGTAGTTAAACAAACAATAGAAGCTACTAAATTCCACACCGCAAATGAAACATTTGTATCCTGCAACAGTGCACGTCTACATGTAATAACTGCATATACAAACCATGCCTGCGTAACTATATCACCTACACGTAAATATATACTTATAATGCCTAATTTTCTGCCTTGTACGCTCTCTTCTTCATCGCGTGCCTCTGCTAACATACGTGTATTCTTCCAAGTATAGTACATCATTAAAATTCCAAAAATAGTACATATACCTATAAATGTATTGGATGATAATTTTCTCGGTTCATCCGAGAGTAAATTTAAAGCTATATAAGACGTTAAAAAGCCTCCTATCATACTTAATGCTATTTTCCCCACAGAATCAAATTGTTTTTTTCGCTTACTCTTCATCATCCTCTTCCCCCTCCACTAACGTAAATATTTCCTCCACCGGTACATTGAAAATTTGTGCGATTTTTAACGACAATACAATAGATGGTGCATAATCCCCACGTTCAATTAAACTAATCGTTTGCCGTGATGATCCAATCACTTTTCCTAAATCCCCTTGTGATAAACGATGCTTTGCTCGCAATTCCCTCACTCGATTTTGAAGCTTCATGTCTTCCCTCTTTTTCATTTATTTAATTAAAATTGTAAATAATATCCTTATTTTTGTCAATTATAATTGTCATTACGACTATAATAATTGACAAGATACTTATTTCTTATCCTGTATCAAATTCCTATAAAGAATGTAAAATGTACATTAAACATAGTCTTAAAAATAAAATAAAAAAGGCAGTGCTTTTGCACTGCCTTCCTAAATTCTGACATAGAATGGATTTCATATTAGCTTGCGTTTTGTAGTAATACTCGTTTTAACTGCTTACGGAAACGAATACCTAACGTAACCGCTACAATCACAATAACTCCAAAAATGATTTTACCGATATGACCTTCTAGCACTCCAAAGATATCATGTAAGTTTCCACCTAACCAGTAACCACCGATTAAGAAGAATGATACCCAAAATAGAGCGCCTGAATAAATTGTAATGGCAAAACGACGGAATGGTAAATTAATAATTCCTGCAAAGTATCCTGTGAAATGACGTACACCAGGAATAAAGAAACCAATAAAAATTAAGAAGTACCCATACTTATCAAACCACATTCTCGTTAAGTCAATTTTTCTTTGTGTTAAAAATACGTATTTCCCATACTTTTGAATGAAAGGCATACCTAATTTATTTCCTAAAAAGTATTGAATCGTCATTCCTACACTTGTCCCAATAAAGGATAGAATAATTAAAATCGGTAAACTTAAATCACCCTTATGTGCTAAAAATCCCGCATATGCTAACGTTGGCTCTCCCGGAAACGGAAGTGCAATATATTCTAATAGCAAACCTACAAGTACAACATAGTACCCGTATTGCTGAAATAATTCATGAATCCATTCCATGTCATCTCTCCTTTCAATCACGTACAACTTCTTACTATTATTGTATAAAAAAATTGTCGAAATAACTATCACAATAGCTTACATTTTTATTACATTTTTGTAAGGGTCACACTAATGATTTCCGTTCTTTATTAAGTAGTTAAAAGCATTTTTTAAGTCGAAATAACAAAAAGACGCATTAATAATATGCAAATTTTATCCATTTTTTAACACTGAAAAACCTTTCTTATTTTGTTCTCAATAAAAAACCACCACAAACTCATGCTAACTTCATATTAGCTTCATATACGTATTGTAAGATTATATCGGAATTTGTTGAAAAATTTAACTAATATATGACTAAGCATTAATTTGAATAAATATAAGTCGTTTTTCGAAATTGAAAAAAGGGTGAATACGAAATGGAAGCATATAAAATGCACGATTTTATTAATACAAATGTTGAATCTCATCAAAATGAAACCGTTTTTAATTTACACATATGTGAAACAAGTGAATTTGACGTAAGTTTAACAAAATCTACAACACTATCTTTTATCGTTTCAAAAAAGAATATTAAAATTGTCACGAAAAAATGGACTAACTCAAACCAAGAAAGCATGATTGGCAAAAGCTACATCATTCCAACGAAAGCTTTTCACTATTTCTTACCAATTATTTCTGAAAATGAAGATGAGCTAAATATTCAAGTTCAAAGTTTTGGACTACGTGGCGAGCTTTTATTAAACGAAAGATTACTTATTGATAAAAACAACAAACACAACAGCAAAATCACTACATTCTTTGAAACATTAGATGAAAATGTAAATAAAGCATTACGAGGATTACAACTTCATTGTATGTAAGACTATTACGATCGTAAAAGGAGAATAACAATGAAAAAATTATTATTAAGCGCACTATTATCATTAGGATTTTTAACTCTTCCATTCGCTAGCGCAGAGGCCGCTACAACGAAAGATCAATTAATCGTAGACACTCAGTTAAATAAAATGGATTATTATCAGGATGGAAAATTTATAAAAAGTTTTACTGTCGCTACTGGAAAAGCTGCAACGCCTACACCTAAAGGTACTTTTCAAATCGTAAATAAAATTAAAAACCGCCCTTATTATACAGGCAAAATTAAAGGCGGCGATCCACGTAATCCACTTGGTGACCGTTGGCTTGGATTAAATATGGCAGGAACTTACGGAACAACTTATGCGATTCACGGAACTAACAATAATCAAGCAATCGGCAAATGGACAACACTTGGTTGTATTCGTATGTATAATAATGATATACACTGGTTATTTGAGCGCGTTCAGCAACAAGCTACTGTCACTGTAAAATAGCCTAAAAACAAGATTTATGTGTAGCCAAGAATTTTATGTCTTGGCTTATTTTATTTATTCATTTACAGTAGCAAAACAACTGTATTTACATATATAATAGGAATAGATTTGATTAGCTAATATCCAAACATTGATAAACGTAGATATTAAAATTATACAGTTATAATGTTTTATAAATTTTATAATACATACTATAATAGAACTACTGTAATTCTGAACTAATCAGTAACACTAAACTATTCCCCTTGCTACTTTTATTATTATTTTATAGCGGGGGCTTATTATATGTATAAACAATCTGAGTCACTCGAAAAATGATGAATTCGAATATTGCAGTAAAAAGCGTTATTTAGGAGGTGTTACTATGACGCATATACTGGTGATTGAAGACAACCCAGATATACAAGAACTTATTCGTGAATTTCTAATGGCACAAAACTTTACTGTTGATGTAGTTGGTGCTGGAACAGAAGGTATTCTTCTTTTCCAAAAAAATTCATACGATCTTGTCCTCCTCGATGTAATGTTACCAGATATAGATGGCTATAGTATTTGTAAAATTATGCGAGGACAATCTGATGTACCAATCATTATGTTAACTGGCTTACATAATGAAGAAAGTGAAATTAAAGGATTTGAGTTAGGTATTGATGACTATATTACGAAACCGTTCCATTACACCGTATTTATTAAGCGTGTAGAGGCTGTATTAAGAAGGGCAGCAACAAAGGAAGCAGAAGCTGCAACTATACTACAATTCCATGAATTGATGTTAAATTCTACAGCATATGCAGCTTATGTTCATGGTAATCAAATTGAATTGACAACAAAAGAATTTGAAATTATTTATACTTTACTGCAAAATCGAGGAAAAGTATTATCAAGAAGTGATTTGTTGAATAAGGTATGGGGCTATGAACATTATGGTGATGTAAGAGTTATAGATACACATATTAAAAACTTAAGAAAAAAATTAGGAATTCCTTATATTAAAACGGTGAAAGGCATTGGCTACAAAATCGAATCGTAGCAAAGACAACATCACCAAAAATATTTTCATCAAAACCTTATTATTTTGTATTCTTTTATCACTTTGTCTTTATCAAATCATTTACTTTCTAGCTTCAAACTACGATAAAGAACGTTTTGTGAAAGAAAATGGAACGCCGACTACAGAACAGGCGGATTCAGATAAGCAAAACGATCAAAGTAAAACGAATCAAAATAAAGCTGTGTCAGAGGGAAACATTTCTAATTTCCAATCTTCTATTGTAGATTATAAATCTCTTTCTACAGCTATCAATCACCTTTTGCAGCCTAGCCAAACTGCAAAGGCAAAAGAACATACACAAAACCTTTCGGGGGAAAATAGCACTTCTAATCAGCTTACAGAAGCAGAAAAGAAAGCCGCTAATAATGATGCCTTACATACACAAAATGCAGCAAGTAAAACAAATGATACAAATGATAATCCAAAGTTAGCAGATGCGTTGCAGCAGTTAGCTCCACAGGTTGGCGCGACAATGCTTGCATTATCTCTACTCGGATCTTTAATGTACGCAAAACTAATTGCTAAACCTTTTCAATATATGAGCGATGCTTTAAAAGATATTATGAATCTTGATTTCTCAGATAAAAAGCTACTTAACAAAAATACAGATCAAACAGATTTTAATTTGTCAGTAGCTGCTTCACAAGTACCAAATATTGTGAAGAATTTACATGAAAGCAATCAAGATTTAAGAAATGAGCTCAAGAAAGAACAACAATTAGAACAATCTCGTAAAGAATTTATGTCTATGGTATCCCATGAATTAAAAACACCAATCGCAGCCGTCATGGGACAACTAGATGGCATGATTCACGGAATTGGAGCTTATAAAGATAGAGATAAGTATTTGAAACGTTCCTACGAGATGATGCAAGACATTAACATATTAACGGAAAAAATGTCGGAATTATCCAAAATACAAAACCCTCAATTTAAACCGAATTTAGAAGTCATTTCTTTATCTAATATTATTGAGGATGTTATGAAGAAAGTAGATTACTTTGTATCTGTAAAACAATTAAATGTACAATCTAATATTAAACACGACGTACAAATTTTAGCTGATCCTAAATTTATTCAAACTGCTATTTTTAACATTATTTCAAATGCAATTCATTATACAATTGACCATCAACACGTATATATAAAGCTTTATGAAAAACCAAACGGTTACGCATTAGAAGTATTGAATACAGGTTCACAAATTGATGAAGATAAACTTGCTCATTTATTTGAGCCTTTCTATCGCGCAAACCCTGATAAACACGGTTTAGTACAAGGTAGTGGTCTTGGATTATATATCGTGAAACAAATATTAGATAAACATCAGTTTCCTTACGGGATACAAAACACAGCTCAAGGTGTAAAATGCTCCATTGTATTCCCAAAAGCAATGTAACATTCACTATAATTACATACCCCAAACTCATACTTCATGTGTGAGTGGCGGAATTTTGTAGAGTGTCTTACTCTGTTTCGTTCGCCCGTTATCCTTATTTGGATAGCGGGCGTTTTTTATTACTTAAAAGGAGGATTTTTTATGGATAAGTTTAAATATTCATTGCTCGTTTTATTCGGTGCTTGCAGCTACGGCATACTTTCAACTATTTTCAAACTCGGATTCATAAATGGATTTTCAGCACATCAACTATTAGGGGGACAATATGTCTTCGGATGGATTGGACTATTTCTACTCGTTCTTTTCTTTTCACGTCATAAGGTAACAAAAAACAATTCTTTTCATTACTAACCGTCGGAACAACAATGAGTATGACTGGGATTTTCTACGCTATTTCTGTAGAAGAACTACCCGCATCTATCGCTGTCGTCCTACTCTTTCAGTTCACTTGGATTGGTGTCATTATCGAAGCGATTGCAAATCGAACCTTTCCAAGCCGCGATAAGATCATATCTATCCTTATTTTATTTGCTGGTACATTGTTTGCAGGTGGTGTATTTGAAGGCCTCGGACAAAGTTTTTCTACGAAAGGGATTATCTTTGGACTATTAGCTGCAGTCTCTTTTTCATTCTATGTTTTTGCAAGCGGACGCGTTGCTACAGATGTTCCGCCTTATACGAAAAGCTTTCTCATGACAACAAGTGCGACTCTTATCGTATGTCTATTCTTCCCACCAACCTTTTTAACAGATGGTGCCCTGCAAGCCGGTCTATGGAAATATGCTTTCTTCCTCGGATTATTCGGCGTTGTTGTACCTGTCATTTGTTTTTCAATTGGCGTACCGAAAGTAGGAACCGGACTTGGTACAATACTAGGTGCAGCTGAATTACCAACTGCTATTATCGCTTCTATTACACTTGTACATGAAGTCGTAACATTCATGCAGTGGATTGGTATTATTTTTATATTGGTTGGGATTTTCACTCCTCAGCTGCTTACAGCTAGGAAAGAAAGGAAACACAATCGCGTGCATAGCGCTTGAAAAAATACAGAATTTATATAAAAGATATAACTGCAATTAAAATAAGTAAATTTATCTGGAGGTATAAATGACTATTTTAAGCATCGTATTTTTTGCTATTATGTGTATCTTCTTCCTAATAAGATATATGAAAGAAAAGAAATTTCACGATTTACTTCTCATTCCCGTTTGTATATATGCAGGAGCAGTGAAAACTCCTTTCGTAGAATACTTAAACTTTAATACTACATTTAAAATAACGTATGATATCGCAGCTATTATTCTTGTAATCCTTGCCGTACTTTTCTTTTTGAAAGATAAGAAAGAGAATCATACTGCATAACAAAAGACCTTTCATTTACTTGAAAGGTCTTTTGTTATCTCTCATTTTACCGCTCCATATAACTTCTCTATCTCATGCTCAATTTGTTTTACATCGATTCGCTCAAATAGTGGCTGCACGCTATCAATTCTACTTGGCAACGTATTTTGCGGTTTCCAATTTCGTTTAATAATCGACAATGTGCTTCTAACTCTTTCACTTGAAAATGGTAAAAACGGTTCAAGGAGATTTGCAAAATTAGCGATAAGATACACACAGTTATAAATCGTTTCTTCACACGAAACTGGATCATCTTCTCTTTGTTTCCAAGGCTGCTTTTCATCAAAATATTTATTTGCAAAACGTACTGCATCAAATATTGTCTCTAACGCCACCTTAAATTTAGTTTGCTCAATCGCCTCTCCTACATTTTTATATAATCCTTCTACTTTATCTTTCAGCTCTATATCAATAGTCCCCTTTGGTACAGTGCCATCATAATATTTTTCAATAAACTTTAATGTGCGGTTCACGAAGTTTCCATATGCTCCTAACAATTCACTATTATGACTGTAAATAAATTCACGCCATGAAAAATCAGTGTCACGATTTTCTGGTGCATTTACTGTTAAGAAGTAACGGATAGAATCTGGATCATAGCGTTCTAATATGTCAGGTACCCATACTGCCCAGTTTTTACTTGTAGATAATTTTCTTTTTTCAACTGTTAAATATTCATTCGAAACGATATGACGCGGGATTGCTTCTTCCCCTATTCCAAGTAATACCGCTGGCCAAATGACGGAGTGAAATGGAATATTATCCTTGCCGTGTACATAATATGTTTGCGCATCGCTATTCCAAAACTCTTGATCATCTTTTCCTGTTTCTTCAGCCCAATGTTTACTCGCTGAATAATATCCTGCCACTGCTTCAATCCATACGTAAATTTTTTTATCTTCATACCCTTTCACTGGAATTGATACCCCGATTGGTAAATCTCTTGATACAGCCCTATCTTGTAACCCTTCCTTTACGTATCTTTCCGTTAATTGAATTGCATTATCACGCCATGTTCCTTTTTCTTTTGCGATTTCTACAACTTTTTTAATTTGCTCCTGAAATGTATGCAATGCAAAATAGAAATGCTCTGTTTCCTCTACAGATGGCGTACTACCACATAACTTACATTTCTTTTCTAACAAATCAAGAGGATCTAAAATAGCAGAACAAGCATCGCATTGATCTCCTCTTGCTGCTTCATGGCAATATGGACATATTCCTTCAACATAACGATCCGGTAAAAACTGCGTACACGTTTCACAATACGCTTGTTCCACTGTTTTTTTATAAATATAGCCTTCTTCTAATAAACGTAAAAAAACTTTTTGAACAGTTTCATGATGATGCTCGCTATCGGTACGTGTATAGCAATCATACGTAAAACCGAGATCACGAAAACATCGCTGAAATTCTTCATGATACTTATTAGCAATTTCTTTTGCTGTCACACCTTCTTGTTTTGCTCTAATTGCAATCGGTGTTCCATTGCAGTCACTCCCTGAAACATACAGCACATTCTCACCTTTTGCCCTGTAATAACGCGCTAAAATATCTCCAGGTAATAAACTCGCAATATGGCCAAGGTGTAACGAACCATTTGCATACGGCCAAGCGCCTCCAATAAAAATACTCATCTTATATTCCTCCTTTAAAATATAAAAAGCCCCGCCCCTATCTTAAAAAAGATAAGGGCGGGGCTGTATAAACAGTCGCGGTACCACCTTATTTCGCCAATCACTCACATAATTAGCCTTAACAAGTACGGAGCTCTATGCTCTTATACTGTGGTTTTGATAACGAGTACCAACTCTCGTCGCCGCCTACTATTATCATTTGATAAGTTCAGGACGAAGCTCAAAGGCCATTGTTCAAATGAATATTCTTGCTTCTTCTCAGCTACCGAAGCTCTCTGGAAAGAATGTGTTCATCCTACTTTTCCTTTTCAACGCTTTTACGTATAACAAGTATTTTACGACTTAATCACAGAAAAATCAAACTTTTATCCAGAACGAAAAGGAAATCCCATCCTCCCGCCGAATACCTATACGTTCACAAAAGGAGTGATAACATTGAACCAAAAACAACTAAGCACTATAAATGAAAAAAGCTGGAATACAGCTGCTTATGAAGCTTGGACGAATCGCCACGGGGCACCAGCTGATTATGCGAAAAAAATCATGGAAGATCCCACACGCGAAGTAGCACATTATTTACCTTACATACAATCTCCAAAAGGAAAATGTATTATTAATTTACTCGGCTCAAAAGGAAATAAAGCTGTTGCTCTCGCCCTTTTAGGCTCTGACGTAACAGTTGTTGATATTTCAGCAAGTAATGCAAAATATGCAAATGAACTTGCTGCCGCCGCAGACGTCTCTATTCATTACATCGTTTCTGATGTACTAGATGTAAATCTCTCCAAATCATTTGATATCGTATTACTGGAGCTTGGTGTACTTCATTACTTTCTAGATTTAAAACCACTTTTCAAAAAAATTTCTCAACTACTAAAGCCAGGTGGGATACTTATCCTTCGCGATTACCATCCAATATACACAAAGCTATTAGGAGTAGACCATCCATCATTTCGAGCAAGTGGAAATTATTTCGATGAAGAATTAATTGAAGATGATGTTGCTTATAGCATCCTTCTTACAGAAGCACAGAAAGAATCGCTACCTAAAACAACCATCCGTCGCTGGACGCTAGGAGAAATCATTACAACACTTGCGGAAGAACGTTTTAAAATTGAAAAACTAGTTGAAGAACATGGATCTCATCAAAGATGGGTCTTCCCTTCTACTGCACCAGAAGGAATCGAAGAACGTATCCCTGGTTTATATACAATAATTGCGACAGCATGCAAAAAAGGATCCCTTCACGGATAGGATCCTTTTTGCATGCTCACGCATATAAGTTGAGGTTGGAGATTACCATAATTCTGTAGAATAGGACACAAGATATTTCAACATTTCGTCTCTGACTTACGTCGTCAAAAAGGGGTATGACCAACATAACGAAGAGTAATGTTTTTAGTTGATACTGATAATCGTTATCAACTAATTAGAAGTATACATGATGTCATTTCAAATTTCAATAGCATTTCTAATATTTATTTATGAATTTTATGATATGCAAATGTATACATTTTAAGAACTTTTTCTAATACCAATCTGACTCCTTCCATTATCTGCTATAATTTTTATTGAACAGATTAATAACTTCATAATAATGTTTTTATTAATTTCGTTCTAAATATCTATAAATCATAATAAACAGTTTAAATGAGGGTAGGGGTAACGATGAAATATGTTAGTATTCGAAAAAAACTACTGTTCACACTCTTAAGCATTTCTTCTTTATTTAGCATTGCTCTTATTGTTATTCTTTCATTCGCCATGAATCAAGCAAGTGAAATCGAAACGTTAAAAAATGATGTATCGAAAAGAGCGACGATTTTAAAAGAACGTGGCGATTGGTTCCAAGGACAAGTTGCTGGTTTACAAGAATATTTGCTATCACATGATCAAAAAGGATTAGATAAGTTCAACCGAGAAGGGAAAAAATTAGCTGATACTAGAGAGAAAGTAACAAGTGACAAAAAGCTCCCAGAAGGAATGAAAGAAGCCATTTTAATGGGAGGAAAATGGCGTAGCGTCATAGATAATGAGGTACTCCCTCTTGCGCGTGAAGGAAAATGGGACGAAGCATCTAGAATTGCTTTAGCACAAACAGATTATGTAAATGATCTTTTAGGTCGTTTTAATAAATATACAAATGAAGAAAATGAGAAACGTGACGCATTAATTGCTGATGTCGAGTCTTCTTCATCACTTATTCAATATATTATTTTCTTCTCACTCATTACATGTACATTAACGTCTATTTTATTAGCATGGTGGTTCTCTGGTAAACTCGTTAAACCAATTCGACAAATTGATGAGAAGTTAAAAGAATTAGCTTCTCAAGATGGAGATTTAACGGCTAGATTACACGTAACGAGTAAAGATGAAATTGGTGACATTGCAAATTCCTTTAATCAAATGCTCACTAACTTACAGCATATAATAAAACAAGTTCAACAAACATCAACAAGTGTAAAAGAAGCTTCCGAAAATGTATTTATCGAAACAACCGCTTCTATGGAAAATACCGCAAGGACCCAAGAAACTATGAATGCTCTTGAACACAATATTCGTTCACAAGTTTCTAGCATTGAAGAAAGTTCAACCGCAATGGATGACATGGCAACGAGTGTTCAGCGTATCGCTGAGTCCGCGTCTTCTGTTACTAGTTTAGCTGTCACAACTTCAGAAAAAGCAGATAATGGGAATAAAGTCATTGAGAAATCTATTACACAAATGCATACAATTAACGAAGCCGTTAACGCTACATCACAAGTAGTTGAGCGACTCATTACACATACAAATCATATCGATACTGCACTTCAATCTATTTCGAATATCGCCGAGCAAACAAATTTACTCGCTTTAAATGCTTCTATTGAAGCAGCTCGTGCTGGTGAACACGGCAAAGGATTCGCTGTTGTTGCCGATGAAGTTAGAAAACTTGCTGAACAATCTCAAATAGCCGCAACTGACATTAACCATTTACTGCATCAAATTCAAGCTGATACAAAAATAGCAAATGACATGATGACACAAGGTCAAGCAGAGGCTTCTGAAGGAATTACGGTTATTCGTACCGCCGGATCTTCATTCTCAGAAATTGTTAACCACATTAACAAAGTCTCTACGCAAATGCAAGAAATGTCTGCAACTGCTGAAGAGATGGCTGCAAGCTCTGAAGAAATGAATGCAGCTTTAAATAATATCGCTTCTATTTCAAACGAAGTTGCTGCAGAAACATCACAAACAGCACATTCGGCTGGTGATCAAGTAAACAAAATGAGTATCGTGGCTAACAAATCATCTGAAATGAAAACAATCGTACAAGAACTTGAAGTTCTCGTTTCTCATTTCAAAACAAACGCTTAAAGTGAAAATGACACGAACTCAAAGGTATAGGAAAGCAAGTTTTACAGTCTCTCTTTTTTCACTTTAAAATATCTCTTTCTATCTCTCATTCCGTCTGCTATAATTCCTAAAGGAAATAAGAAAGCTTTATTCCAACTGGAGTAAAGCTTTCTTTCAATTTTTTTACATTTATTAATTCTAATACTAAGATTTGACAAAGGAGGCTTTTTATCATATGAATTTTGTAAGTATCAGAAAAAAACTTATGTTCATGATGGGAACGATTTGCGCTTTATTCGGTATCGCCTTAGCATTTATTTTATTTTTTGCTATTGACCAATCTCGTAAAGCTGAAACATTACAAAAAGAAATTTCTCCACTGGCAACAGAATTAAAAGAGCGTGGAGACGCTTATCAAGTACAGCTCTCTGCTCTAAGAGGTTATTTACTACAACATGATCAAGTCGAATTAGACAAGTTTAATGAGATGAGTAAACGTCTTGAGGATTCAAAAGATAAACTTCTTTCTAATCCAAATGCTTCTTCGTCCGTAAAAAGCACAATGGAATTAGGGTCTACTTGGAGAAAGTTCGTTGAGGAAAAAGTATTCACTCTTGCAAAAGAACAAAAATGGGAAGAAGCTTTACAAGTAGCTTCTTCAGAGAACGGAACTGTCTATAAAGTAATTGGTGACTTCACAAATTACAGTAATGAACAAGCTAAATTACGTGAACAATCTATTGAAAAAATTGACCAATCTGCACTCTTAATCGAATATGTTATTTTCTTATCACTCGTTATTTGTATTGTCGCTGCAATTATTCTTGCATGGTGGTTCTCTGGTAAACTTGTGAAACCAATTCAACAAATTGACACGAAGCTAAAAGAATTAGCCTCTCAAGAAGGTGACTTAACGGCACGTCTACAAGTAAATAGCAACGATGAAATCGGTGCTATCGCAACATCATTTAATAAAATGTTAGAAAACCTACAACATATCATTAATCGTGTTCAAAAAACATCAGTGGAAGTACAAACTGCTTCTGAAAATATGCTAGAAAAAACGAATACATCACGTGAGGCGACAGTAAGAGTCCAAAGCTCGATGTCTAACTTAAATGCAAGTATTCAATCACAAACTTCTAGTATGGAAGAAAGTTCAACTGCAATGGACGATATGGCAGTAAGTGTTCAGCGTATTGCTGAATCTGCTTCATCTGTAGCGGAACTTGCTGTTGCCACATCTGAACATGCTAGCGATGGAAGTACCGTTATCCAAAAATCTGTTTCACAAATGACAACGATACACGAAGCTGTAAATGCTACGTCAGAAGTGGTTGAACGTCTAATCACTCATACGAAATATATTGATACTGCTGTACAATCTATTTCTAATATTGCTGAGCAAACAAACTTACTTGCTTTAAATGCTTCTATTGAGGCAGCTCGTGCTGGCGAGCAAGGAAAAGGATTTGCTGTCGTAGCTGACGAAGTTCGAAAACTTGCTGAACAATCTAAAACAGCTGCAACAGACATTAATCAATTACTACATCAAATTCAAAATGATACAGAGACTGCTAGCTCTATGATGTCTCAAGGCCGTTCTGAAGCATTTGAAGGCATTAATGTTATTCGTGAAGCTGGTACTTCTTTCTCAACAATTGTAGAACAAGTAAATAAAGTATCTACTCAAATGCAAGATATATCAGCAACTGCTGAAGAGATGGCTGCAAGTGCTGAAGAAATGAACGCTTCACTTAATAACATCGCTTCTATCTCGACTGAAGTATCCAGCGAAACTGCCGCAACGGCACAATCTGCTGAAAAAAAAGTTATCGTTATGAATGAAATGGCAGTAACTGCTGGAAAAATGAAACAAACAGTTGAAGAGTTAGATCAACTCGTATCTCATTTTAAAACAGAATAGATTTTCAAAAAAATATCCCTCTTTTAAAGAGGGATATTTTTTTGAGCTCATTTCCTGCACATTATGCTCATTTCCGTTATAATGAGAATCGATATCATTAAATTGTAGGAGGGGCTGCTTATGTCACAAGAAGCATTTGAAAATAAATTATTTGCCAATTTAGAAGCTGTTATTGACCCTGAACTAGGTGTTGATATCGTTAATCTTGGATTAGTGTATGATGTTACAGCAGATGAAAATAATAATGCTGTCATTACGATGACGATGACTTCTATCGGTTGTCCAATGGCTGGGCAAATCGTATCAGACGTTAAAAAAGTATTATCAACGAACGTACCTGAAGTTAATGAAATAGAAGTAAATGTCGTTTGGAATCCACCGTGGTCGAAAGAACGTATGTCACGTATGGCGAAAATCGCATTAGGCATTCGCGACTAGCGGGATAAAGAAAAAAAACCTGACACTCTAGTCAGGTTTTTTTCTCTTATTATTTTACGCCTACTGCATCATAAGCTTTCGTTACAGCTTGTACAGCTTTAGAGTTTTTACCATATAAATCTTCAGCTGACTGAAGTGCAGCTTGGCGCATCATTTTAAAGTCAGAGTTTGCAGTTAAATATTTCGTAAGAGCACGGTAGTAAATTTTTTCAGTAGCTTCACGGCCCACTCCAGTTACTTTCACGCCGTAATGATCTCCGCCTTCAGATACTAAATAAGCAGCTTTATTATTAATACTACTGTTAATATGAACGCCGCCATTATCAGCTGTTCCAGTATAACGTTTATTATAGTGATCTGGGTAACCTTCACCTGGTTTTAATGGGTTTGGAATAGATGCTGGATCTTTCAATGAACGAAGTGCATCACCTGGTTTACCAGGTGTATAAATGTCAGCACCTAAATCCCAGCTCTTCTTCTCAACCATAACACCCATAATATCAGATAACGATTCATTTAACGCCCCTGACTCATTTTTGTAAACAAGGTTTGCTGTATGTTCAGTTACAGCATGCGTTAATTCGTGACCGATAACATCAAGTCCAGCAGATAATGGAATGAATGTTTTTCCATCGCCATCACCATACATCATTTGCACACCATTCCAAGCTGCGTTATTCCACGCTGTACCTACGTGAACAGTTGAAATAAGCTTCGCACCTTTATCATCGAAAGAGTTACGATTAAATGTCTTTTTGTAGTAATCATATACTTTTCCTGCATTTACATGCGCATCAACTGCAGCTTTATCTTCGAAGAACTTAGATTTACTTTCAACTTCTTCTCCTGTATATCCAAGCCATTGTGAGAATAAATTAAACCAGTTCTCGTCCATATTCTCTGCATCAAATGTATGGATACCTTGTCCTCGTTTACCATCAAACAAGTTGAATTGTCCTGTTTTCGTATCTTGAGCAATTTCAAATGATTGTCTAGCACCTAATACTCCGTAACCAAATCCAGTAATGTTATCTACAGCGTTATATTTCTCAATAACATTTCCATTCGTTGCATCAACAAAATAATGCCAATACCCTGGAGCTGGTTTTGAAATCGATGCCTTAACTAAGTATGCAAGGTAGTAATTACCGTCTTTTTCATATACAAATAAATCTTTTTTCACACCGTCATAACTCTTTACTTTGCCAATTTCTTTCTCAATATCTGCCTTTGCAATTGTTTCTGCTTGTTCCGCAGTAATGCTTGCAGCTGCAGGAATATTTTTATCATCTAAATTCGGAATAACTTGTCCGAAGAATGCTTTTACATTATTTTCTTTATCAAGTGTAACAGTTTGATCAGAACCGTACACAGGAATGTTATTATGTTTCTCAACTAGCTTCACATGTGTCGTATCAGATTCAGCGTCTTTTTCTTCCCCAACGATATTAAAATGCTTTTCAATATTTCCTGCTAATTTAAACATATCTTTCTTACTCTCTAAGTATTGAAAGACCGTCTCTTTTTTATCTAGTCCTTCCGGTGCTTTCCATTCTTCACCTATGTATGCAGGTGTTTTAAATTCTTGATGATATTGAATTTTTTGTTCTTCCGCTTTCGTTGTCGTTGCCCCAAACGCTCCAAATCCCCCGGCGATAACAGTTAACGCTAATGCTGATGAAATGACTTGCTTTTTCACTATAACATTCCCCATTCCCATAAAGATTTTTGACACTTTTATACAATTCTTATTTTTTCACCCGATACCTCTACCAAAAATTTGAGAAACATTTTTCAGATAATTCCAATCAAAAAAAGAGGACATCTATCGGATGTCCTCTTTTTTATAAACCTTTTATTGTTTTTTCAATTCAATTGCTAAATAGTGTGATTGCTCTTTCGCTTGAATGTGAATATCTTCTTCTACAGATTCTGCTGCATCCCGCATAACAAACGTCTCACCATTTATTACACTGCTTCCTTCAATTTGTACAAGGTACAATTGACGTCCTTCTTTCACTGGAAAATGAATTTCTTTTCCAGCCTCTAATGATAAAGAATATAAATTCGCATCTTGGTGAATTTGAATTGGTGCATTTCCTTCTACTGAAGATACCATATGGAACCATTCATTTTCACGCTTGCTCCAATCAAATTTAAACTCACCATAGTTTGGTTTATGATCCGCACGGTCTGGTAAAATCCAAATTTGTAATAAACGCAGCGTTTCATCGCCTAAATTATGCTCGCTATGAAATACACCCGTGCCAGCACTCATATATTGAACATGTCCACGCTCAATCGTTCCGCGATTTCCCATGCTGTCTTCATGTGTTAAAGCACTATCTACAACGTAAGAAATAATCTCCATATCACGGTGCGGATGCATATCAAAACCAGTTTGCGCCGCTACTAGATCATCATTAATAACACGTAACGCTCCGAAGTTCATGTTATTTGGATTGTAGTAATTGGCAAAAGAAAAATGAAAATGTGTATTTAACCAACCATGATTTGCTCTGCCCATATTTTTATGATCAACTTTTCTAAACATATCCTTCACCTCATACTATCTCGAATTCGAGATTTATTTTAAAATTTTTTCTTACTGTAACTTTTTTAATAGTGTTAATAACTGCTTTTGTTCCTCTATATTTAAATTATGAAACTTCTCTGCTTGGAACGTTTCTTGAGGTGGGACGATTTCCTCATATAAAGCTCTTCCCTTTTCTGTTAAAGAAATATATTTCGTGGTACCCTCTTGTTCACGCAAAATCCACTCAAGCTGCTCCATTTTATTTAAAAGCTGCGTTACATTTCCTTTCGTAACAAATAGCTTATTTCCAAGTTCTTGCTGCGTTAAACGATTATGTCCTCCAACTTGAGCTAACACATCAAACTGAGCGGCAGATATATTCCATTTTTTCAAATGCTGATTCGTCTCACGAATACTCTTATTATAAAAGCGTGACAAACGAAACCATAATAGTAGCCCTAGTCTATCTTCTGTTTTCATTTCATCACCTCGCTCGTTTCATATCATTAGTTTAGAACTAAACTTAATAAAAGTCAAATACTTATTTTTAATAAGTATAAAAGCACAGCGCTATTTCTCCACTATGCTTTACATTAACTTTCTACTCTTATATTCATCCAATTTCCTCTCCGCGAACTTCCTCGCATCTTTTTCAATCCACCGCTCTTCGTACCGTTCACTTCCCACATACAATATATCTCTCTTATGCTGCATCGCATGGCGGAATTCATGCAGTAGCGTTTTGAGAACTTGATCATACTCTTCCCACATACAAACGAAAATTAATTGCTTTTCTTTATGATAAAAACCACCTACTGGGAATAGGAACTCTTCTTCCTCTTCCCCTAATGATAGAAGCACATCATTTGCATCACACGTATCACAAAAAATAACGGGCGTTTTACATACTTCAATAAGAGAAAACAAATCCTCTCTCAACTTTTTGACATCCCAAGGAAGCTCCGAATCCAACACATACCAATTCTCTACCTGTTGATATACATTTTGAAACTGGAGTTCCATTTCTCTTTATTCCCCTTTCCAAGCACCCTTTTTCTATATGTATGCCACAATATGGTAAATATTAAACATATTCTTTCATCCTTGAAAAAATGCCAATAAAAAAGGAATCTACGTCGACATAGATTCCTTTTCTGTAATCACTTTTTTTTCATCATTTTTTTAAATACAAAATAACCAATTGCACAAACAATAGCAGCAAGTGCAAAGTATTTCACATATGGCTCCGCAACTTTATTAATACTTTCCCACTCTGTTCCTAATTTAAAACCTAAATATACAAACACAATTGACCACGGAATAACAGCTAATGTAGTTAGCGTAATAAACTTAGCATGTGACATTTTCGCAATACCCGCTGGTATCGAAATAGCATGACGCACAACCGGAATAAAACGTGCGGTAAAGATAACGCCAGTTCCATAACGATTAAACCAATCTTCAGCATAATCAATATGTTTCTTCTGGATTAAAATATATTTTCCATATCGCTCAAGAACAGGTCTTCCTCCATATCGACCAATCCAATAAATGAATAGTTGTGCAATTACACCACCAATTGTACCGAACGCAACAGCGCCCCAAAATGTAATGCTTCCTGTTGATACTAAATAACCTGCATAAGACAATACGATTTCACTTGGAATAACCTCTAGCATTAATCCAAGCATAATTCCCCAATAACCAAGTCCTTCTAAAAAAACTAAAACCGAATGAATCAACTCTCCTAACATCATTTACCTCTCTTTACTGTTTTCATTACAAAAATAAAAGTACAAGCAGGAAATATCTTGTACTTTTATTTTTTTAAATTTAGTTAGTCTTCGTATCCCACTTAAAGATTTTATTTAAGAATTTATATACATTCTTCGACTCTTTTGTCAAAAGTGGACCTAAAATGGATAGTATAAGCACGTATAGTGCTGAGAATGGTTTCAGTACTGACATTAAACCACCGGCGATACCGATATTAGCCATAATGATGGAGAACTCTCCTCTTGAAACGATTGTTAATCCGATATTTGTTGATGCTTTATGAGATAATCCAGCTTGTCTTCCTGCGATCATTCCTGCTACAAAGTTACCGATTATCGTAAGAAGGACAGCGCCTAACGTTAACCATATCGCTCCGCCTAATGAGAACGGATCAATACTTAACCCGAAGCTGAAGAAGAAAATAGCTCCGAAAAAGTCTCTAAATGGAACAACAAGATGTTCAATTCGATCACTATGCTCTGTCTCAGAGAAAACTAATCCTAGAAGAAGTGCTCCAATTGCTTCTGCAACGTGAATTGTTTCTGAAAAACCAGCAATGAAGAATAACGAAGCAAATACTACAATAATAAAGATTTCATCTGAGCTAATGTTGAGCAATTTATTTAATAACGGCGTAGCCTTTCTAGCTACTATAAAGAATAGAAGCATATATCCTAAAGCAATTCCAATTGAAGTAAGGGCACCTAAGAAGGAAGCGTGATCTCCAAGTACTAAACCAGAAACAACTGATAGATATACAGCAAGGAATATATCTTCAAACATAATAATTCCTAAAATTAATTCGGTTTCATTATTACCAGTTCTTCTTAAGTCCACTAACACTTTAGCAACGATAGCGCTAGAAGAAATCGTAATAATACCCGCAATAATTAAGATTTCTAGTAATGGGAATCCCATTATAAATCCGTATAACAAACCAAGTGAAAAGTTAATTAAAATATAAATCGTTCCACCAATCGCAATAGAGCGTCCAGATTTAATTAGTTTTTTCATTGAAAATTCTAATCCTAGATAGAATAGAAGGAATAGAACCCCAATCCGTCCAAGGAAGGAAATTACACTTGCACTTTCAATAAATTTGAGATCGATAACACCTATTGTCGGTGCATGCGGTCCTACTAACATTCCAAGAACGATTAGAAAAGGAATTACTGAGAATTTAAATTTTCCAGCAATTACTGCTGCAATTGCCACTAAAACTAAAGCTGTACCAACTTCAAAAATTAACGTATCCATCTAATCAGTCCCCCCTATTTGAAAGTAATTCATTAATGATTTTTTTAATTTCTTCTCTCTCACCTGAAACTACAAGCATATCTCCTTCTTCAATTACTGTTTCTGGTCCTGGATTAAATAGCTTCTTCATGTTCTTCTTCATAACCGCGATTATTGTTACGCTATATGTTTTTCTTATTTCAAGATCGCCAATTGTTTTTCCGATTGCTGGAGCTGTATTCTCCACTTTGAACCACTCAATCGCTAAACCTTCAAAAACCATCTCAACATTTTCTAACGCCCTAGGCTTATATACCATTCCACCTAATATTGCAGCGATTTGTCTCGCCTCTGAGTCACGTAGTGAAATACTTGAGATGCTTTCTTCATGATCTGAATCAAAATGATACATTTCTCTACGACCATCATCATGAATGACAATTACCATCTTTTCGTTACCTTTCGTAACGATTTGAAACTTATAACCAATACCTGGAAGTTCACTTTCTCTAATATTCATTTTTAGCTCCTCCATAACTTGTTTATTTTAATTTTCTGTTTTTCTGTCTTTTATTCATCCAATCAACTTTAGAAATTCTAACCACTCAGGATATTTGTGATTTGGAAATCTTTTATTGTAATAATAAGTGGACCCTAAAAAGATACTTAAAGATGTAATGATAAAAAATATATTACTTCTCATTTTCAAACTCTCAAGACTTACTTTCCATAAAGAATCTTCTTTCAAATTATCCCCACCTTCTCGCTTTAAATTTAGTTTTTTAAAATGTAAATAATTCTAAAAATATTACGATGTAACATAATCATAACACAAAAATGATTTAAGTAACATAATTTTTTAGAAAAATTGATTCTCGTATATTTTTTGCATATAATTTTCTTATTACGAAAAAAAGGAAGTGTATTATATGGTTGATATCTTTAGCAGATTCCTTGAGGTAACGAATAATATTTTATGGTCATATATTCTTATTGCAATGCTAATCGGCTTCGGTCTTTACTTCTCTTTTAAATTAAAATTTGTCCAAATTACTCATTTCAGTGAGATGGTCAGCTTAATTAGTAAAGGGTTTAATCGAAAAGAAAAAAAGAAAGATAGCATCTCACCATTCCAAGCATTTTGCTTAAGTGCAGCAGCACGTATCGGTATCGGAAACTTAGCTGGTGTAGCATTAGCAATTTCAATGGGTGGACCTGGCGCAATATTTTGGATGTGGTTTATCGCAATTATCGGAGCAGCTACTAGTTTTGTAGAATGCACACTTGCGCAAATTTATAAAGTAAAAGATGGAAGTAGGTTCCGTGGTGGACCAGCATATTACATGGAAAAAGGGTTAAACAAACGCTGGATGGGCATCTGGTTTTCACTTCTTATTACAGTTGCGTACGGATTAATTTTCAATTCAGTGCAAGCAAATACAGTAACAATAGCGTTTGAAAATGCTTTTGGACTAGAGCGAACAATCGTAGGAGCTCTATTAGCTTTATTAGTTGCAGTTATTATTTTTGGTGGCATTAAGAGCATTTCACGTATTACAGAAATGATTGTTCCGCCAATGGCAATCGTTTATATCGGCGTGGCTATTTTTGTCGTTATTAACAACTTCAGTATGTTACCAAGCATTTTCATGGAAATCTTTAACGGTGCATTCGGTTTAGACCAAGCCATCGCTGGTGGTATTGGAGCAGCAATCAAGTTCGGAATTCAGCGCGGTTTATTCGCTACAGAAGCAGGAATGGGTAGTTCTCCTAATGCAGCCGCAACATCTGATGTATCTCACCCTGTAAAACAAGGGCTTGTTCAAGCATTAGGCGTTTTCGTAGATACATTCTTAGTATGTACATCAACAGCATTTATCGTATTATGTTCTGGACTTTACAAAGGATCAAATTTAGAAGGCATCGAATTAACACAAAACGCATTAAGTTCACAAATTGGACCGTGGGCAAGCACTTTCTTAGCGATTATTATTTTCCTATTCGCTTTCAGTTCACTTCTAGGAAACTACTATTATGGTGAAACAAATATCGCATTCATTAAAGAAAGCAAAACATGGTTAATGATTTATCGTGTTGCAGTTGTCGGAATGGTATTCTTCGGATCAATCGCTGCTCTTAAAACAGTTTGGAGTTTAGCTGATTTATTCATGGGACTAATGGTATTCACAAACTTAATTGCCATCTCATTCCTTAGCAAATTTGCTTACGCTGCATTAGTAGACTATTTGAAGCAAAAGAAACAAGGCAAAGATCCTGTCTTCGTTGCAAACTCTATCCCTGGCTTAAAGAATACAGAGTGCTGGGATGGACAGGATGTAGAAGAAAAACAAAAGGCTGTTTAACAAATAAAAGCGGAAGCGGCTCGTTCAGAATCGCAGGACACTTCAAGCTCTCGACCTTGAAGCGCTTTTTGCTTCGAGCGAGAGAGCGAAATGACCGGAGATTCTAGCCGCTGGAGCTGGATATTAATTAAAAGCGGAGGTGACTTGCTCAGAACAGGAGGGCATTGGAGCTCCTGACGAAGAGGCGTTCTTTGCCTCACAGGAAGGCGCGAAATGACCGACTGGTCTAGTCACCGGAGCTGGATATCACTAAAAGCACAAGCGGCTCGTTTAGAACAAGAGCCATATCTCAAACAAAGGCCCTATTACTTCATCGTAATAGGGCCTTTTATTTACAACAGTTCATAATTTGTTCAAATTAATTCCAGCAAAAGGGTTGATTTATAGAGATTACTAGCTTATAATAATTATAAATTAGTAATTGATATCACATAACAACTCAAAAGGAGATTGATCATAATGAACAAACAAGTAATCGAAGTATTAAACAAACAAGTAGCAGACTGGAGCGTTTTATTCACAAAACTTCACAACTTCCATTGGTACGTAAAAGGACCTCAATTCTTCACATTACACGAGAAATTCGAAGAACTTTACACAGAATCAGCTACTCACATCGACGAAATTGCAGAACGTATTTTAGCAATTGGTGGTAAACCAGTAGCAACAATGAAAGAATACCTAGAAATATCTTCTATTCAAGAAGCAGCTTACGGAGAAACTGCAGAAGGGATGGTCGAAGCAATCATGAAAGACTACCAAATGATGCTAGTCGAACTGAAAAAAGGCATGGAAATTGCTCAAGACTCTGACGATGAAATGACATCTGACCTACTACTAGGCATCTACACAGAACTAGAAAAACACGCTTGGATGCTACGTGCGTTCTTGAATCAATAATACTTAAAAGCGGAAGCGGCTCGTTTAGAGTCGCTTTTTTATGTAATGGTCGCACTTAACGGTACACGAAATTATATCAACGATTTTTCAAATATATCGATCATAACTCGCAATATATCAACGATTTTTTCATTATATCGATCATTACCCGCAATATATCAACGATTTGACAAAGGATATCAATTTTCCGACAAATCACGACAATATCAGCGCCCCTCTCCCCCTACTTTTATCAATATATTACAATCTCATCTATGTTAAAATATAGGAAACACCCTTTAGCTTTTCCAAATTCATCATTTACTACTTAAATGACGGGAGTGGTTCAGTTGAAAGACTACTTAATTAGAGCATTTTTTGCGTTAATAACAGTTGGGATTCTCTTACTTATAGCTAATATTTTCAATATACGTGTCGAGGTTAAGGACTATGCTTTCCTCGTTGTCGTAGCAATTGGTGGCGGCTGGGGTGGCTGGTACCTGTATAAAAAACAAAATAAAAATAACAATAAAGGCATTCCGAAATAATATGGAATGCCTTTATTCTATATTACATAATTAAACTTAAACCAATAATAAAAGCAGTCCCCAAAAAATATCATAAAAACCCATATTCTATGGTAAATAAAAAGAATTCATTTTGAATATAGAAACAGTCCAAAATCTTGCATAACAGAGGTATAACCCATTTGCCGCAACATTGTGGCTATATTCCCACGGTGATATGCTCCGTGGGTGACGACGTGTAGTATTGTTTCAGAAACCGTCGTATCTAGGTGCCCAGCATATGGATTATCAACCTCAACCACTTTTTCATAATCTTGTTGACTACTTAAAAGTACTTTATATCGTTTAGATAATTCATAAAAACTAGTTTTCATTTCCTCAATATTTTTTGTTTCCAGCTGCTCTTTCAATTGGTCTGTGTGTACCATTGCATCACTCATGCTTTTACCAGAAATAATCTCAAACCAGGCTAAATCTGTGAGGTATATGTGAGACATTACTTTTGCCACCGAAGAAAAACCACTCTTAACTTCCTTATGGAAAATGTCTTGCGGTAGTTCTTTTAAGCGATTTAAAATAACTTCATTTGCCCATAAGTGGTAGTTATACATTTTTAATACAGAACGCCCCATGCTCATCTCTCCTCCAATTTTCATTTTAATGATTAGATTATGATACATAGCTGATTAAAAATTTCCAAAGGATTACATCTATAAAATTTATTCTCATTTCGATTAAAAAAACCTCTACTAACTTCATAAAAACATTCGGTATCTTCCACAATCTGACCCTTTAACGGAACAATTATATGTCACTCAATAATTCCTTACTCACCCTTTATTCAGATGTTCTTTTTTAATTCATCAAAACATCCCTCCATCTACTTCCCCTCTTCAAACGCTTCCACATCTCACTATCAATATATTGAACCAAATTAAAAACACATGCTTTTTTAAAATAAACTTTCATGTGTTTCCAAAGACATCTATAAAAAACAAAGCAAGCAAAATGATAAAGGCATTCCAAAGTAATATGGAATGCCTCTTTTATTGCCTTCTGTAATAAATAATGAAATTCAGGCCACTAATACAACCAATCGCAATAAACATACAAAACGATTGTGGATCTCCAGCCAAATTATACTCATCAACAATAAAGCCAATCATAAAGAGTGTTATCGCCGAAACACCGATACACAATATCGAAATAAACCAAAGCGAAAATTCATTAATTAGCTCTTTCTTCTGTGTTGAAATGATTAGCATAACAAGAATAGACGCTGCTAAAATACTTTTAAAAACCGGACGTAAATATACGAACTCCTCCATCAATTTCTCCTTTTACAAAAAACGTTATATATTAACATTAACATATTTAACCAAATTAAAAACACATGCCATCTTAAATTAAAACGACATGTGTTTCCGTATTTGCTATGATAGTTGCTTCCACTTCGTTCCCAAAACAGGACGCTCATAATTTTGGATTGCATGAATTAGTTTATCTGCCGTCTCAGCTGAAACGATCAATTCTTTATTTGATGGATTCATAAATCCTTCTTCTGCTGCACGTTCAACCATTTGCAGAATTGGTCCGTAAAAACCTTTTATGTTTAATAAACCAACCGGCTTATTATGTATACCAATTTGTGACCAACATACAACTTCAAATAGTTCTTCAAACGTTCCGTATCCGCCTGGAAGCGCAATAAAAGCATCTGCAAGCTCTGCCATTTTCGCTTTACGTTCATGCATCGTCTCTACTTCAATTAATTCTGTTAATCCTGTATGCACAATTTCTCCTCGGAATAGACCGCGTGGCATAACACCTGTTACACGTCCACCTAAACGAAGAACTTCGTTTGCTACTTCTCCCATTAATCCAACGCATGAACCACCGTATACGAGCTCATACTCGTTCTCAACAAACATTTTACCTAACTGAATTGCCTGCTCTTTGAATTCTGGTCTCTCCCCTAAATTAGAACCTGCAAACACACAAATCTTTCTCATTCCTACACCCCGAAACTATATATTGTTATGATACAATTGACATTATACAACATATTGAGGAGATGAGGAAGAAATGGATATCGTTGCATTTCAAAGATGGGTTGAGGAATTTTACGAAAAACGAAGCTGGTCACAGTATAATGCCTTTATTCGCTTAAATTTCTTAACCGAGGAAGTTGGGGAAGTTTCACGAGTCGTTCGTGCTATTGAAATCGGCCGCGATCGCCCTGATGAAGATGCGAAAACAGAAGAAGAGCTAAAACAAGAACTAAAAGAAGAACTTGGCGATGTACTATCTAACCTTATTATTCTTTCGCAAAAATATGATTTAGACTTACAAGACATTATGGACGCACACGTCACAAAGCTTTCGAAAAGGTTCGAAGTATCTAAATGAGAATATTATCAATTATGGTATAATATTCTTGTCACAATACTAAGGGGGATTTTATGTTATCAAAAAAATTGCACGACGCATTAAATGAACAAATGAACTTTGAATTTTACTCTGCCCATGCTTATATGGCAATGGCTGCTTACTGTACAGCTGAGAGCTATGATGGATTCGCTAACTTTTTCCTTGTACAAGCTGAAGAAGAACGTTTCCACGCAATGAAGCTTTACAACTATATTAATGACCGCGGAGAGCGCGCTATTATTACTGGATTTGATAATCCGAATAACGAATACGAATCTGTATTAAACGCTTTTGAAGTCGCACTTGAGCACGAGCGTGAAGTAACGAAACGTATTTACAACTTATCTGATATCGCTTGGGATGAGCGTGAACATGCAACAATTACATTCTTAAAATGGTTCGTTGACGAACAAGTTGAAGAAGAAGCTTCATTCGATAGCATCATCCAAAAACTAAAACGTATTACAAGCGATTCAAACGCACTGTTTATGCTAGATGCTGAATTAGAGAAACGTACATTTACGCCTCCAGCTGAGTAATATTTCAATCACCTTAATACATGTATTAAGGTGATTTTTTTGTTTGCTCTCTATCTTAAAATCACCTTAAATTTCCTCATATTTGACATAGTGCCAGATATAAAATGGTATTATTTTCAATATAAAAACGAATATACGAGGAGAGGAAAAATGAATCAACGTGTAGAAGCTGTTGATGCAATTCGTGGTTTCGCTTTGTTTGGCATTTTACTAGTCAATATGACATTAATTCAATTTGGGTTCTTCACCAGTGAAAAACCAACTTATCTATTTGGCGATCTTGATAAAGGTGCTAATTGGTTTATTCAATTTTTCGGCACACATAACTTTATATCCCTATTTTCTTTTCTATTTGGGCTTAGCATTATTTTGTTACAAAAAAGTATTATCGCAAAAGGAAAAAAATTCTTCCCCACATACATCAGACGTATTATCATTCTTTTACTACTCGGCTACATTCATGGCACTTTTGTTTGGGAGGGAGATATTTTATTTGCATACGGAATAATCGGGATTTTTTTAATGATATTCATCAATCGAAAACCGAAAACTTTGCTTATTTGGGCGATTATTCTACTCGCACTTACTACACTTATGTCTTATCAAACTGATCCATCTACAAATATAAATGATTTCGCACCTTATACTGAAAAAGAACATAAAGTCCATCAAACTGGAAGCTATATGGATCACGTCAACTTTAGATTGACTGAAAATCCTTTTGATTACATGGGAATTGACGGTGCATTCGGATTATTTTTCATATCAGTTTTCACAATAATTTTTATGTCTCCACTGTTCCTACTCGGAATGTATGTAGGGAAAAAAGGCTGGCTATTTGAGGTCAGTAAACATATACCTGCTGTCAAAAAAATATGGTTTGCCACCGGTCTCTTCTCTTTTACAATTAAAATCTTAGCTATGTTCGTAAAGCACCCGCTTTTATTTATGTTACAAGATGGCCTTACACCAGTAACTATGACCTTCTTTTACGGAAGCACAATCATTTTATTATTCCATTACAAAAAAGCAACCCGTCTACTAACATACATGGCGAACATGGGGAAAATGTCCGTTAGTAATTACTTAGCGCAATCTATTATCGCAACAACCATTTTTTACGCATATGGATTTTGCTTATACGGGAAAATCGGCTATTTCTTCGGTATTCTTTTAACCATCGGAATTTATACGATTCAATTATTCGTTAGCACCTATTGGCTCCAGAAATACCGAATGGGGCCAGTGGAATATGTCTGGAGACTGGGAACTTATTTAGAGAAACCACGTTTTAAAAGAGACTTGGATAAAGCAAGTTAAACAAAAAAAGCAATGAGCCTACGCTCATTGCTTTTCTTAATTTATTAAAGCATAACCCCAACGATAATCGCTGATAATATACTTACTAACGTTGCACCGTATACAAGTTTTAAACCGAATGATGATACAACGTTTGCTTGTTTGCCATCGATACTCTTCGTTGCACCTGCGATAATTCCGATAGATGAGAAGTTCGCAAATGATACAAGGAAGATAGATAAAATACCTACTGTACGAGCTGATAAATCGCCAGCTACTTTTCCAAGGTCAAGCATTGCAACGAATTCGTTCGTTACTAATTTTGTTGCCATAATTTGTCCTGCTTGTAACATCTCTGATGTTGGAATACCCATTACGAATGCTAATGGTGAGAAGATATATCCTAAAATGCTTTGGAATGTGATTCCGAAAATTGAATCGAATACACCATTAATTGCTGTAATTAATGCCACGAAACCGATTAACATCGCCGCTACTGTTACAGCGATTGAGAAACCAAGCATAATATATTCGCCTAACATTTCAAAGAATGTTTGTTTCTTGTCTTCTTGTAATTCTAAAATATCGTCTTCTTCTTTTACTTCATATGGATTAATGATATGAACGATAATGAATCCACTGAATAAGTTTAATAAAAGTGCTGTTACTACATATTTTGGATCAATCATTTTCATATAAGAACCGACAATTGACATCGATACTGTAGACATTGAAGATGCACAAAGTGTGTATAAACGATTTTTCGGTAATTTGCTTAGTTGATCTTTTACTGTAATGAATACTTCCCCTTGACCAACGATTGCAGCTGCTACCGCATTATATGATTCTAGTTTTCCTAAACCGCTAACTTTACTTAATAGGAAACCGACTGCACGAATGATAATCGGTAAAACTTTAATATGTTGCAGGATCCCGATTAATACTGCTAAGAAAATAATCGGTAATAATACTGTTAAGAAGAATGGTGCTTGTCCATCGTTTGCTAGACCACCAAATACGAAATTAACCCCAGCTTCCGCAAATTTTAAAATAGAACCAAATCCATCTGCGATCCCTTTCACTAATACAAATCCGACCTTTGTATTTAGTAAGAAATACGCAAGTACCAATTGAATAACAAGCATAAGTGCAATTGGTTTATATTTAATCTTCTTACGATCTGAACTGATAAGGAAACCTAGTACAAACACTACAAGTAAACCGACTAGAAACATTACTATTTTCATATGTGAATCCCCCACTTCTCCCACGAATTATCGGTCGTATAACGTATAACGAATGACGTCTGACCATTGTTGTTAAAAAAATTTAAAACCCCTAAAACTATTCAACTGTCATCTAAAATTAGTAAGCGTTTACATAAATTGCAATTTATAAAAGGTAGCTTCTTCTCTCCTACCATACTTGAAAGTCTGAAATTGATACCACCTACAAATCAAATTGTAAGCGTTATCTAGGTGAAATGCAATATAAATTTTAAAAGATTTTTATATGTTAATATATTCCTAATTAATTGGTTTTTTCATGCAAATTTACCATAAAAAAAGGATGGCCCTAGCTATGAGCTAGAGCCATCCTTTTTTTATAACATAACACCAACGATAATCGCTGATAGAATACTTACTAATGTCGCACCGTACACAAGGCGTAGACCGAATGATGATACAACATTTGATTGATTTTCATCGATACCTTTCGTTGCACCTGCAATAATTCCGATAGATGAGAAGTTCGCAAATGATACAAGGAATACAGAAAGAATACCAACTGTACGAGCCGATAAATCACCAGCTACTTTACCAAGATCAAGCATCGCAACAAACTCGTTTGATACTAATTTTGTTGCCATAATTTTTCCCGCTGTTACCATTTCTGCTTGCGGGATGCCCATTACGAATGCTAATGGTGAGAAAATATATCCTAAAATAGCTTGGAATGTAATACCGAACATTGTATCAAACAAGCTATTGATTGCTGTAATTAATGCTACGAAACCGAGTAACATAGCTGCTACTGTAATCGCAATCGTGAAACCAAGCATAATGTACTCGCTCAGCATTTCAAAGAATGATTGTTTTTTCTTATTTTCTAATTTCAGTGTATCTTCTTCTTCTGTAATATCGTACGGGTTAATAATATGAATGATAATGAAACCACTAAATAAATTTAATACAAGTGCTGTTACTACATATTTCGGTTCGATCATTTTCATATAAGAACCAACGATTGACATCGACACTGTCGACATAGAAGATGCACATAATGTATATAAACGATGTTTTGGGATTTTACTTAATTGATCTTTTACTGTAATAAATACTTCTGCTTGTCCAACAATGGCAGCTGCTACTGCGTTATATGATTCTAGTTTTCCTAGACCATTCACTTTACTTAACAACGTACCAATAGCACGAATAAATATCGGTAAAATTTTAAAGTGTTGCAGAATTCCGATTAAAACCGCAAAGAATACGATTGGTAATAACGCTGTTAAGAAGAATGAAACCTCTCCTTTATTAACAAGACCACCAAATACGAAAACGATTCCAGCTTCCGCATATCCAAGAAGTGCGCCAAATCCATCTGAAATTCCTTTTACTAAAATATAACCAACTTGCGTATTTAATAAGAAATAAGATAATGCTAGCTGAATAATAAGCATAGTTGCGATTGGTTTATACTTAATCTTCTTTCGATCGGCACTTATAAGAAAACCGAGTACAAATACAACGAGTAATCCTACAAGGAACATAACAAACTTCATTAATAAAATCCTCCATTTAACTCTTCATTAACGTTGAACGTCTGACCATTCAAAACAAGAAATAATCCGAACTTTCCATTTCTCCTCCAAAATCTTCAATCGGATAGGAAAGATCATAAAACCTCTTATTTCAAAGGCATTTTCCATTCTAACATAAATCACAACTCATATCCGCACTTTTCTTAAAAAAATACATTTTATTATGAAACATTCATGAATGTTCGTCTTTTTCATTATAAAGCGAAACTTTAATGATCAGGAGTTTCACTTCACACAAATAGCTGAACCAACAAAAAATGAGCATCAAGTTTCACTTGATGCTCACCTCATTATACTGCTTTTTCTTTATCAGCTACCGCTGGATTATCCCAACACTCTGTATTGTTCAAACCTGGAATAGACTCCGCATAAAAGACTGGATCTTTCCCTTGCTTCTTTTGCTTAATATAATCTGATAACGCTGCGAAAGCATACTTAGAAAGGAATACAATTGCTACTAAGTTAATAACAGCCATAATTCCCATAAATAAATCTGCTAAATCCCAAACGATTTGAATTGTCGCTACAGATCCTAGCATAACCATACCAAGTACAGCAATACGGTATGCATTTAATAGCACTTTACTTCCATTTAAGAATTCAATATTTGTTTCACCATAGTAGTAGTTACCTACTAATGAACTGAATGCAAACAAGAAGATTGCAACTGCTACAAATATAGAAGCCCATGGACCGATATGTTGACTTAACGCCTGCTGCGTTAATTGAATTCCATTTAAATCAGCTGCATTATGCACGTCTGATAAAAGAATGATAAATGCTGTACAACTACAAATTAATAATGTATCTGTAAATACCCCTAAAGTTTGAATGAAACCTTGTTTAACTGGGTGCGTTACGTTTGCAGTCGCTGCTGCGTTTGGCGCACTACCCATACCTGCTTCATTTGAGAATAATCCACGTTTTACCCCTAATAAAATCGCAGCTCCTAATCCTCCGCCTACTACTTCTTTAATTCCGAAAGCATGTAAGAAAATTTCTTTAAATACATATGGAATTGCCGTAATGTTTGTTACAACAACGAATAATGCTACTGCTACATAAATAATTGCCATTACTGGAACAATCATTTCAACCGCGCGAGCAATTCGTTTTACTCCGCCGAAAATAATAACTGCAAGTAAACCAGCCATAACAAGACCTACTAATCTGCTATCTGTTTTAAATGCACCATCAAAGGCAGCTGCTACAGTATTAGACTGTACAGCGTTAAAAATCAATCCGAAACTTACTGTTATTAGAACAGAGAACACAACACCTAACCAGCGTTTCTTTAAACCCTTTTCCATATAATACGCTGGGCCCCCACGGAATGCATTCCCATCTTTTACTTTATAAATTTGCGCTAATGTGCTCTCTACAAATGCAGAAGCACCCCCAATTACCGCAATTAACCACATCCAAAATACTGCTCCTGGACCACCTGCTGAGATCGCAATAGCTACACCTGCTAAGTTACCAGTACCTACACGAGAAGCTGTACTCATACAAAACGCTTGGAATGATGATACGCCGCTCTTCTCTTTTTGCGCTTTTCTCGTTTTCGAGCTTGCTCCATCCCCAAGCAAACGAATCATTTCACCGAAGTAACGAACTTGGACAAATTTCACACGAAATGAAAAATAGAGCCCTAACCCAATTAACATCGCAATAATGACATATGACCAAAGGATATTATTTACATCCCCAATTACCCTAGCTAAAAAATCCATATTTGTATTGCCCCCTCTTCCTAACAATAAGAAAATTATATTCTAAAAACTTTAAGTAATCAAGAACTTTATGTAAGGTTTTATGACATTAGTATGTCAACTATCTTAACATACGTGTTTTTTTTCATAAAAATATAGCTATTACATGCATTTATCCAATACTCAATCACTTATCCTCTTCAACCAGTCATACTTTTAAAACAGCACGTTCCCCAAAAATAACGAGAGGAACAAATAAAAAAAGTTATATTAATAACTACCTCTCACCCTTTTCATCATTTACTACAACAAAAAAGGCGAGCATCGAATTCACCTCGATGCTCGCCTTTTCATTTACACTGCTTTTTCTTTATCTGTTACCGCTGACTTATCCCAACACTCTGTATTCGTTAAACCAGGAATAGAATCTGCACTGAAGACTGGATCTTTCCCTTGTTTCTTTTGCCTTACATAGTCTGCTAATGCTACATACGCAAATCGGCCAAGAAGTGTAATCGCAATTAAGTTCGTGATTACCATTAGACCCATAAATAAGTCTGCCATATTCCATACAACTTGAAGCGTCGCAACAGAACCGAATAATACCATTCCAACTACCGCAATACGGTAAATTGTTAACCACGTTTTGCTTTGCTTAATGAATTCAATATTTGTTTCACCATAATAGTAGTTTCCTAGAAGTGAACTAAATGCAAATAAGAAAATAATAATCGCTAAGAAACTGCTCGCCCATGGGCCAATTTGTGAACTTAATGCATTTTGTGTTAATTCAATACCTTCTAAATTCGTTGCTTTATACGCACCAGAACATAGTACGATAAATGCTGTTGATGTACACACTAAGAATGTATCTACTAATACTCCAATCGTTTGAATAAAACCTTGTTTTGCTGGATGCGTTACATCAGCTGTTGCTGCCGCGTTCGGCGCACTACCCATACCTGCTTCGTTCGCAAATAATCCGCGCTGAATACCATATTTCATCGCAGCACCGATACCGCCACCTACAGCTGAATCTAAACCGAATGCACCTTTAAAGATTTCCGTAAACACATCTGGTATTAAATAGAAGTTTTTAATGACAACAAAAATAGCTACTGCAATATAAATAAGTGCCATTGGCGGAACAATCATTTCCGACATACGTGCAATACTTTTTACACCACCAAAAATAATAACCCCAACTAATGCAGCTAATACAATACCAACAATATAACGCTCTAAGCCAAATGCATTTTCAAACGCTAATGTTACTGTATTTGCTTGTACTGAGTTGAAAATTAAACCGTAACTAATTGTAATCAGAATAGAGAACCAAATCCCCATCCAACGTTTATTTAAACCTTTTTCCATATAATAAGCAGGACCACCACGGAAGCCACTGCCATCTTTTATTTTATAAATTTGCGCAAGCGTACTTTCTACGAAACTTGAAGACGCACCGATAATCGCAATAACCCACATCCAAAATACAGCCCCAGGTCCTCCCATAGAAATAGCTAACGCTACACCAGCTAAGTTCCCGATACCAATACGAGCTGCAGAACTCATACAAAATGCTTGGAACGATGATACGCTGCCCTTTTTACGTGTCTTGCCAGTTAGTCCATCACTCATTAAACGAATCATTTCCCCTAAATGAGTAAGTTGTACGAATTTTAATTTAATAGAAAAATAAAGCCCTAAACCAATTAACATTGCAATAAGAATATATGACCAAAGAATCGTATTCGTTGACGAAACGAATTGTTCCAAAATATTCATACAATTAACCCCTCCTTTTCTCCATAAAACGAATTATATTTAAAAAACATTCAAAAATCAACATTTTTCGACAATTTGCAATTTCCAAATATTAGCCAAGCGCGAAGTAACAATATCTTTATGACTCTCCTCCCTCTAACTGTGCATACTAAAACAAAAAATAAATCTACAAACTACCCCATTGACAAAAACACCAACCTGTAACTATAATGATTACAACAGGTTGTAACAAACTTAATTACAATATATTCATTCACTTTCAGATATACAATTTAACAAAACACTTTGGAGGGATTTATTATGAAAATCGGAATTATCGGAGCAACTGGTAAAGCAGGAAGTCGTATTTTAAAAGAAGCATTAGATCGTGGACATGAAGTAACTGCAATCGTAAGAAACGCTGCAAAAATTACAGAAGAAAACGTAAAAGTTTTAGAAAAAGACGTATTTTCTCTTACATCTAACGACCTACAAGCATTCGACGTAGTTGTAAATGCATTTGGCGCTCCAGCAGGACAAGAACACCTTCACGTAGATGCAGGAAACGTACTAATTGAAGCTATGAAAGGTGCACCTAATACAAAATTACTTGTAGTTGGTGGCGCTGGAAGCTTATTTGTAGACGAAGAGAAAACAACACGTGTATTTGAGACATCAGGTTTCCCAGGCGAATACCTTGCAACAGCTCAAAACCAAGGTAAAAACCTAGAAATCTTACAACAAACAAATGATATCACTTGGACATTCATCAGCCCTTCTGCACTATTCGCATTAGGAAAACGCACTGGTTCTTACAAAGCTGGCAAAGACAATCTCCTTGTTAACGCAAAAGGTGATAGCTACGTAAGTTACGAAGACTTCGCAGTTGCAGCACTTGATGAAATAGAAAACCCAAAACACGTAAATGAACGCTTCACAGTAGTTTCTGAAGCTGAATAATAAAAAAAGCTCGTAAAACATTATGTTTTACGAGCTTTTTCTTATTATTGCACTTGCTCTAATCCATTTTGAGTAATCTTAAAGGATATTTCTTGCCCCTTCATCGCATCCTCTTTTTTAACTAACTCATTCTTTTTGTACCAATTCAAACGACTCGGTTCCGCATGGTATACTTTCAGTACATCTCCATACTCAAATGCCGTTCCATTTACTTGCCCAGCAAAATTCTTTGAAGTCTCTTGTCCTTCTGCCGTTACATGCTTCTTCTCTTTTCCATTTTTATCATAAATCGTAAGTCCTATATACTGTTCATTTACAAAACGATAATGTATTTCATCATCGGTAAATGTCGCATGTAATTTCTTTTCTTCATTATTTAACGTAACGATTGAACGTGTTACATTAGCTACACCTTGATATACTATACTATCTCCATATGTTACTTCTAATGAAACTTCCGTCACTTTCTTATTTCCAAAGCGATCTTTCGTTTCTACTTTTACTTTTTGTTCACCAATTTTTGTTGTATTCGGTTTTTCTACAAAACCAATTACTTCTCCGTCTTTTACTTGAACAAAGTTTTTGGCATCTAATTTATCAGCGTTTGTTCCGATTACTACTTTTTGCGGTACAGTTGTTACTTCTTGCTTAGCTTCCATTCTTTCAAAGCCGTTTTCAGTAATTTTGAAGACTAGTTCCTTTATCTCTTTATTCTTTCCTTCTCCCGCATATACATCTTTTTTGTACCAGTGTAAGCGTGAAGATTCAGCATGATACACTTTCACCACATCTCCATATTCAAACGCTAGTCCGTTTATTTCCTTAGCAAAAGCTTCTGTACTCTCCAGCCCTTTTACCTCTATATTTTTCTTCTCTTTTCCCTCTCTGTTGTACAGAGTGAATGCAAAATACTTCTCATCTCCAAAATAATCATGAATCAAATTACTCGTATCCGTCGCACTCATTTTTTTCGCATCATGATGTAACGTTACAATTGATTTCATATCGTCACCACCATAGCTTAACCCATATACAAGTAAGCTATCTCCACATGTTACTTCCAGGAGAACTTCCGTCACTTGCTTATTTCCAAAGCGATCTTTCGTTTCCACTTTTACTTTTTGTTCACCGATTTTTGTCGTAATTGGTTTTTCTACAAATCCAATTACTTCTCCATCTTTCACTTGAACAAAATCTTTTGCTTCTAATTTTTCAACGTCAGTTCCAATAACTACTTTTTGTGGTACTGCTGTTACTTCTTGCAACATATCCATTTTCTCGAAACCTTTTTCTGTCACTTTAAAGAATAGTTCTTTTGTTCCTTTTTTCTCACCTTGACCAGTAAGAGTATTATTTTGATACCATTTCAAACGATCTGGTTCTGCATGGAATACTTTCACTACATCTCCATACTCAAACTGCGTACCATTCACTTGTTCTGCAAAGTTTTTTGAAGTTTCTTGTCCTTCTGCTGTTACACGTTTTTTCTCTTTTCCTTCTCCATCATATAACGTGATTCCCATGTATAGCTCTTTATTAAAATACTTATGAATCTGGCTATTCATATCAGTCACATGGAATTTCTTCTCATCATGCTTTAACGTTACCACTGAAGCAATATCATTGTTATATCCTGCATATGCAATGCTATCTCCATAAACCACTTCTAATGGTACTTCTGTTACTTGCTTATTTCCAAAACGATCTTTCGTTTCTACTTTGGCTGTTTGTTTTCCGATTTTCGTTGTAGTTGGCTTTTCTACAAAGCCAATTACCTCTCCGTCTTTCACTTCAACAAAGTTTTTCGCTTCTAGCTTTTCTACTTCTGTTCCGACTACTACTTTTTGTGGTGATGCTATTACTTCATGTAAACTATTTTTTAATTCAAATCCTTGTGGAGTGATTTTGAAAAACTTCTCTTTTTTATTTCTATTCTCTGTAGAATTTACCAATTTTCCGCTTTGATACCAACTAAAGCGATCTGGTTCCGCATGAAATACTTTCACAATATCTCCATATTGAAATTCAATCTCTTTCAATTGCTCAGCAATTTTTTCTGAACTTTCTTGCCCCTCTACAGAAATATTTCTCTTTTCATTACCTTCTTTATCGTATACTGTAACCTCTACATACTTTTCGTTTTCAAATCGATCATGAAGTGCATTAACACTGAAATCAACATCAATTTTCTTCTCATTATGAAGGAGCGTTATAACAGAATTCACTTCATCATCAAAACCTTTAACTACCATAGCATCCCCATAACGAGTATTGACTGGAACAGTTATTACATTCTTATTCCCTTTATTACCCTCAATTTCTACTAATACTTCCTGTTTTCCATCCTCTAATTTAGACCATATAATCTTACCTGTTACTTTTACATTTTTACCTAAATTTTGAACAAGTTTATTTGCTTGTTCTTCATCAAAATCCGTACCAAATAAAAGGTTTTGCACCTCACTTGATGGTTCACCGTATGGAATTGTGTACGCTTCAACTTGCTTTTCACGAATATCATTACTATCTGTAGCTTTCCATATTTCTTTTTCTAATTTAGGTAAATTTAATTTTTCTATTTTTTCTCTAGTCTTATCACTTGGAGTTAATCCCCATTCTTTAAAGAATGGAACTAAATTTTGTCCTGCCACTTTTGATGTCATATAAACAAACATTTGCTTTTTCTCTTCATCAGAAGTAGGTACTTCCTCCTTAGGTAACATACGATAAGCTTGATGCAATCTCGGGTAAAAATGCTCTCCGTAAACCACATTTAATTGCCAAAACATTGTAAGAGGATCAAATTTATCAATTATTCTTTCTTCTATAGGTTTCTCTAAATACTCAAATGACTTTTTATAGTGCTCATCCATTTCTAATTCATTCCCTAATGCCTTTTGCACAATTAAAGAATAAATATTAACCGTTACTTCTCTCACCTTAGACCATTTCCACGGTTCTTGCTGATGTAAATGACCAACTTCATGCCACGGTCCCCATCCATCCTTCTCAAGTACCTCTATATCTAAAACTCTATTCATTGCAGTTGGAATATACCCTGTATGATAATGTTTCGCAAACATAAAGTCCCCTTTAGCAGGCTTCCGTTTTTCAACAAACTGAACATAATGAGTTGGAGATTTTGCAACTCCAGCACCGACCTCATATAATCCTGCCGCTGCATTTTCCAAACGAATAATCTTATCATGCAATTTCATTAAATCTGTTGGATCCGTATTCTTCATATATTTCTGCACAGAATCGTAAGTAGTAGTAATTAAGCTTCTCTCACCTTTTAATTCAACTGCATAAGGGGCCTTATATTTTTTTAACATTTCATCCCAATCTTTTTTCGTATGCTTCCCTAAAATAAACAAAGGAATATGGCTACCACCATTCGTAACTGAAGCTGTTACTTCCCCTCCATTATTCATATTATAAAAATATAAAATACCGCCTCTTGGAGATGAGATAACGTTTTTCCCTGGTTTTAGATTAAATTCTTCTGGATCCTTTTCATCATAAGATCTCGTTCCTATGAAACCTTGGATAGACTGTGTTCCTTTTATATCAATTGTAATCTCTTCATTTGGCTCCGCATAAATTCCAGTCGGCTCATTGGTAGAAAATTTCCAAGTTCCTCTTAAGCGCTCATGTTCTGCATCTACACTACCTTTACCCGGCAACTGAAATACTTTCTGCTCAAATTTATTCTCTTTACTCTCTTCCAACTGCCCGCCCTTATTCTCTTCCAAAGGTGCGGCATATCCTTTCGATGCTTCGAAAGCTACTGGTGATAATAATGTAGATATACATATACCAGCTACTAATACCCTACTCGTCTTTTTCTTCGACATAATCTGTGTCCCCTGTTCCTTTATTTAGAGAAACTATCCTATATATCCATTTAATAAGAAATCCTATTATTTTTATAAAAACATTTAATGAATAGACTAACACCTCGCGCACCTGTATCAATTACTACCGCATTCCTCCCTATGTATTCGCTTTCTTACATTGTAAAATTTTTATGTAATACGCCCTCCTCACTTCTCTCTATTTGTGATGAGTTCTCTTCGTACATAAAAAGAGAATAGTAAAAGATACACTTTAGTATTGTCATCTATACATCTAAAAGTAAAAATAGTAATAGAATCTTACATTTTCTTCATATATGACCATCTATAGGTAGTTTTTCCAACTGAATTGTACACGCTTTACACTTTGTTTGATAGCCTCTCCAATTAGAATAATGTTACAATTTTGTGAATAAAATCCGTTGATTGTAACGTTTAGATTTTGTTATATTTTATTATTTTAAAATACTTTTTAAAACGTTGAAATAGTGTTTCACTTGATTAATTATTATCTTGGTATATCTTTAAAGAATCCATAATGAAAAAGCATTGGCACACGCCAATGCTTTTTCATTATCTTTTTTGATTCGGTTTATGTGGCTCATTTGGAGTATACGGTTTATTTGGCGTCTGTGGCCCTTCTGGTTTCTTCCAACTTACCGCTAACTCTGGACTTGTTTTTTCTTCACTACGCTCAAGTAATACTACTGCATTTTGAATAGTCGGTGTACCTTTATGCGCAATTCCTTGTAGTTTCGTTAAATTTCCTGATACTTTAAAGCTAAATCCACCAGCTGGCGTTTGTTTCGGAATTAAAATGCGGAACTTCTCTCCTACATTAAATTCTGTTTTTGTTTCGCCTTTTTCATTTGCAAATTTCACGCCCGCTGGTGCACCTGTTGCTTGCACTTTATACGTTCCGCTTTTTGCATTTGTTTCTACCGTATATAAACCTGTTTCAAAGAAATCATTTTTTAATACTGCTTCTTGTTCTTCTGTAGGAGTTACACTCATCGTAATTTCTTGTAGCTCTTCGCTAGCGTTTGCTTTTGCAACGATATCTTTTGTTACTTTCTCTACATTTTTATTTCGGAAATCTAAATCATTAACATCAATTTGTTTTAACGCATTCCATACTGCAAGCTGCGTTGCGTAATGCGCCTCTCTCCAATCAGATACTCCTAATTCTTGTGGGCTCTTTTGTGGATATCCATTCAACAGTACACGGTACACATTAATATCCACTTTACCCATTTCTGGTAAATCTTGACCACTCGGAGATTTTAAATCTACATTTAAGCAAAATGCAATTTTTCCATCTGCCGTTTTAATAAGTTCTGTTCGAATTGGTTTCTTCTTTGACTTACTATAACTCCAATTCATTTCATACTTTGTATGATCCATAACTTCTGCGAATGCTTTTTGAAGTGGGAATAATACAAATAAGACACTTAAAAACATAGCTAAAAGTTTGAACGATTGCTTTATATTCATGTTTACAGCCCCTTAATAACAAACTTAATACTAAGTAGTATTTAATTAGAAAATATTTTTATGCAAAAAAAAGAGCGCATAAAAGCACTCTTTTTTCTTTCTTACTTTAATCTTAGAAATCGAAGTTATCAGGATCTGGACCAACGCGGTGATTTTGGTTTAACGCATCGATTTTTTCCATGTCTTCTTTTGTTAATTCAAAGTTAAATACATCAGCATTTGCAATAATACGGTGTTCTTTCGTTGATTTTGGAATTGTAATTACTCCGTTTTGAAGATCCCAACGTAAAATAACTTGAGCTGTTGTTTTACCGTGTTTCTCAGCAATCTCTTGTAATGTTTCGTTATCTAATAATTGACCTTGCATTAGTGGTGACCATGCTTCCATTTGAATACCTTGTTCTTTACAGAAAGCTTGTAGTTCTTTTTGTGTTAAACGAGGGTGGTATTCTACTTGGTTAATCATTGGTTTAATTTCTGCATCTTTCATTACATCTTGTAAGTGATGGATTTGGAAGTTACTTACACCAATTGCACGTACGCGCTTTTCTTTATAAAGTGTTTCTAGCGCTCTCCATGTATCTTTATATTTTCCTTCTGAAGGCCAGTGAACAAGATATAAATCTAAATAATCTAGTCCTAATTTTTTTAGACTCTCTTCGTATGCAGCGATTGTTGTTTCATATCCTTGATCTGCGTTCCATACTTTTGAAGTGATGAATAATTCTTCTCTTGAAATACCAGTCGCTTCAATACCTGCACGGATTCCTTAACCTACAGCTTTTTCATTTCCGTAAATTGCAGCTGTATCGATGCTACGGTATCCTGCTTTAATCGCTGATTTTACAGCTTCTACAAGTTCTGGTCCTTCTTCTACTTTAAATACACCTAAACCGAACCAAGGCATTTCTACACCATTATTTAATACTGTTTTACTTTGTAAGTTTTTCATTTTATTTTCTCTCCTTTTATTTTACTTGATCTCTTTTTTCTAATGTCATGCTCCATGCTGTTAAAATCACAGCACCTACTACCATAAGACCGCCTACCCAAGCAGTATGGATTAATCCTAACGAATTCGTTACAAGGCCACCTATATAAGAACCTAAAGCGATTCCTCCGTTAAATGCGGCAATATTAATTGCTGAAGCAACATCAACCGCACTTGGAACAAAGCGCTCTGCCAATATAACTACATATACTTGTAGCCCCGGAACATTCATAAATGCGAATAGTCCCATGAAAATAATTGTGATTAATCCAGCTACTTTAAATGGCGCTGTAAATGTTAAAACAAATAATATAATCGCTTGAATAAGGAACATGTAAAATAGCGCTCGGATCGGATTATGATTCGATAATTTTCCGCCGACCATATTCCCTATCGCAATGGCAATTCCATACACTAATAAAATGATGGTAACGGTACTTGCTTCAAATCCTGTTACTTCTTGTAATAGGGGTGATAAATAAGTAAATGTTACGAATGTACCACCGTATCCAAGTGCAGTAATAATGAAAACAAGTAACAGTCTTCCATTTTTAATTAGTTTAAATTGATCACGAAACGATACAGGTACACCATTTTTTAAATTAGATGGGACCAATATACTGTTTGCGATGAAAGCAATAATTCCAATTACAACAATCGCCATAAATGACGCTCTCCAGCCAAACTCTTGACCGATAAATGTTCCAATTGGCACACCAGTAATAGTCGCAACTGTTAATCCAGTAAACATAATCGCAATTGCGCTAGCACGTTTATTTTCTGGTACGATTGCAGCCGCAATTGTAGATCCTATCGACATAAACACACCGTGTGCAAATGCAGCTACAATCCTTGCGATAATTAATACAGTGAAGCTTGTTGCAACAGCCGCAATGCCATTACCAATAATGAAAATAACCATAATCCACATTAATAATGTCTTTCGCGACATACTAGCCGTTAACGCTGTTAAAACAGGAGCTCCTACTGCCGCTCCTAACGCATATAAGGAAACCGTTAAACCAGCTGTTGTAACCGACACATTTAAATCTTTTGAAATAGATGGTAGTAAACCGACACTAATAAACTCGGTCGTACCAATCCCAAATGCACTAATTGCTAGTGCTAATAAAGCAAACATACTTCTTCGACTCGTCTGAGCTTCCGAAGATGGTACTGTATATGAACTCAATTGAATTCCTCCTTATTACAAGAAATCCAATCATAATAGTGTGATAAAAAGGCCCTTTTATCTTCTAAAAAATATATTTCATACTTACAAATGCTATTATGAATGGTTTCATTCCTTTTTTGAAGAACGCACTTTAAAGTACGATAGGCACTAAAAAGTAACATAGTCACTTTTCGGTACCGTACTACTCATTTGCCTCTTACATGTGCTATTATGAAACATATTTAACATAATAAAAAGTACGTACTTTAAAGTGCTATAGGTACTAAAAAGTAACATTTGTATTATTAAACTTACTTTACTCAAAAAGGGAGGGTTTCATATGAAGAAATACAATATTCCTGTAGAGGCGACTTTAGAAGTTATCGGCGGCAAATGGAAAGTTGTTATTCTTTGTCACTTAACGAAAGGTACAAAGAGAACGAGTGAATTAAAACGCTCAATGCCTGGTATTACACAAAAAATGTTAACGCAGCAATTACGTGAATTAGAAGACGACGGTGTTATTCAAAGAAAAGTATACAACCAAGTCCCACCGAAAGTAGAATATTCTCTTACCGACTACGGTTGGTCTTTAGAATCCATTCTTGATTCTCTTTGTTCTTGGGGTGAATGCCATCTTGAAAAAGAAGGTAACACATCGATGCTAATTGCGGAAGGTGAATAATAGGAAAAAGGAAAAAACGAACATGAATTTGTTCGTTTTTTCCTTTTTTTCTATATATATATGTACATTTCTAACTGAAACAAAATATTTTATACGCTTTCATACCTTGTCAGCACTACGTTATACACTCAATATCAAATAATTAGGAATCATTTTTATGTTAACATAGGTGTATATAGTATATAATATAGGATATATATTATATACACTTTCCGGTAACGGAGCTTTTCCATTATGCGGACAAGCCATATATCGGACAGTTCATAAATAATAAGTAAGACGTTATGGTTTTAGATTTATGTTTGCAGCTTACTTGCTGTCATAAATTTAAAGGCATTTTATTGTGTTTTGTGAAACTTTGCATAAAGTTTCGTAAACGTTTACTATCTTACTTATAAAAAAATAAGAGTATTGCTATCGTAAAGGAGAATTGGAGATGCCAGAAACTATGACTCAAACAAAGCCAGAACAAGAAACTGTACAAATTTCTGCTAGCCAAGGACAACTTGATGTACTTGATCAGTTGTTAAAACCTGAGGTACAAGAATCATTAACAACACTAGTAGAACAGCTTCCAAAATTAACTGAGCTTGTTAACATTTTAACTAAGTCTTATGACTTCGCTCAAACTGTTGCTACTGATGAAGTATTAAAAAGCGACACTGTTGGTGCAATTACAGAGCTTGTAGAACCTGTAAAAGATACAGTGAAAAGCATGGCTGCAACTGCAATCGAAGCGAAAGATCGTGCTGACGAAAGCAACGAAGTTATCGGCCTATTCGGTCTGTTAAAATTACTAAAAGATCCACAAGCACAAAAAATGTTCCGCTTTGTGAACGCATATCTTCAAATTAGTGCAGAACGTAACAATAAATAATTTAACTTATAACAACAATTAGTAAAGACGGGGGATATCATACTATGTCAAAACAAATTGTCATCTTAGGCGCTGGTTATGGCGGTCTTCTTGCCGCTTTAAACGTACGTAAATATTACAGCAAATCAGAAGCACAAGTTACAGTGATTAACCAATACCCAACACACCAAATCATCACTGAATTACACCGCCTTGCAGCTGGTAACGTGTCTGAGCAAGCAATTGCAATGCCACTTACAAAGCTTTTCAAAGGTAAAGATATCGATCTTAAAATTGCAACAGTTGAGTCATTCTCAGTTGATAGCAAAGAAATCAAACTAGCTGGCGGTACTACTTTATCTTACGATGCACTTGTAGTTGCTTTAGGAAGTAAAACTGCTTACTTCGGTATTCCAGGACTAGAAGAAAACAGCATGGTATTAAAATCTGCTGCTGATGCAAACAAAATCTACAAACACGTTGAAGACCGTATTCGTGAATACGCGAAAACGAAAAACGAAGCTGATGCTACAATCGTAATCGGTGGTGGCGGATTAACTGGCGTTGAGCTAGTTGGTGAGCTTGCTGACATTATGCCTAAACTTGCAAAAAGCCACGGCGTAAATCCAAAAGAAGTTAAACTTCTTCTTGTTGAAGCAGGTCCAAAAATCCTTCCAGTATTACCAGACCACTTAATCGAACGTGCAACTACTAGCCTAGAAGCACGCGGCGTTACATTCTTAACTGGTCTTCCTGTAACAAACGTTGCTGGCAATGAAATCGACTTAAAAGACGGTCAAAAACTTGTTGCTAACACATTCGTTTGGACAGGTGGCGTTCAAGGTAACCCATTAATCGGTGAATCAGGTCTTGAAGTTAACCGTGGACGTGCAACAGTTGATGCATACCTACAATCTACTTCTCACAAAGACGTATTCGTTGCTGGAGACAGCGCTGTTGTCTTCTCTCCAGACGGTCGTCCATACCCACCAACTGCACAAATCGCTTGGCAAATGGGTGAGTTAATTGGATACAACTTATACGCAGCACTAGAAGGCAAAGCATTCGAAGAGTTCGCACCTGTAAACTCTGGAACACTTGCTAGTCTAGGACGTAAAGATGCTGTTGCTACAATCGGAGCAAGCAATACTCCACTTAAAGGTCTACCAGCATCATTAATGAAAGAAGCAAGTAACGTTCGTTACTTATCACACATTAAAGGTCTATTCAGCTTAGCTTACTAATCTGAATATAAGCCCGAATCATGCCCTGCATGGTTCGGGCTATTTTTTATCCGTAATTTTCTCTAATTTATTTATTCGGCAAAAGAATAATATAACCCTTTTAATTATCTAAATTTACTGATTATTTTATGTCTAAATTGTGTATATGAAAAGAGTGAAAGCATCTTCTTTCCTTCCACTCTTCCACAAAAACTATTATCCCAATTTCACTAAGCTATAGTTCTTCTTTCCTTTACGGATAATAATAAATCTTCCATCAAACGAGTTTTCTACAGTAACATCTATACCCACATCTGTTACTTTCTCGCCATTCATAGATATAGCTCCATTATTAATATCCTCACGCGCTTGTCGTCTAGATGGTTCAATTCCTAAATCAACTAGCCACTCTACAATATTTTTCGTCTCTTTTGAAGACTGGAATGTCGGCATCTCTTTAAAGCCTTGTTCAATTTCATCAGCTGTTAACGATTTAATATCTCCGCTAAATAACGCTGCTGTAATTTTCTCAGCTTGTAATAACGCCTCTTCTCCATGAACGAATTTCGTCATTTCTTCTGCTAATACTTTTTGCGCTTCACGTTTATGAGGCTCTGTTTCTACCTTCGCTGCTAATTCATCAATACGCTCTTTCGTTAAGAACGTAAAGTATTTCAAGTATTTAATTACGTCACGGTCATCTGTATTTACCCAGAACTGGTAAAATTCAAACGGTGTCGTTTTTTCGGGATCAAGCCAAACCGCACCACCTGCTGATTTACCAAACTTTGTACCGTCCGATTTTAATAATAACGGAATCGTTAATCCGAATACTTTCGCCTCATGACCTTCTAACTTACGAATTAAATCTAAACCACTCGTAATATTTCCCCATTGGTCACTACCACCAATTTGAAGTTGAACATCCTCTTTCGTGTATAAATGATGGAAATCCATTGCTTGCAAAATTTGGTACGTGAATTCCGTGAAAGAAATACCTGTATCCAAACGGCTTGCTACAATATCCTTCGCTAACATGCTATTGATGCTAAAGTTTTTCCCGTAATCACGTAAAAACTCAATAATATTTATTTCATGTGTCCAATCATAGTTATTTACCATCTTCACTTCGCTATTTCCACCAAAATCAAATAGCTTTTTCATTTGTGCTGTTAACGCATCTACATTATGTTGAACCACTTCTAACGTTTGAAGTTGACGCTCTGATTGTCGTCCACTCGGATCACCAATTGTTCCTGTTGCCCCGCCAATTAAAATAACAGGATGATGACCAGCTAATTGGAATCTCTTCATCATCATAAACGGAATCAAATGTCCGATATGCATACTATCACCAGTCGGATCAACTCCGCAGTATAGTGAAATCTTTTTCTCTTCTACTAGCTTACGTAAGCCTTCTTCGTCAGTCTGCTGATTAACGGCGCCGCGCCATTCTAATTCATCAATAATATTCATCTTTTGTCATCCCCTTTATTTTTTAAAAACAAAAAAGCCCCTATGTCTACGATAGACATAGGGACGATTATTCACCGTGTTACCACCCAGTTTGCATAAATAGCATAGCTACTCATACCACTCTTAGCAATAATATCGATTGCTAGTCCGCTTAGCATTACCTAAGATACTCCAGAGTGTAATTCGCAAGTTTGTTTGTGCTAGGTTCCAGCAACCCCTAGCTCTCTCGTTAACAGTGACAAACTGCTACTGGGCTCTTTCAACGTATGTTATTTGTTAAATTATTAGCCATTATATTGAATTGAAAACAAATTGTCAACAATACCCAAATATTATTTTAAAATAATTCATATCTTCATACGTATTTCGTTATTCTTTATCTTCTCCAATAATCCTTACTTCTCGCTCCAACTTCACGCCAAATTTCTCTTCAACTGTCTTTTGTACGAAGTGAATTAAATCGATGTAATCTTGTGCTGTTCCGTTATCAACATTCACCATAAATCCAGCGTGTTTTAAAGAAACTTCTACTCCACCAATTCGCTTACCTTGTAGTCCTGAGTCTTGAATTAACTTACCAGCAAAGTTATTTGGTGGGCGCTTAAATACACTACCACATGAAGGATATTCTAGAGGCTGTTTTGACTCACGTTTAAACGTTAAATCGTCCATTTTGGCTTTAATTTCTTCATGTACACCTTCTTCAAGTTCAAATCTCGCTTCAAGAATAATGTAATGGTTGTTAGCAAATACACTCTTACGATATCCAAATTCAAATGCTTCTTTCGTCAAAGTACGTAGTTCTCCATCACCTGTCATTACAACAGCTTCTGTTAACACAAAAGATACTTCACCACCGTAAGCACCAGCATTCATATATAACGCTCCGCCAACTGAACCTGGAATACCACAAGCAAACTCAAGACCCGTTAAGTTATGGTCTAAAGCAATACGTGATACGTCAATAATTGCTGTACCACACTGTGCTACAATCGTCGTTCCTGTTACAGTAACACCTGTAATATGAATTAAACTTACTGTAATCCCGCGAATTCCACCATCTTTAATAATGACATTCGATCCATTTCCTAAAAACGTAACTGGAATATTATATTCGTTCGCATATTTGATAACTTCTTGAATTTCATCATAATTTGTAGGCGCAACAAAAACATCTGCTTTTCCACCAACTTTAATATGCGTATGATTCTTTAACATTTCATCTTGTTTAACATGTCCTTCAGGCAATACCGTACTTAAATATTTATAAACCTCTTGCATATTCATTTTACGATTCCTCTATTTCTATATTCATTTTATCCCGTTATACGGGCCCATAATATCCCCACGTACATGAAAGAACCTAAAGTGGTGGATACAGTGTACCCAAAATCAATTCGAGACACCTATAAACCTCTTAATTTATAAGAGGTGCCACTCATATTAAAATATATATTGCATAATAAAGCAACCCAAATGGACTACTAAACTTGACATGTCATCAGAAAGACAACAATTTGTAAAATATGTGACTTTTTCAAAACACTATCCCTCAGTATCTTACTATACCATACAAAAAGAAAGTGGTATTTTTTTGTACTTTTTACTTTATTTACATCAATAAAAAAAAGCACATCCGACAGAATGTGCTCTTTCTATACTCTTTATATTACTTTTCGTTCTCTTCTTTTTCTTTATCAAACCATAACAGCTCATCGTTATCAACTTCACCATTATAATTGATTAAAATTTCTTCTCCTGCTTTTATATCCTTATAAGCAAAGAAGTTAAACGTATGGTTCTCGAAGACAATATCATACGTTGCATTCGGTTTATATGAATGATTAAATAACATACCGTATCCTAAAAGGATTGCCGTATGATTGATCCCATACTCAAATGCGTAGTCAGCAAGTAACGTTTTCTCAATATGTTCATGCTGTTCATTCGGATAAGAGATAACTGGTGCTGCGTGTATCAACTCACCCTTTTTAATATCACGAGTTGCAAATACACCTCTATTAAATTCTCCATCACTAAGTTCAGAAGTCTTAACTTCGATCATATGCGTCACCTATATAATTCTTTCTTTGAAGTATTTTATTCCGCTATTTGCGGATAGCTTGATTAGTGAGGGCTAATAATCAGTATGTACTAGTCTCACTTTATCTCCTTAAGCTTGGCAGAAAACGCGCAGAAAAGCAATTAAATTCCTATCAAGTATTCATTTCAATGAAAAAAGAGCACATCATTTGTGCTCTTTCCAAGCAATATTACTTTTCTAAAATATCTTCTAACAACTTCACTTGCTCGCTAACAGTTTGTAACGTCTTCACTGACGTATCATTTCGATGTTTTTCTTCTTCCACACTCGCTAGCACTTCTTCTGTAGCTGTAGAAGTTTGCTGAATTACGTTAGAAGCATACGTAACATCCTTTACGATATTCGTCGTTTTAACGTGGAAACTTTCTTGATGAACAACAACCTCTCGCATTACTTCATTAATCGTATCAATAAACTTCCCTAAATCAGTTACGTTTGTTAAAACGCTTGCTAACATCTCGTTACATTCTTCTTGTACTCTTTCTGACTTCTCTACCTGCACTTCTACCTTACTTGCTTGATTACTAAACTCCTTCAAAATCCCTTGAATTCTTCCCGCAGAACGATTTGATTCTTCAGCAAGCTTTAACACTTCACTCGCTACAATAGCAAAACCTTTTCCATGCTCGCCTGCCCTCGCAGCTTCAATATTTGCATTTAAAGCTAGCAAACTCGTCTGACTTGAAATATTCGTTATTACATCTACAATTTCATTAATTTGTTTCGATTGCATCATTAAATCTCTAAATATAATTCCAGACTGTGAAACAACATCATTTAAACTTCTCATGTTAGCTTCAAAATTTCTTAAAGTATGTACGCTACCCTTTGAAATTTCTAAACTTTCATCCACACGAGCCGATGCAGTTCTTACTTGAGAGATGATTTGTTCAATATTTCCCTCCATATCATTCAATACTTCTACCGAACGATACATCATTTCTGATTGTGATTGCGTACCAACTGCTACCTCTTCAAAGGCAAAATTAATTTCACTCATCGATTCCATCGACGTGTTCATATTTTGTCTTAAATGATTGAAATTACTATCTAGTTTCACAACTGTTTCTTCAATAAGTCTTTGCGTCTCTTCTAACTCCTGAGCTTTTCTCATTACTTCTTGCTTCTCATCACTTAAACGAAGGAGCAGATTAGAACCGATTTTCGTGACGCCCCACATAGCGATTGTTACAATCGCTAACAAACTTGCGAAATTAGCAGCTTCAGATGAGGCTGTATAAGCAAAAAATTGCTCCGGCCAATAGCTACAAAGGATAAATGTGATCACAACAGCTACCCCGCCAAGAATTAAAATGAGGCGCTCACTTAAGTAAATAAGTGAAACAGCTAATGTAAAATAGACCATTTGAAATACAGCCGGGCTTTCATTAAAAGCTTGTACCATAATGTAAGACATTGTAAGCAACATAAATGTCATGATATATTTATACGCTGATTCCATACTTTTTATAAAAGTAAAAAGCGTTCCAAATACAACGACAGAAATACCACAAATCCAAAACGCTATTGCTCTCTCTGTAAAAATATATCCATAATACCCAATCGCGATTATCCCAAGGAAGAAACTACAAATCGTTATAAACAGTAATAAATGATTTTTCTGTGATTCTTTCTCAAGGTTAGAAAAACAAGTCCTCTTTAACCACTCCATATGAAGCCCCACCTTCTACTTATACATATCAATTACTTCAGTTTAAATACTGCACTCACTGGGTTATGATCGCTATTTTCAAACTTTAAATCTTTCCCTTGTACATTTACAATCTCTACATTCGGTGAAACGATAAAGCCATCAATAATAGTGACGAAATTTTCACCTTCTACATATTTCTTCACATCATCTCTCACAGTCATAACAGACGGATCTACAGCCCACTTAAAGCCACCATCCGTAAAGTCCTTCGGTAACTCTACTAACCACTCAGGACGCTCTTTCACGAACTTCGGATCACTTAATTGAGCGTTCGAAACCAATTGATTCCAATCTCCGCCCATTATTACGTAATCACCATTTTCATAATGCTTGTTCATATATTCTTTTAAATACTCTACTTGCTGTTTTCTAATTTTCCCGCCTTCATCATAAGCAGACAAATGTAAATTTACGAGTCTAACATGTTTCCCATTATTAACAGGAATTTTATACTCCACAATTGCTCGATCTAAATCAAACAAACGCTTTGGCCAAGGCTCCATTCCAGGAAGCTGGAACCTCTTCGCTTCTTGAACAGTGTATTTAGAAAACGTACTTAATCCAGCCTCCGCATAGCCCATTGGATTTGTTATTGGCACCGGAACCCATTTCGTATCGTAGTTCTTTCCAAATGACGAAACATAATCAGGTAATCCTTTTTTCAAAAATTCATGTCCATTTACATCAAATGAACGAAGTGACTTTATATCAACTTCTTGTAATAACGCAAAATCACTATTCTCATTTTGTAAAAACGAAAGCATATTCTTTAAATTAGTTTCCGTTTGCTCTTTACTACTTGAACCAGATCCCTTTCCACCATCCATAAAGAAATCTTGATTCTTATCTAATCCAGCATAGCCAATATTAAATGTCGTAACTTTAAATTCATTTCCAGTCGCTAATACGCGCTCCTTATTATTCTCCACCTTCAAACTTATAACATCAGCAGGCTGTTCTTTAGTAAGTGTCATATACGCTAGAAATCCTCCTACAATGCCTGCTACTACTAAAACACATATAAATATGATTTTTAAAAATTTCTTCAAATAAATGACTCCTTTTCACGCGAATTTATTTTTCTTTATTTTCAGTCAAATAAAATAAAACGACACACATAAGAAACATTTTATCATAATTAAAACCTTATATCACTATATTTAGTTGATAAGCAATCGATCCCATTTTAATTACTTAAAAAGCCTTCAGACATCAAAAAAAGAAAAGTTACACCCTCCTCCTCACTGGAAATTAAACGTTATATTTAGTACACTATATGTAATAATCATAGGCGATGGAGTTCGCCATAAACGCTGCTTAGCTAATGACTCCTACCAGTATAGATACTGGTAGGAGTCTATTTTTTTGAGTAAGCTATTTAAAGAGGTGAGAAAATTGATTTATATTATCTTTGGCATTGCTGGTATATTAGGAGCTCTTTCTCGTTATTATTTAGGTCTTAATATCAACACATTTTGGCATCATTCATTTCCATTGGCAACATTACTCATTAACTTAATCGGTTGCTTTTTCTTAGCGTGGCTAACTACTTATATCGCTCGGCTAAACATCTTACCTTCAGAGGTTATCACAGGCATCGGAACTGGATTCATCGGTTCCTTTACGACTTTTTCAACATTTAGTGTAGAAACTGTGCAATTAATCAATCATTCTGAGTGGAGCATAGCCTTCTTATATGTATCATGCAGCATACTTGGTGGCCTCATTATGTCTGGCCTTGGCTATACACTTGGAGATTTCTTAATTAAGAAATCTCTTACGGAAGGTGATTACTCATGATAGAAGCTTTATTAGTCGCAACAGGAGGATTTTTCGGTGCGATTACACGATTTGCAATTAGCAATTGGTTTAAGAAAAGAAATAAAACACAATTTCCAATTGCTACATTCCTTATTAATATAACAGGGGCGTTTTTACTTGGATATATAATTGGCAACGGAGTCACTACAGGCTGGCAACTATTATTAGGTACTGGATTTATGGGCGCATTCACTACATTTTCTACGTTTAAATTAGAATCTGTTCAGCTTCTCAATCGTAAAAAACTATACATCTTCCTTTTATATTTAAGTGCTACTTACATAATTGGTATCCTCTTCGCATTCCTTGGGATGAAGCTAGGTGGAATATAAAATGAAACTTTAATCAGGCCGCCCATAGCGGGATAAAAAAAGAAAGCGACTCTAACCAGTCGCTTTCTTTCATAAGAAATATGTCCCGCCATATGGAATGGAAAATAAACCAGCTGGATGTACATCGTAATGTACAATTTGCATCGGAAACTGTGAATACGGCATATACTGACTTTGCATCATTTGTGCAAAATATGCTTGTTGTTGCATTTGAATAGCTTGATTCATAGCATGAATTGTCCCCTGTGCCCCAGCCAGTGTAATAGCTGCTCCTACTTGTCTTCCATTATAAAAATGATGATTCATCATGATTCATCTCACTTATTCTTTTTCTTCCATATGGTATGTTTCTATTTCATAGTAAGTGTTTTGTCCCTATGGGTTGCCCCTATCTATTGCCCTTTTTTAGCTTGGAAGTAATAAATCCAAATAATAATACACCTATACCACTAAGGAACAATATATAACTTATCGGTACTAGGAAAAAGAAAGGTTCTTCAAGGAATCCATCCGCTCCTACTTTACTGTTTGAAGCATGTATAGTTAAAGAAATAATCGCTAAAATCATTAAAGAAATAGCTACTACGTATTTATTTTTCATCATATGCTCTCCTTTAATTCTCACTGATCTTATTACCATCATAATACGCCTGAAATTATTAAAAATCAACAATTATTTATCGTTTTACAATAAAAATGTTTTTCACATCACAAAAAAGCTACAGATAATATTTTATCTATAGCTCTTCCAATCGGTTATTTTGTGCCAAAGTATGCCTTTTGGAACATACACATTCTTATTGCATTATGATAGTTACCATCAACGAAAAACTCATCGATAAGCTCACCTTCTATCATAAACCCAACTTTTTTATAAACATGTACTGCTTTTTCATTTTCCTTATCTACAACTAAATAAATCTTATGCATATTTAGTACGGAAAAAGCGTAATCCATTGCTAAACGCGTCGCATCCACTGCATAACCATATCCTTGATAATTCGGATCAATAATAATTTGGAATTCTGTTCTACGGTGAATATAATCGATTTCTACTAACTCAACTAATCCAACCATTTCATTGTCTTTCTCAACGATAAATCGGCGTTCACTTTGATCATGTATATGTTTATCATATAAGTCTTGCAGCTCCACAAATGCCTCATAAGGCTCTTCAAACCAATAAGACATAATATGTGCATTATTATTAAGTTCGTGTACAAACTTTAAATCTTCTCGCTCTAATGGACGTAACTTCAATTCCTGATTCATTCCTATAACCTCCAAGTAAAAGAAACCTCTTCACTTAATTTCTCAATTTTTTTCGATTTCAAACGCCCTAATTTCATTGTAAACTTTCAAGCAACTTGAAGGTCAAGATGAAAAAAGTAGTGCAAACTTACGTCTGCACTACTACTCTTTTCTCAAATCTCTCATATTCGATATGTATAAAGCAATAACTAAAACAAGAATTGCTCCTGCGTATAATAACGTCTCCATCGGTTCCTCATGAGACACAATAATTAATCGAATTAAAGCCGTAATTCCGATATAAATAAAATAACGTAACGGGAAATGATAATTCGATTTAAAATACTTAATAATTAATGCAATGAACTCGAAGTATAAGAAATAGACGATGATACTTTCAACCAATTTATAAGACGTATACTCTTTTGACGAAAAAATATACTGCACAAACGTGATCGTCTCATTCACTAAGAAAATTGATAACACAATGGATAATATAATTAAAGCTATATTTAATATCCATTGCAAAACACTAGCTATAACATGATCGATATTAAATGACTTCATTTTCTCTTTAGACTCCCCTTCGTATAAGTACTTATTTATTATAGCAAAATTACGATTGGAAAGAAGTTAAATCATATATTCGTCCTTTGTTGTTTCCAGTGTAGGGAAGATTTAGTGTTTGGAGAATTCTGTTTACAACCATACCCGACGAAACATTGAGAAACTCTTTCAAATTACCATTCGTACATGTCTTACTAATGAGCAATGCATAATCTCGTATAGCATCCACATGTGCCACTTTTGAAAAATCTTTACAACTTGTACAACGCCAACCCTTCTTAACTTTAACCATTGGAATAACTAAGCATTTCTCACATTGTACTCCATTTAGCAACTCCTCTTTTTCTATTTTATATTGCTCAAGTATATTTTGTTGAAGTGGAGAATGCTCCGCTATTATTTGATGAATGAGCCTATCTACATTATCTATAACTTTTCTCTTATATTTACTTTCAAACCACTTTATTTTATGAGGTAAATTGGCACTATGAATAATTGTATGAAGAAGATTGTCATCTGAAGATTTTATAATGGTACGAGGCGAGCTAATAACAACGAGGGACTCAATTGGAAGACTAGAGGAAAATCCATGTGAGTTTAACCATTTCTTTAGTTGTATTTCTTGCCTTTTTATTTGTAAAACCGGATCTTGAAATCCCTCTGAATTTCCTTCTGTTATTCAGATAAGTTGATTAAACTTTGCATCAAACATTAATGTACCTGCTATATTTTTTATCTCAAGAAAAAGAAGAAACTTTGTGGAAAGGATAATAGTATCAATTTGAAAGTATTTATCATAATTACATAAGCGAACATCATGTAAAACACTATACTCTTTCTCAGAAATAAAACTAAGCGGATAATCAATCGCTTGCTCTCCTTTATACCCCGCCATGTGTTTTGCCAAGTTTTCTCCAATTAAATTTCGTTTCGGATGATGTACAGGTAACCTTCTAAGAAGTGCTTCTAACTGTCTTATATAAATCGGCATTTTTCTCTCTTTCACAATCACCTCAAACACCCCTTTACAAATATATCAACGATTTTTTCAATATATCTATCACAACTCACAATATATCAACGATTTTCTCAATATATCTATCACAACTCACAATATATCAACGATTTTTCCAATATATCGATTGGTCGACAATATCTGACACTACCTCACTCCAATCACTCACAGCATATCCTAGAAAAACATCTTCAGCAAAAACTTAAAATCGCATTTCCTCATAAAAAAACATAACCCGCTCCTCCAGCAAAGGTATGATTTTTAACCCTGCGATGCCACTCTATCTATAACCTTGCTGTGAATTCCACAAAATCCATTTGTACTTATACCAACTTTCACTTTTTTCACACTGAAACTATATCCGTTAAAATCGTTTCATACCGTTATTACTTCCGCATAGCTACAATTTATATAATAACGGTACAGTACAAATAACGTGCTGAATCACTAAGTATGGGGGAATAACGATGAACGAAGCGTTACTATTAGTAGACATACAAAATGATTACTTTGAAGGCGGCAATATGGAATTACATCAACCTGAAAAAGCCGCACAAAAAGCGAAAGAAGTTTTGAAAGTATTTCGTGAAAAACAGAAAACAGTTATTCACGTACAACATATCGCGAACAATGAAGGAGCTACTTTCTTCTTACCTGATACAGTAGGTGTTCAAATTCATGATGATGCACAACCGATTGTTAACGAAAGAGTCCTACAAAAACATCACCCCAACAGTTTTTTAAGAACAAATTTATTAGAAACATTAAAGACAGAAAAAATAGACCAACTAGTCATTTGCGGTATGATGACTCATGTATGTATTGATGCAACAGTACGCGCTGCCAGTGACTTCGGATTTCAATGTATTGTAATTGAAGATGCTTGTACAACAAAAGATTTAGAATTCCAAAGAAATCTAATCCCCGCAGTACACGCTCATCAATCGTTCATGAGTGCATTAGAGTTTGGTGATATTTATGCAACAGTCATGTCAGCAAACTGTTTTATAACCAAAAGCAAATAAAGAATTACAGTTCCATATGAAAAAAGAAAGGATAAGTATCTTATTCTTTCTTTTTTTCCATCGTCTTAATGACAGTATTTATACGATAATCACCATAATGTAAAACATCTGCAAGAGTCTCTTCTAATTGCTGATGCGAAGATGTGTGAAGAGTCATGACATAGCAACCATCGCCGCTTATACGATACATTTCAGTAATTACGTCCGTTTTTTCAAAAAAATTTTGAATTTGATTATGATAATGCGGTGCATGCAAAAATAGTGTAACAAAGGTCATAATAGATCCTTCTAGCTTAGCCCTGTCAATATTTATCGTATATTTTTGAATGACACCTGCCTCTTCTAATTTATTAATTCGCTTCCCAACAGCCTGACCAGTCAAATGTACTATCTCCCCAATTTCCTTCCAGTTCATTCTAGCGTTTCCTTGTAGTAATTGTATAATCTTAAAATCTGTTGAATCAAACATGGGCATCCCCTTCCTATACGAAACGAATTCTATAAAATCTTCATTTCTCCTACAGTTTTTCTCAAAAGTTTTGCACTACAATCGATTAGCTCTATTAGCAATTACATTATTGTTAGTGGCTTTCCTTCTTCTTTACAATGTATTTTTTGGATTACTCGTAGGTACTACAGCAAGCTAGCAATTTTTTATAAATATGAACAAATTTTAGGAATTAGTTTATCTTTTTTTAATGTTTTATTTAGAGGCAGTTTATAGTCGGGTATTAACATAAGAAACGTAGCAACTAAGTTCATATATGACGCACTGCTACTATAATCGCTAACCGTACTACTTGAAATCATAAAATAAGGAGACGATAAAACATGAACAAAAAAGCAAAAGCACTATCATCCGTATTGCTCGGATTCACATTAGCATTAACAGGGTGTGCTGGTACTAAAGCTGAAGAAAATCATGGGAAACAAAAACAAGAACAAGTTGCTAAAGAAACAAAAAAGGAAAATAAATAAACTAAAGGGCAAAAAATGGCTAATATTCTTAGCGAGACAAATTGGCAAGGTACACGAGTGTATGACAAAGATAAGAATGACTTAACAAAAGAGAATGCAAACTTCATTGGTCTTGCAAAATATGATGCGAAGTCAGGCAGATATGAATTTTTTGATGCTAAAACAGGTGCAAGTCGTGGCGATAAAGGAACTTTCTTTGTCACAAATGATGGGAAGAAGAGAATATTAATTTCAGAATCAATGAAGTATCAAGCTGTCGTTGACATGACAAAACTAAATAAAAATGTATTTACTTATAAACGAATGGGGAAAGACGCTAACGGTAAAGATGTAGAAGTTTTCGTTGAACATGTCCCATATAAAGAAAAAGAACTTTCTTTCACTGATCCGGACAAGCAGCTGAACACGACTACAGGAGATATTGTTAAAAACGTTGATGGAGATAAAATTTTGGGCGGTACCCTTTGGCACGGAACAAAGGTATTAGACGAAGCTGGTAACGATGTAACACAGTTTAATTCGAATTATATAAGTTTAGCAAAATTTGATGACAAATCTAATAAATATGAGTTCTTCAATAGCGAAACAGGTCAAAGCCGCGGTGATTATGGCTACTTCGATGTTGTACACGAAAATAAAATAAGAGCCCATGTTTCAATTGGAAATAATAAATACGGTGCTGCTCTTGAGCTTACTGAACTAAATAAGAATAAATTTACGTATAAAAGAATTGGTAAAGACCAAACTGGTAAGGATATAACTATATTCGTTGAACATGAACCTTATAAAGGTGATATGAAACCACAATTTAGTTTTTAATTGATTTGATTAAAAATCTACTTTTTATATTCGAAACATGAATTAGTATACGCTGACCGTTTTGTTCAGCGTATACTATTTTTTACATTGAATAACCACTACAGCTCATCAATTACTTTCGTTAGCTTTTGAAGCGCTGATAAAAGGTTTGTTAACTCTTCAGGTGATAAACTTGCATAATATTTTTCAGAAACCTGTTGCATATATGCGTCCATTTCTTTTTTATATAACAAGCCTTTCTCACCTAATTCAACTGAAAATGCACGTTTATCTTCTGCATGTTGCCTTCTGAAAATATATCCTTCCGTTTCAAGTTTCACTAACTGCTGGCTAATGGCACTTTTCGTCACATTCATTTTTTCAGCTAACTCTTTAGGAGTGGATGATGGGTACCTAATAATTAATGTTAACAACGTATATTGCTGATTATTTAAATTAAAATTCGTATAAGATCTTTCTTTCGTTTCAAGTAATATCCATAGTTCTTCAAGTGTTTGATTGATTTCCTCAGCTATATTTTTATTTATCATACTTCTCTCTCTCACCTTTTCTTCTCCAATTTTTCGGGTTTAAATACTTTTTATATTTTGCCACCACTTCTTTTCCAACAAAGACAGCACCTATCAAAAATAGAATTTCTCCTATTACTATACACCCTGGAATGACAATGGTCTTTACCTGCGTCGAAAGTGAAGTAAATGGTATGATTAAAGCACTTCCCCAAAGTAGAACATATACGATTAGAAGTCCTATTCCAATTTTAAAAAGCAATGGCTTTTTTTGTTTATTTTCGTTTGAAATTATTTCTTTTTCCATTTCAAAACCCCCGAATACAATTTAATTTAGTTTACTTAACTAAACTATATATCAAGATTGATTTGATTGCAAGACTTTAAAATGTATTCACTAAAATTGCGTTTACTTGAATTCCAACCACATATTTTGAAAATAATTTTATTTGTATTCCCTATAAAAAAACACTTCTTCCGTGGAAAAAGTGTTTTTTTATACTTAATGACTAATACTAGCTGTTGGGTATAATGTTGTTCCTCCAATTGAAACTTTTATTTCATTTGTTAATGGAACGTTTTGTTCATTAATAATTGTTCTCCACCATTCCCATGCAAGACCTGTACATTCTCTTGCTACAATTTTTATATTTTTTGAATTCGGTGGAAGAGGGATAACTGTAGAGTAATGAGCCGTTTTGTCTTTTCCACTACCATCCCACGTTTTATGTGTTAGTACTTCGTTACCCTTTTGATCAAATGTGAATTCATCCCAAGATACATCAAATTGAGCAACGTAAGCACCGTAATGATCAAGTGTCATTTTAGCACTTGAATATTCTGTAGTTGTCGTCTCAATATAATCTGTATTGTTATGAACAGCAGCAGTTGCATTATCTTTTAAGAAAGTACTTGTATATGAAATTGGGTATGCTGGATTTTTAAGACTTAATTCAGCATTATCTTTAATAATATTTCGGATTTCATTGAAATCTTTAGTAACAACCTTGTTATGTTCTTTCGCATCTCCGCCTAATACTACAGCAGTAAAGGTACTTTCTTCAAAAATATCTTTATACTGTCCACTTGTTTCAACGCTGTTATTCTTAAGTAAGGCTTTAAAAGCAGCTTGTACATCTTTGCTCTTAGATGTTGTTTCTAATTTTACATAAATCGTTCTACCATAAGCTACATTTGAAACCATAACAGGTGGAGCCGAATTATTTACGCCTTTTCGAGTTAACTCGTCAAAAGTAACGCTATTATCAAAAAGGTCGGATGGATTGTTAGGTAGTTCAGCACTTACCGTATAAAATATTTGCTTATACGCCGCTACCATCACTTTTTTCTCTCCATTTGCAACCGCATTAAAATCAATATTTAGACTGTTATCAAGATATTTAGCGTTAACATTAAGAGCACTTGCAATTTGTGATTTACTATAAACCATAGATTCCGTATACTGCATTCTTGCAGGTAACGTATGTGTTGTAGAATACTTTTCATTCCAAGTAGATACTAAATCGTCTACTGCTCCAGCTACATTACCATATGTCGGATTTTGGACAGTGATTGTATTTTCTTTTCTCATGCCCGGTAAGTCTATACTAATATTCAAAGGCTTTCTCTTAGCCACTAATAAACTCGGTTGATTGTCTGCAAAAGCTTTATTAGCAAGTTGTACAGCTCCTGGATACGTGCGATTCACTACAGAATCAATAATTGAAATATCGACTGGTGACGTTGTAAGTGATTTTTTCTCGCGTTCCACTACTACAAATTTACCATTTGAATTGATACTTTCTTTCGGAACAAAACTTTCTACTTTATCACCATTTACAGCTAAAACCTCTTGATTATTATATTTAAGATTTGCTATACCAGTATCAATGCCACTAGCATTTTTGGTTACATCAGTTGCATTACTTGCTTGTGTTTCTGCGAAGGAAATAGATGAATAATTAATAGTGCATAGACTAACTAATAAACATGCAAGGAACTTTCTTCTTTTAGTGTTTTTCTTAATATTCAGAAAAATCACCCCGTTCTTTTTTTAGTAAAATATGATAATGATTGATAAATGATTGCTAACTAATAAATTTACATAAATGCTTTTAAAAGTTCTTGAATTAACGGGATTACGCCACCTACAAATTTTAAAACTGCCATTGCGATTTCCATATTATTTCCTCCTTTTTATTGCTACGAAAATGTGATTTATCTTTATGCCCTCATTATAGTGACCCCTTACACTTTTATCAATACACTCTGATATGCAATATTACATATACAAAAAACAAGCTGAATTCTTTTGAAAAATTATACAGAGATATTTTTTCGTTTGGTACATACTTGAAAAGGTGAAGCATTCTTTTGCATTTTATGAGTAATCACATAAAAAAAGCTGCTGCCTATAAAATATAGACAGCAACTTCAACTAGAGTAGCTTGCATAATCTACGCAAGACATTTTATAACTAATAAACTGCGATCGGCCCATAAGGACCATTAATAATTTCTATTTTTGTTTCAAAAATATCTGTCAAAAGTGTTGGGTCCATAACTTCTTCTACTGTTCCAAAAGCAGCAATTTGTCCATCTTTCATAGCACAAATTTTATCCGAGTATTTAGCTGCAAAATTTATGTCATGCATGACAGTCAAAATTGTTCGTCCAAATTCATTAGCTGCACGTCTCAAATGCTCCATCATTTGAACAGAACGAGCAACATCAAGGTTGTTCAGAGGTTCGTCCAAAAGTACATATTCCGTCTCTTGGCACAATACCATCGCTACATATGCCCTTTGTCTTTGACCACCAGAAAGCTCATCTAAATATCTATTCTCTAAACTAGTTAAATCTAAGAAATCGATATATTTAGAGATGATAGCCTCATCTTCTTTAGTCAATCTTCCCTTTGAATAAGGAAAGCGCCCAAATCCAACTAGTTGTCTCACAGTAAGCCTAGTTACAAAATGATTTTCTTGTCGCAATATAGTCAAAACTTTTGCTAAATCTTTTGATTTGGATTCAGAAACATCCATATTTGCTACCTGAATTTGGCCTTCATCCATATCTAACAGTCTGCCAATCATCAAAAGTGTTGTTGACTTTCCAGCACCATTTGGTCCAATTAAAGAAGTAAAGCCTGCTTTTGGTATTTCAATATCCAAAGGTCCTATTTTTACCTTATCAGTATAGAACTTTTTAACATTATCGATTTTTATCATAAAGCCCTCTTCCTTAAAACTATAGTTAAGAATATGATTCCACCAAATAATTCAATAATAACTGAAACTACACCTTGAGCATGGAATACATGATACATTAAAAAGTATGCGCTCGTCATTATTAAAAATCCTATAGCAAAAGCCATCGGAAAAATATATCTATGATCATAAGTTGACGCTGCCTGATAACTCAAAGTTGCCACTAAAAAGCCGTAGAAAGTAAGTGGCCCAATTAGAGCTGTTGAAATGGACATTAAAATAGCTACTAATACAAGCGTATAAATTACACTAGGTTGGTATTTAACTCCAAAAGAAGTAGCAACATCTTTTCCTAGTGACAAAACATTCAAATTCTTAGAATGAGCAAAAATTAATACCGCTACAATTATGATCATAGGAATTACAATAGGAAAATATGCAGGATCTGCATGATTAACAGAACCAAATAATCTTGCTTGTAAAATATCAAATTCTGAAGGCGCAAGTAGTTTTCTCATGAAAGTTGACACAGAATTTAGCCCGGTACCAATAATAATTCCAACTAAAAGCATAAGTTGTAAATTCCCGTATTTACCGGAAAGTAACCATCCATAAAGTATTAAACTCATGAAGACCATAACAACAACTTGGAATAAAAATGAGCCAATTCCATTAAAATTTATTAACGCACTAGCACCAAAGAAGAATACTGTACTCGTTTGAATTGCTGAATAAAGTGATTCGAAACCTAAAAGTGAAGGAGTAATAATTTTATTATTCGTAATAGATTGGAAAGCAACTGTCGACAAGCTATGGCAAACCGCAGCAATAATCATTGCAACAATAGCTACTATCCTTCTCTTAACGACTGGGATAAAAGAAGGTGAATCTATCGGAACTGGATTGTTATACACTAAAAGGCCATATGAAGAAAGGAGACCTAAACCAATCAATGTTATCAGTAAAATCCAATAACGCCTTGCTTCCTTCTTAGAACGAAAAGCGCTAGCTGATCTACTTTCATTATGAAGGCTAGAATCGATTTCGACATTTTCTTTTTTTCTATATTCTAATGTGATCATCGTAGCCTCCTTGGTTTTCTTTGTCTCAATAAAATAGTAATAAACACGACTGCTCCCACTGTTGCAAGTATTAAAGAAACAGGTAATTCAAAAGGCTGTATAATTGTTCGAGAAATGATGTCACAGGCAGTTATTGATCCCATTCCGATCACACAAACCCAAGGTAAATTACTCCTAAGATCATCACCTCTAAACATTGAAACGATATTTGGCACAATTAATCCTAAGAAAGGTAAGTGTCCAATAACAGCTGCAACAATTCCAACTGCAACAGAGATAAGAGCAGTCCCAAAAAGAACAATTCTATTGTAATTAACTCCAAGACTTGTTGCGACATCTTCTCCTAGTCCAGCTAAAGTCAATCTATTAGCATACATAAAAATAAGAAAAGTAATGATAACAATCAGCCATAAATATTCATATCTTCCCACCTGAATGTTAGCAAATGAACCTACAAACCAAGTTTCAATACTTTGCGTCTTTTGAAAAAGGAGTCCTAAAAAAGTAGACACTGCAGAAATTACTGCTCCAAGCATCAATCCAATAATCGGAACAATTAAAGACGAACGAAGCTTAACTCTTCTTAAAAATAGAAAGAAAATCATAGTTCCTATAAAAGAAAAAATGATTGCACCAGTCATTCTTTGAACTAAAGTAGGGGCAGGAAATAATAAATACACAAAAAGCAGGCCTAAGCCTGACCATTCAATAGTCCCCGTTGTAGTAGGTTCAACAAAGCGATTCTGTGTAATGAGTTGCATTACGAGCCCTGCCATCGCCATCGCAGCTCCAGTAAGCATTAATGCAGCTGTTCTCGGAACACGAGTTATGAAAAACATCTCTGTCCCGTCCTCTTGTCCACGTATATCATAAACTCCAGTAAACAGTGATATAATCCCTAAAATTATAACAACTATAACTGCTATTATAAAAGGTTTTGTCCATATTTTATTTTGATTATAAAACTGGGGTTGAGAAATATTCTCAACCCTAGAAATCATATTTTTTGACACTGTTTCGTACCCCTTTACACTACTTAGCTAAAGTTTTTGCCATATTTCCAAATAACTCTATATAAGTTTGAATTGATTCATTTGTGTAAGTATCTTCTGGTGCATAAATAACTTGTTTTTTAGAAACAGCAGTTGTGTTTTGAAGAGCAGGTGATTTAGAAATAACATCCTTAGCAGGTGTTGACTTAGCTGCATCAGATGTTGCAGCATCACGATCTAATACGAAAATCCAATCAGGATTTGTTTGTGCAATAGCTTCAACAGAAACGTCATCACCTTTATGACCTGCAGTAGAATTTGAAACTTCTAACGCTGGAGTCCAACCGAAAATTTCATACATTGGTCCCCAAACGCGACCAGAATGTGGAGCAGCAAAACCAATATTACCACCAGTAACGATAACACTCATAACTTTATCTTTTCCGTTATAAGCAGATTTTGCTTTTTCAATAGATTTATCAAAATCAGCTACTAATTGTTTAGCTTCTTTATCTTTATTAAAGATTTTTCCTAAAGTAATTGTAGAATCTTTAAGTCCTTTTACTAAGTTTTCGCCAGGCTTAGTAGCTTTCTCAGAAACATCAAAATTAAGATCAATAACTGCTGCATTTGGTACTAATTTTTTGATTTCTTCGTAATGGTCAGCAAATCTTTGACCAACGATTACAAGGTCAGGGTTTGCCGCTGCAATAATTTCTAGATTTGGTTCACGGTGATTCCCAATATTTTGAACTTTTTCATCCTTTTTATATGCTGAATCAGCAGGCATGATATCCTTTGGAGCAGCCGCTAATTTAATTCCCCAATCAGATAAAGTTTCAAAAGTTCTGTTATCCAAAGCAACTACATTCTTTGGGTTTACAGGGACTTTAACAGTTCCATGAGCATCAGTGATTTCAACCGTTTTTGGCTTATCACTACCATTATCTTTATTATTAGCCTTCGAAGTTTCTTTACTTGAATCTGAGCAAGCTACTAACATTAAAGTGAAAACTGCTAGAATATTCACTAATTTTAAAAGCATAGATTTTTTCATATGTATACTCCTTATAGTGTGATTTATTTCGAAAATGATGACATCCATAGATTGAATTAGAAGGTAACTTTTATTCAATTGAATCGCTATTGATAATCATTTTCATTTGAACATCCTGTTAATTAGTATAGTCATTAATTCTGTGAAAATCTTGTGAATGGTGTGAATTCATAAAATCAGGCATAAAAAGTAATATGTGACGTCAGGCGTGTTGATTAACCATGATTTCCTCTACAAAACACGCTCATTAATAGCTAATATTTTCGTAATCCATTTTTTCACGTCTTTTAATACTTCTAAGAAACTATTTGATTATCATATTTAATAAAAAAATGAGTAAAACCGAATGAAATAATTTTACTCATTTTTTATTATCTTATTTTTATCAGTCAATCATTGAATAGCCTCTGCCATGTATCGTTTGAATATATCTGTCTTTCTTCTCGCACTTTAACTTTTTTCTTACATACCCAATATATAAGTCTACTACATTTGGATTTACTACTACGTTATATCCCCATACTTGATTCAAAAGCATTTCACGGCTCAATATTGTGTTTTTATTCTTGATTAAAAATACAAGTAAATCGTACTCGCGCTTCGTAAGCGACAGGTTTTCGCCACCTTTTTTCACAATATTGCTTGATGCATCAACAAAGAGATCTTTAAACTGAAAAAAGTTTATCTCCTTTTGCTGGTTACAATCACTTCTTCTTAAAATTGCTTGAACCCTTGCTACTAATTCTTCTTTCGCAAATGGTTTTCTGATATAATCATCTGCTCCTGCTTGTAACCCTGCTACGCAATCCTTGCTAGAAACATTGTCGGTCACAATAATGATCGGTGTCGTTTTAACTAATCGTATTTGTCTACAAATTTCTGGTCCGGATATACTTAATGAATCCCAATCCAATATGATAATATCCCAATCTTGTTCATATATTATATTTAAACCTTGGTTTTCATTGTGAAGTTTTAAAATGAAATAGCCTTCTTGCGTTAGACCGCTTACAATTTTCTTTGCTGAAGACCGTTCATTTTTAATCACCAACACCTGCTTCACCGATGGTTCACCTCTACTTCAATATAACTTATTTAGATAAAAAATTATCCCCAAAAAACAATTTAAGATTTATAAATTTAAAACTCCTAAATAATCCATTAAAACAGTTTATTAGGAGAACTCTATATAATCTTACAATAGGTATGGATAAAAACACAAAACATATAGAGATTTGAATAAAGTGAAATTTTAATGAGATCTCACCAATTGGGCGTTTACGGTCAGCTATAGTATCTATCTGCTTATCATCAATAACTAGTTCTTCATTTTCTGTTTCAGAGGTACCGCCCGATTCCCATCAACTTAAGCATTTTATAAAACCACAAAATGAAAAAACGGTATTCTTTCTATTACTTTAAATCTAGAAAACAAATCACTTCAATGTTTTCTGAATATTATGGGAGGATGTAAATACTGTGAACACTGTATATTTAGTGTTTAGTTGACCTTATAATAAAAAAAAGCGCGCTAAATTGAATTGAAAGGTGCAAAAACATGATTACAAATCAACAATTAGTAATAAACAATTTGGAAGAAAAATTAAAAGTATTTACTCATACAGTTAGTGGAAAACTTACAAAGGAAGAAGATTTCATCATAGCAAATACAGAAATTCCTACTGATACATTCAATGTTGTATTGCCGAAATCTCCAAATATCAAAAATGCAGTTAAGATTAGACATGGAATCGATAATTTTTCATATAAAAAATATCCCTTTAGTATTTGGATTGATGCTCAGTATTTAACTGAGGATTGGACAAAACTTATGCAAGAATATGACCTAAAAGAAGCGGAACGTAATGTAATGATGAAACTTGACAATACTCTTAATGTTGATCAAAGAATTTCCCATCAACTTATGATTACTAATGTGAAAAATAATGAAGAACTTTTAAAATATATAGACGTATTCATGAGCTTATTTGAGGGTACACCAGAAAAAGATGCATTAGAAAGTTATTTTAATAAGTTTTCACAAGTAAAATTAGGTTCAGAAGTTCAAATGTTTATTGGATGCATAGATGACATGCCTGTAACTACTGGTTTATTAATAGAAAGCAAAGATAGTTATGGTATTTATGATGTGATGACAAAAGAAACATTTAGAGGTAAAGGAATTGGCAGTGAAATGTTTCAATTTCTTCTAAATCAAACAACAGATAAACAAAAACCAGTTGTATTACAGGCTTCAGATGATGGGAAAAATATCTATAAGCGATTTGGATTTATAGATGTCGGAGAAATGGTTGTATTTGAATAAAAGGTTTTCTTATTAAGCTATAGGGTGGAATTGTTGAGCAATATAGATAGGAAATGATCCAACTTTTTATAAAAGAATAAACCAATTGAAAATATCAAGGGCGTGTTTTGAACAAACTTTTTTCAAAACACGCTTTTTTCTTTTTGTTTGTTTATCAAGGTTATTTGCTTAACTTGAACAAACTTTATTCTAAAACAACATGAATTATTAATTAATATCACTTTGAAGAAGCATATCTTTACATAACAAAAAAGAAGCATAAACCTGCACATCATGCAAAGTTATGCTTCCTGTTATACAAAATAAAAAAACCACCAAATATGTATTGGTGGAGACGGTGGGAGTCGAACCCACGTCCAAAAATATCGGCACTTAAGCTTCTACGAGTGTAGTCGATATATTAGCATTTCGCGAACTCTTCGGCCTATCGACAGGCTTCCAAGTTGCTAGTCTGGTTGTTCTCTTCCTTTGTCCTCAGACGGCGAACTCCGGCGTAGTCCACTTAGTTTGAGTCCCTTACCCTACCACATGGACGATGGAGGGAGGAACCTTTAGTGCAATTAAGCAGCTAAAGAAAGATTGTTTTGTTTGCCAATTATAGGCTTTGACGTTTTAACGAGGCCGATCCCCTCGACTCGCAACCTAAGCTCGAACTATCCCTGTCGAATCCGTAACGTCCCCATGATAAAAATGGAGCATACGAAGAAAATATCGTGATAGCTACTAAAAGCTGTTTTTCAATGTGCAACAACCTTACATAAGTTATTATATCATACGCGCGCCGTTTTACAAATGTAAATATCTGTATTACATCTTTTGGCGATCACGGAACACGCGTGCAATTTCACGTTTTGCTTCTTTCTCTTTTAAATCGTGACGTTTATCGTATTGTTTCTTACCTTTTGCTAAACCAAGTGCCATTTTTGCAAATCCATTTTTCAAATAGATTCTAAGTGGAACTAATGCGTAACCTGTTTCTTTTGCAGCGCCCGCTAGCTTATCAATTTCTTTTTTATGAAGAAGTAATTTTCTCGTACGAAGTGGATCATGGTTGAAACGATTCCCTTGTTCGTATGTATTAATGTGCATATTATGAACCCATACTTCACCATTATGTACACGTGCAAACGCATCTTTCAAGTTCACGCGACCAGCGCGAATCGACTTAATTTCCGTTCCTTGAAGGACAAGCCCTGCTTCGTATGTTTCTTCGATGAAATAATCATGAAACGCTTTTTTATTTTGTGCAATAACCTTACCTGTACCCTTTGGCATATAACGTCCCTCCTCTATTTTTACTATTGTAACAAATGTAAACAAAAAGCGAAAGTGGCTCGCTCTCAAGCCACGAAGAAAAAAGAAAACGGCCCCGCTTTTCATCAAAGCGAAGCCACTCTTTTCTTACTTACGCTTTTTCTTTTTCTTCTTGAATCCTGGTACGTTTTCGAAAAATCCTTTTTTCTTCTTGCCGTTACCATCTTTTTTCCCTGGCTGACTTGCGGATGCGGATGTGGATGCGGATCCTCTTCCTTTTCCTTTGCCACCACGGTCAAATTTTCTACCTGTGCCACGTTCACCGCCGCGCTCATTACTGCGCTCGCTACGTCCACCGCGTTTCTTTCTGCCTGTTCTTGGCTGCTCGATAACGACTGGACGATCTTTGAACTTACGACGAGGCGTACCTTTCATGCCAACGATTTCAAAGTCGATTGCACGCTCGTCTTTATTTACGTTAATAACGCGAATTGTAATTTCATCACCGATGCGGAATACGTTACCTGTACGTTCTCCGATCATTGCGAAATGTTTTTCGTCGTAACGATAGTAATCATCCGTTAAGTAGCTAACGTGTACAAGACCTTCAATCGTATTTGGAAGCTCTACAAACAGACCGAAGTTTGTTACAGAGCTAATCATACCGTCATACTCTTCACCGATCTTATCGACCATATACTCTGCTTTTTTCATTTCGTCTGTTTCACGCTCTGCTTCAACAGCACGGCGTTCCATATTAGAAGAGTGCTCTGCAATCTCTGGTAAGTTTTCACGCCATTTTGCTTGTGTTTCACTGTCGACTTTACCGTTAATGATGTATTCACGAATTAATCTATGAACAATCGTATCTGGGTAACGACGAATTGGCGATGTGAAATGCGTGTAGAACTCAGTTGATAAGCCGAAATGTCCTAAGCTCTCCGAATCGTAACGTGCTTGCTTCATAGAACGAAGCATAACCGTTGAAATAACTACTTCTTCTGGCTGTCCTTGAACCATTTCAAGAATTTGTTGCAGCGCACGAGGGTGCACTTCATTCGCACGTCCTTTTACCGCATATCCGAAGTTCGTTACAAACTCGAAGAAACGCTCAAGCTTATCTTCTTTCGGATCTTCATGGACACGGTACATAAACGGTACGTTCATCCAGTGGAAGTGCTCTGCTACTGTTTCGTTCGCAACAAGCATAAATTCTTCAATTAACTTCTCTGATACAGAACGATCGCGCATAACAACATCAGTCGGTTTTCCTTCTTCATCTACTAATACTTTCGCTTCTTTAAAGTCAAAGTCAATTGCACCACGGCGCATACGTTTTTCACGTAGAATTTGTGCCAATTGCCCCATCTCTTTAAACATCGGTACTAATGGCTCATAACGCTTAATTAACTCTTCGTCCTCATCTTCTAAAATGCTTCTTACGTCAGCATACGTCATACGCTCTGTCGTTTTAATCACACTTTGGAAAATCTCGTGTTTAACAACATCACCTAAGTTGTTGATTTCCATTTCACAAGATAATGTCAGACGGTCTACTTTCGGATTTAATGAGCAAATACCGTTAGATAGACGATGTGGAATCATTGGAATTACACGGTCAACAAGATACACACTAGTCGCTCTTTCCGCTGCTTCTACATCAATTGGAGAACCTTCTTGAACGTAATGACTTACATCCGCAATGTGAACGCCTAGCTTGTAATTGCCGTTCTCAAGCTTCGTTACTGTAACAGCGTCATCTAAATCTTTCGCATCTGCACCATCAATCGTTACGATCATTTGATCACGTAAATCACGGCGATCTTTTAAATCTTCTTCTGAAATCGTTTCTGGTACACTGTTTGCATGCTCCATCACTTCTTCAGGGAATGCTAAAGGTAAATGATGTTTATGAATGACAGATAAAATATCTACTCCTGGATCATTTTTATGACCTAGAATTTGAATAACTTCACCTTCTGCACTTAAACGGTTTTCTGGGTAGCTCGTAATTTTCACAACTACCTTATGACCTTCTACAGCACCCATTGATGCACTTTTCAAGATAAAGATATCACTCGTCCAGCGCTTATTGTCAGGTATAACAAAGCCAAAGTTTTTCGATTCTGTATATGTACCAACAAGTTCTTTCGTTCCACGCTCTAAAATGCGTACAATTGAACCTTCTTGACGTGAACCGCTCGATTGAGAACTAAGTCGTGCTAATACTGTATCGCCATGAAGTGCACCGTTTAATTCTGTAGGAGGGATGAAAAGATCATCGTCTCCCGTTTTCTTCTCGTCTGGTACAACGAATGCAAAGCCACGTGCATGTCCAATTAACTTACCTCTTACTAAATTCATCTTTTCAGGAAGACCGTAACGGTTGCTACGTGTACGAATAACAAGTCCCTTCTCTTCCATCATTACAAGTGCCTTTACAAAATCTTTAAAGCCCTCAGAACCTTCAATTCCAAATGCCTCTTCTAACTCTTGTATCGTTAGCGGTTTATACGCTTCTTCTCTCATAAATAATAACAACTTATCAATATGTTCTTGTGTGATTTCTTCCAAGCAAAAATACCTCCTTTAAAACCTTATATTATTTAGTGTATCCGAAAGATAGGGGATGTATAAAGCGAAACTTCAATACTCCCCTTATGATTTTTACAGTTTTCACAAAAAATTCCTTATGAAAAAAAGAGGCAACTAGATCTTACCAATCTAGTTGCTCCAAGAAGTTATATACATCCTCATGTAGCTCGTCACGTTGTTTATCAAGTGTAATGACATGCGTAGAGTCTTCATACCATTTAATGTCTTTTAACGTAGATTCTACACCGTTATAAATAATGTTAGCACTATCTGTATTAATCATTTCGTCATGACGTGCTTGTACAACAAATGTTGGTGCATAAATCATATCCACATTGTTACGTACGTCAGCAATTAATTGTTGTAATGCTTTTAATGTATTCATCGGTGTCTTTTGGAATTCCAACATTTCTTGTTCAATTTGTTCTGGTGATTTTTGCTCACATTTTTTATATTCGCGGGCATATGCCAATATACCTTGGTACATCGTTTCTTCGCTCTTAATATACATCGGTGCACACATTGGTACTACACCTAAAACCGGTACTGTATAACCTAATTTTAAAGAAAATACGCCGCCAAGTGACAATCCAACAACAGCAATTTTCTCAAAACCTTTATCTTTTAAAAGCTGATATGCCTCCGTTACATCTTGCCACCAATCTGTAGGGCCTGTATGAACAAGCTCTTCTGGTGGTACACCGTGCCCTTTATAAATTGGTGCATGACAAGTATAGCCTTTCTTTTCTAAGAAACGCCCTAACATACGTACATCAGCTGAGTTCCCTGTGAATCCATGTAGTAATAAAACAGCGCGGTCTCCACCCTCAAATGTAAATGGTTTCGGAGATGCTAATTTCATCATGTACTTCTCCTCTTTCTCTTCTGTAATCTAGTCGTATTCTTTCTATATCTAGTGTACCATATTTACATTTCTATAATCTAATTAGAAACATCTTTCAAATGGCAAAACAAAAAAGAAGAACCATTAGTACATCTTACTAACGCTTCTTCTTTCAATTCTATAAGTTTAAGTACGTAACAGCAATTGTTAATACAAAGAACAATACAGCTAAAACAATTGTAATACGGTTTAATACTGCTTCAATTCCACGTGCTTTTTGCTTACCAAATAATTGCTCTGCACCGCCTGAAATTGCACCTGAAAGGCCTGAGCTATTACTAGACTGCATAAGTACCATAACAATCATTAAAATCGATACAGTAATAAGTAAAACGGATAATAACGTATGCACTTGGCGTACCTCCTACAAAGATTCAGTTATTGTAACTGTAGCATAAATCCTATAGAAAAGCGAGAGCTATAGAGTTGCCCTCGCTTTTCTTCTATTACATAAACATCATTGCAAATAACGGTCCAAGTAAACATGTCAAAATTGCTGTTAATGTCATTGTTACCGATCCAATAACACCTTCATGCTCGTTATTTTTCATTGCTCTCATAACACCCATAATATGAGAAGCACATCCAAATCCGATACCTTTACCAACTGAGTTTGTAACACGGCTCCATTTTAATAAGAGAGGTCCTGTAATTGTTCCAGTAATACCTGCGATAACAACGAAAGCTGCTGTTAAGGAAGGTACACCACCAACTTGTTCAGAAACGCTCATCGCAACTGGCATTGTTACCGATTTTGGTAAAGACGATAAGATTAAGCTTTTATCTGTTCCCATAAGTGAAGCAATAGCAAAATCACTAGCGATTGCGACTGTTGTACCTACTAATACCCCGCCAGCAATCGGTACAACATATTTTTGCAGAACATGACGTTGTTTATAAAGAGGAATTGCAAATGCTACAACACCGGGTCCAAGTAGCTTTGCAATCCAGCCACCACCACTTTCCATATAATGTTGATATGGTATATCAAGCACGATAAATAGGAAAGCCATTAATCCTGTTGCTACAAGCATTGGAATGGTGAATGGTGTTGGAAATAATTTATAGATTTTTTTAGATAATTGATATAATAGCACCGTAAAAAGAACCCAACCGATTCCGATTAATATTTGGCTCATCGCGACTCTCTTTCCTTCCTATTCGCAAGATATTGTCCTGTATGTCCTGCGACAATAATAATTAAAAATGTACTCGCTACAACTGTAATGAAAAGAGAAATTCCTTTACTCATAAAAAAAGCACCGTAATTCATTAGGCCAAGCGTTGGCGGAATTAATAAAAACGGCATAATAGCAACGAGTGTTTCTGCTCCTAAATCGAACCATTTCACTGGAAGAACTTTTAGGCTAAGTAAAACAAGTAAGAGGAACATCCCTATCAAACTTCCTGGAATTGGAATGTTTAACATTTCTTGCACCCAAGTTCCAACCATATAAAACACGTAAAGAGCAGCAATTTGGACAAGAATCTTTGTAAATTTCATGTTCATCATCCCTCATGTTTATACGATCTTCTGTTAATATCTTTATCATAGTATAAATTGTAAAAAGCTGCAATTTATCAACTTGACAGCAAAAACAGCCTATGTTACACGCTTACAACCTTGATATGACTGCATTTTCAAACAAAAATTACGTCAAAAACCTTGACCTAATATAAAAAGTTTTTATTTTCTGAATTTATAAGACTGTTATTTCAATAAAATAATCTTTTTATCCTTAAACTTACATATATATAAAGTGAAACTTTAATCATTGAGGGTTTCCTCATCCCCATTGATCATTCCTCACCAAGCGGGTTTGTACGGGATAAACAAGATAGGTGGTGAACATATGCCCAAAAAAGTTCTCATTTTTTGTGATCCTGGGATTGATGATACGATGGCTCTCCTCTTAGCATTCTTTATCAATGAAATAGAAATCGTCGGTATCGTTGCTGATTATGGCAATGTTCCAAAAAAAATGGCCGTAGAAAATGCTCATTTTCTTACAAGCGAAGTAAAGGGTAGAAATATCAAAATCTTTGGTGGATCAGAACGTCCAATTACTGGTGCTCCTCCTGCTTTTTTTACAGATGTACACGGGAAACAAGGGCTCGGGCCAATTATTCCAAAGGTGAATGTAACTAACGAAGAAATGGAGAATTTTTTTGAAGTTATTCCTCTTATTGAACAGTATAAAGATGAATTAATTATTGTGAGCTTAGGAAGACTTACCTCCCTAGCAATTTTATTTATCGTATGTAAACAATTAATGGAGCAAGTTAAACCCTACTACGTAATGGGCGGTGCCTTTTTACATCCTGGTAATGTTACCCCTATTTCCGAAGCAAACTTTTATGGCGACCCTACTGCAGCTAATATAGTCCTTCAATCCGCAGCTAACATGTACATATACCCATTAAACGTCACCCAATATTCCATCATTACACCAGAAATGGCCGAATACATTGAGGCCAAAGGAAAAGCCCCACTTGTCAAACCGTTATTCGATCATTATTACTACGGATATTATAAAGACGCCCTACCACATTTAAAGGGCAGCCCCTTCCATGACACAATGCCAATACTCGCTTTACTTGATAACTCTATGTTTACCTATCACAAATCACCTATCGTTGTCATGACAGAATCTTATGCACAGGGGGCAAGCATTGGAGAATTTCGCTCTTTAGGAGAACCTAAACCATTTATTGATTGGCCGAGTCATCAAATAGCAATTAATTTTGATTATAACCGCTTCTTCAAACATTTCATGTCACTTATGACAGGTGAACAATTTTAACATAAAAAAACAGACCGTGATTTCTCACGGTCTGTCGTTTATTTTCTACAATTATCGTTTGATGTTATAGAAAGATTTGATACCATCGTAAACAGCGATTTCGCCTAGTTCGTCTTCGATGCGTAATAATTGGTTGTACTTAGCAATACGGTCAGTACGGCTCATAGAACCAGTTTTGATTTGGCCAGCGTTAGTTGCAACTGCGATGTCAGCGATTGTAGCATCTTCAGTTTCACCAGAACGGTGAGATACAACTGCTGTGTAACCAGCACGTTTAGCCATTTCGATAGCTTCGAAAGTCTCAGTTAAAGTACCGATTTGGTTAACTTTAATTAAGATTGAGTTAGAGATACCTTTTTCGATACCTTCAGCAAGTTTTTGAGTGTTAGTTACGAATAAATCGTCACCAACTAATTGTACTTTATCACCGATACGCTCAGTTAATAATTTGTGACCATCCCAGTCGTTTTCGTCTAAACCATCTTCGATAGAGATGATTGGGAAGTCTTTGCAAAGCTCTTCGTAGAAATCAACCATTTCTGCAGAAGTTAAGCCAGTACGGCCTTCGCCTGCAAGGTCATATTTACCAGTTTCTTTGTTGTAGAACTCAGAAGAAGCAACGTCCATTCCTAAGAATACGTTCTCGCCAGCTTTGTAACCAGCTTTTTCGATAGCTTCGATGATTACTTCTAGAGCTTCACGGTTAGAACCAAGGTTTGGAGCGAATCCACCTTCGTCACCTACTGCAGTGTTAAGACCTTTGTCATGTAATACAGCTTTAAGTGCATGGAATACTTCAGCACCCATACGGATTGATTCTTTGAATGTTGGAGCACCAACTGGTAAGATCATGAACTCTTGGAAGTCAACGTTGTTATCAGCGTGAGAACCACCGTTGATGATGTTCATCATTGGAGTTGGTAATTGTTTTGCATTGAATCCACCAAGGTAACGGTATAATGGAAGACCTACGAAGTCAGCTGCTGCGTGAGCTACTGCCATAGATACACCAAGGATAGCGTTAGCGCCTAGTTTACCTTTGTTTGGAGTGCCATCTAATTCGATCATAGCACGGTCGATACCAGCTTGGTCAGTTACATCGAAACCAGCGATTTCTGGAGCGATAATTTCGTTAACGTTGTTTACTGCGTTAACAACACCTTTACCAAGGTAACGAGATTTGTCACCGTCACGTAATTCTACTGCTTCGTGCTCACCAGTAGATGCACCACTTGGTACGATAGCGCGTCCGAAAGCGCCGCTTTCTGTGTAAACTTCTACTTCTACAGTTGGGTTACCACGAGAGTCAAGGACTTCGCGAGCATAAACATCAATAATTGTTGACATAATAAATTCTCTCCTTTTTATATAAGCAAATTATTTAATAATTGTTTTACCTGTCATTTCTTTCGGTTGTTCCACATTTAAAAGTGTAAGCATTGTTGGAGCGATATCTCCTAAAATACCACCTTCACGAAGCTCTACATCATTTTTTGTAACGATGAAAGGAACCGGGTTAGTTGTATGAGCTGTCATAGGACCGCCATCAGCAGTTAACTCCTGATCAGCATTACCATGGTCAGCAGTAATAAGTGCTACACCATCTTTTGCAAGAATTGCTTCTACAACTTTTCCTAAACATTCGTCAGTTGCTTCTACTGCTTTAATTGTTGGTTCCATCATCCCAGAATGGCCAACCATATCACAGTTCGCAAAGTTAAGAATGATAACATCATGTTTATCATTTTCGATTTCATTTACTAAAGCGTCCGTTACTTCGTAAATGCTCATTTCAGGTTTCAAGTCATACGTTGCAACCTTTGGTGAGTTAATTAAGATACGCTCTTCTCCTGGGAATTCAGCCTCACGACCACCGCTAAAGAAGAATGTAACGTGCGGATACTTTTCAGTTTCCGCGATGCGAAGTTGCTTTAATCCCGCTTGCGCAACAACTTCACCTAAAGTGTTATCAAGGTTCATTGGCTTGAATGCCACGTAACCATCTACAGTTTCACTGAAGTGTGTCATACATACGAATTCTGGAATGTGAGGTACTTTTTCACCACGATCGAACTCACGGAAGTCTTCGTTTGTAAATACACGAGCAATTTGAATTGCACGGTCTGGACGGAAGTTATAGAAGATAACTGCATCATCATCATTGATTGTTGCAACTGGCGTGTTATCTTCGTTAACAATTACAGACGGCAATACGAATTCATCATAGATACCGTTCGCATAAGAGTCTTCTACACACTCTTCTGCTGATTTATAAGTAGGGCCTTCACCATTCACCATAGCACTGTAACATTTTTCTACGCGATCCCAACGCTTGTCACGGTCCATAGAGTAATAACGACCAGAGATAGTCGCGAATTGTCCTACTCCTGTTTCTTTAATTACTTCATTCGTTGCATCGATATAACCTTTTGCTGTTTGTGGTCCAACATCGCGGCCGTCTAAGAATGCATGGATATAAACTTTCTCCACGCCTTCTTTTGCTGCTAAGCGAAGAAGAGCAAACATATGGTTCATGTGACTGTGCACACCACCGTCAGAAAGTAAACCGAATAAATGAAGTGCAGTACCTTTTTCTTTTACGCTTTTAATTGCATTTTGGAAAGTTTCGTTCTTATCGAACTCACCTTCACGAATTGCAACGTTAACGCGTGTTAAGCTTTGATATACTACGCGGCCAGCACCGATATTTAAGTGACCAACCTCAGAGTTACCCATTTGACCTTCTGGAAGACCTACCGCCTCACCACAAGCTGTAAGCGTTGTATGAGGGAATTTGTTCCAGTAACCATCAAAATTAGGTTTCTTAGCTTGTGCTACAGCATTCCCGTAAGTTTCTTCACGAAGTCCGAAACCGTCAAGAATGATTAAAGCTGTTGGCTTTCTCATTTTACCGCCCCCAGAAGACCTAAGAACGAAGCAGGCTCTAAGCTAGCACCGCCAACTAAAGCGCCGTCGATGTCAGATTGTGCCATATACTCTTTAATGTTTTCTGGTTTTACGCTACCGCCGTATTGGATACGAACAGCTTCTGCAGCTTCTGGAGAAACAGCTTCTGCAACAACTTTACGGATGTGCGCACATACTTCGTTTGCGTCTGCAGAAGAAGAAGATTTACCTGTACCGATAGCCCAGATTGGCTCATAAGCGATAACAGTTGCTTTAACTTGCTCTTCTGTTAAACCTGCAAGTGCTTTTGTCACTTGACCTGCTACTAGATCAAATGTTTTTCCGCTTTCGCGCTCTTCTAAAGTCTCACCACAACATACGATTGGTGTTAAACCATGTTCAAATGCTGCGATAGTCTTTTTGTTTACTGATTCATCTGTTTCAGCAAACATTTCACGACGCTCAGAGTGGCCAAGTACTACATAGCCAACTTTTAAGTCGCTAAGTGCTACTGGGCTAATTTCGCCAGTGAATGCACCATTTTTTTCGAAGTGCATGTTTTGTGCACCTACTTGTAAGTCAGTTCCTTCAGTTGCTGCTACAAGGCGCTCTAAGAATAGAGCTGGAGAGCAAACTACTGCATCAACAGCTGAAGCTGCTGGGATTTGACCTTTAACTTCCTCTACGAAGCTAACTGCTTCAGATAGAGTTTTATTCATTTTCCAGTTACCTGCGATAATTGGTTTACGCATGCTTTGCACCGTCCTTTTTCTTTGGCTGCTACTTATTTGTCGTTAAGACAAACTACACCTGGAAGCTCTTTACCTTCCATGAATTCTAATGACGCACCGCCGCCAGTAGAAATGTGGCTCATTTTATCAGCCATACCGAATTTTTCAACAGCTGCTGCAGAGTCACCACCGCCGATAACAGAGTATGTATCTTCTGCATCTGCTAATGCTTGTCCTACTGCTTTTGTACCTTCTGCGAATGGAGTCATTTCGAATACACCCATTGGTCCATTCCATACAACAAGCTTAGAATTTTTAATTACATCTGCATAAATTTCACGTGTTTTAGGACCGATGTCCACGCCTTCCCAGTTAGAAGGGATAGAGTCGATACCAACGATTTTAGTTGTTGCAGTTTCAGAGAATTCCTCAGTGATTACAACATCAACTGGCATGTAGAAGTTTACGCCTTTTTCTTTTGCAAGTTGCATAAATTCTTTAGCTAGTTCAATCTTGTCGTCTTCACATAGAGATAGACCAATTTCATGACCTAAAGCTTTAACGAATGTGTAAGCAAGTCCGCCACCGATGATTAAGTTATCTACTTTGTCTAATAGATGACGAATTACACCGATTTTATCTTTTACTTTCGCACCACCGATGATAGCTGTAAATGGACGTTCTGGGTTAGAAAGTGCTTTACCAAGTACATCTAACTCTTTTTCCATTAATAGACCAGATACTGCTGGTAGGTAGTCTGCGATACCTGCTGTAGAAGCATGAGCACGGTGAGCTGCACCGAATGCATCGTTTACGAAGATGTCAGCAAGTGCTGCAAATTCTTTCGCAAGTTCTGCATCGTTCTTTTCTTCGCCCGCATAGAAACGTACGTTTTCAAGAACTAATACGTCGCCTTCGTTCATTGCTGCAACCATTTCTTGTGCAACTGGTCCGAATGCTTCGTCCGCTTTTTTAACATCTTTACCAAGAAGCTCGCCTAAACGTGCTGCTACTGGAGTAAGACGTAATTCTTCTACTGCTTGACCTTTTGGACGGCCTAAGTGGCTTGCTAAAATAACTTTCGCACCTTGCTCTACTAAATATTGAATTGTAGGAAGAGCTGCACGGATACGAGTTTCATCTGTAATTTTGCCTTCTTTCATAGGTACGTTGAAATCAACGCGGCAAAATACACGCTTACCTTTTAAATCTACGTCACGAATTGATTTTTTGTTCATTGGATTTCCCTCCGACTACTAGTTAGGATTGACAAAACCCATTCAAAAGCTTAACACATTTGCTTTTAAAACGAAAGAAGAGAGAGAGGGAACAAACCCTCTCCCTCGTTTTGTCATTGATAACTTATATAATTAAGAATTAAAGACCTTTTGAAGTCATGTAAGCTGCTAAGTCTACTACGCGGTTAGAGTAACCAGTTTCGTTATCGTACCAAGAAAGTACTTTAACCATGTTACCTTCCATTACCATTGTAGATAATGCATCGATTGTAGAAGAAGCTGTACATCCATTATAGTCGATAGATACCAATGGCTCTTCGCTGTATCCAAGGATACCTTTTAATTCGCCTTCAGCTGCTGCTTTGAATGCTGCGTTTACATCTTCAACTGTTACTTCTTTGTCAAGTTCAACAACTAAGTCAACAAGAGAAACGTTAGCAGTTGGAACACGTACAGCGCCACCGTTTAATTTACCTTTAAGTTCTGGTAATACTAATGCTACAGCTTTAGCTGCACCAGTAGATGTTGGGATCATGTTTTCAGCTGCTGCACGAGCACGACGTAAATCTTTGTGTGGTAAGTCTAAGATTTGTTGGTCGTTAGTGTAAGAGTGAATCGTTGTCATCATTCCGCGTTTTACGCCGAATTTTTCGTTTAATACTTTAGCGAATGGAGCTAGACAGTTTGTAGTACAAGAAGCGTTAGATACTACGTTGTGGTTAGCTGCATCGTATTGTTCGTGGTTAACACCCATAACTACAGTGATATCTTCGTCAGAAGCTGGAGCTGAGATGATAACTTTCTTAACTGATCCACCTAAGTGTTTTTCAGCGTCTGATTTTTTAGTGAAACGGCCAGTAGATTCTACTACTACTTCTACTCCGTAGTCGCTCCATGGTAATTGAGCTGGGTCACGCTCAGCGATAACTTTAATTTCTTTACCGTTAACAACGATGCTGTTTTCGTTAGCAGATACTTCTGCATTTAAAGTTCCGTGAACTGTGTCATATTTTAAAAGGTGAGCTAATGTTTTAGCATCTGTTAAGTCGTTGATTGCTACTACTTCTACCTCAGAGTTGTTAAGAGCTGCGCGGAATACGTTACGTCCGATACGTCCAAATCCATTAATACCAATTTTAGTCATTTGAATTTCCTCCTTGGGGGATTATATTAAAGGGTAAAACCCTTTGTTAACTGTTTTGCTGCACCTTCATCTGTAATTAGAATTGAAGTGTGCCCTTGCTTTATTACAGCCTGTATTGCTTTTGCCTTTGAAGAACCTCCAGCGACTGCAACAACGTGAGATACATTTTGTAAATCCTCTAGTTGCATACCCACTGTTCTTACTTTATGAACAACATTTCCTTCTTCATTAAAGTAGTAACCGAAAGCTTCGCCAACTGCTTCGCTTGCCTGAATCTTTAACCAATCTGCTTCTGAAGTACTTCTGCGACGTGCCATTGTTAACGCATCACCTATTCCATGAATGACGATATTGGAAGATCGAATCAACTCAAGAACTTCTTTCACGGAAGGCTCTGTCACAATAGACGCATATGCTTCGCTACTAACATGGTCTGGAACATACAATAAGCGATAATTACTCATCGTATTTTGCGCCATCTTGGCACAAATGGTATTGGCTTCTAATTCAACACCTTCTCCAATTCCACCACGTGCTGGGACAAATAGCATATGTAAATCTTTGCAATCAAGTTGCATCATGTCCGCAGCAGCAGCTAGCGTAGTTCCTCCAGCCACAGCAACGATATTATTCGCTGTCAGACGGTCTTTTATACAAGTCACACAAGCACGGCCCATCTCCAGTTTGACCCAAGGTGATTCATCACTATCACCAGGGACAACGAAAACTTCATCCAAGTCTAATGTTTCCTTAAGTTGCTTTTCTAAAACCTTTAACCCGGAAATTTCTTTCATAAAGTCTTCCAAAGCAAGAACTAAAGCTGTTCCTTCTTCTGTCAAAGTCATTCCAGAAGAAGCGACGTGAACTAAGTTTTGTTCTTTCAAAACTTGAACTTCACTTCGCAATACTCGTTCTGTCATACCGAGGCTTGCTGATAAGTTTCTTCTTCCAATCGGCTGCATGAGCCTAATGTATTGAAGAATTTGCATTCTCGTTTGCATAACAGGTAGCAGATCAGGTAATAATTTTTTTGTGTTCTGAATCCATGAGCGCATATCTTTTCTCCTCACTACATTGGTTCATTTTTCCTTCATGGTCACTTTACGTCCCGTAGTGACATTTTGTGTCCCACATAGGTTAAAAAAATAATCCCTGCTACGTGTATTATTGTAACAGGAGATAGAAACTTATTCAACTCTTAACTGCATTCTTTATATAGTTTATTATGACACCTTTGTGAATGTTACCATATTCTACTTGTTTTCCGTCCATTTCTACAACCGGAATCATTAAGTGATATTTTTCTAAAAGGTCATTATCTTCATATATATCTATTTCCTCGATTTGAAAAGAATATTCACATTGTACTTCCTGTAAAACTTGTTTCGCCTTCACGCAAAGGCCACAATCTTTTTTAGTATACAGTACAACTTTCATCTTCTTCACCTATCCGATCGTTTTTCGTAATGACGAAGCTGGGATATGCATTTGTTCTCTATACTTCGCCACTGTTCTTCGAGAAATAACAATTTCATGCTCTTCTTCTAATAATTTTGAAATCTTTTGATCTGAAAGTGGCTTTTTCTTATCCTCTGCCCCAATTAGCGTTTGAATAAATTGTTTTACACGTTTTGTAGAAACTGCTTCATCTTCAGTCGTCGAAACGGCATTGCTAAAGAACGATTTCATCTCAAATAAACCGTGTGGTGTTTGCACATATTTATTTCGCGTCGCACGACTAATTGTTGATTCATGCACACTTAACTCTTCCGCTACCTCTTTTAAAGCGAGAGGTCTTAAATACTCTGGACCTTTCCAGAAGAAATCACGTTGTTTTTCCATAATAATATTCATCACTTGCAGCAGCGTCTGTTTTCTCTGCTTCAAACTGCGCATAATCCACTGCACATGCTGATACTTTTCTGATACGTAAGATGCTACTTCACTTTCACTATTATTAAGAAGCGCACTATATTCAGAATGAATTTCAATTCTTGGCATATTTCTCTCATTCATTTGTAAAACGAGGCGATCGCCATCTTTTTTCACCGCCATATCAGGCACAATATAAAGTGGTTTATCTGAAGAAAACGCAAGACCTGGTTTTGGTTGTAATGACGTTATACAATTTACCGCACTCTGTAATTCCTCATTACTACATTTCAACACTTGAACGAGCTTTCGCCAATCTTTCTTCACAAAATAAGCGAAATGATCTTCTACAACCTCTTCTGCTAATCCATTCCGTCTTTGTAAGCGCTTCAATTGCAAGGTTAAACATTCCTGAATATTACGCGCCCCTACCCCTGCTGGTTCCAGTGATTGGACAAGCTCTACAGAGCGGTCGACTACATGAATATGCGCAGAAAGGAGCTCTGCTAACTCTTCATTCGTTTCTTGTAAATATCCATTTCCATCCATGTTCATAATAATGAAAGAAGCTACTTTTCGCTCTTCTTCATCTATTTTATAATACTGTATTTGATTTAATAAATGTTGCTGAATCGTTGTAGAATCCACACTGTAGATCTCCATCTGATTCTCGACTTGTTTGCTGGTACTTTTACTGTTGTTAGAGCTCTTTTTCTTCTCCCTCTCAAAACCACCTAACTCAATAAGGGGATTCTCTAACGATTGCTCATACAAAAACTCCGATAATTCTTGTACATTATACTGGAGCATTGTAATCGCTTGCCTTAACTCTTGTGTCATTGCCAAACGTAAGCTTTGTTCTTGTAAAAGACTTGCCTTCAAACTAATCTCCCCCTTGTTTCTATTGTACAATAAGTTTGGTAAAAGGAGAATGCTATCACAGACACCCATTCCAAAATATTATTAATTTATATGTATTAATGAGATTTACAACTTACAACCTAAATTTGAATAATATTGAAAGAAAATAATAAACTCAATTATTTGTTACCACATACTAATAGTAACCCTTAATTTTATATATAACAACATTAAATTTATCTCTGTTCAATTCCAAAATAAAAAGAGCAGTTTAGGTATAGTGACACTTCACTATGCCTAACTACTCTTTTACGATTCTTAATTAAGAAAGAAACCTCTTATTTAAAGCTAAGGAACTTTGATTCCTAATTACATAGGAATCATAGAGATAATCGTTCGATTCACTAGACGCTCCTTGAATTCCTCTCATCTCTTCCACAGACAACTCAACTATTTTTTTCACGCTTCTCTCGTTATTACTATCCATCATTTTTTGTTTTCTTTTCGAAAAAAATCCCATAATTTATTCCCCCCTGCAATTAATTATTTTTTAACAATTGAATGAATTTAAGGCTCTTACCACTTCTTAATACACCTTTCGGATAGACCTTCGCTGCAAACATAGCAATTAAGCTAATGCTAGCCAGTAATACAACCATAGATGTAATAATTTCTAAACTCCCAACGGATCCATTAATAATCCTAACTACCATACTAATTGGAGCTGTAAACGGAACATATGATGTCACCCTTGATACTAGCCCTTCAGGGTTATCAAGTACTACTAATAACTCCACCACTAAGCTTCCCATCAATATAAGAGTAATCGGCATCGTTGTTCCGGATAATTCTTCTGGCCTACTTACCATAGAACCAAACACTGCGAAAAGTGCCGCATAAACGAAGTAACCGAGAACAAAATATAACAAGAAATATGCAGCATGCTCACCTGTAATCATATTTACATCAATATTCACTCCAAAAAACGAATCCGATACCTTGAAAATTCCAGATTTAATATATAGCGCCATACTAAGGAAGAAAATAAATAACTGTGTCAAACTAGCAAGACCGACTCCTAATATCTTCCCAAAGACCATGTGAACAGGCGACACCTTCGTTACCATCACTTCCATAACACGCGACGCCTTCTCTGACGCTACCGCTGTAGCAATCGCATTTCCATACGAAGTAATTGCTAAGTACATAATCGCTACTAATAAATACACCAGTAAGAATGAGCTTGTTTCTTCGTTATTTAAGTTTTGCTTTTTCGCTTGCACGTTCATCGTCAGTGATTTCACAGCCTCTTCTGATAACTGTTGTTTAACTACCGCACTTTGAAAATACTGATTTTGTACAAATACCTGCGCACTTTGAATCAACTTAGGATTATCCACCTTCATAAAGTAATCTAATACTGGTTCAGCACCCGCACCCTCTTTTAATATAAAGAGCGCTTCGACTTTCTTATCTAACAAATCTTGCTTATATTGATTTAATTTTGTTTTATCACCTAAAGACCAATCCCATTCTGGAAGAGCTTTACTAAGATTAGATTGATCCAAAGTAACATTAGGTGCTTCGGAAATAAATACAACTTTTGCTTTTTCTTTCTCTCCAGAAAACTTTTGTACTAAAGTTGGAAAGGAGAATAAGAATATCCCTCCCCCTATTAATAACAATGTCATCCCAATAAATATTTTCGTCCTCACACGATCCCAATACGTTTGCCCTAAAACAATCCAGAAATTCCTCATTACTTATGCACCCGCCTTTTCAACAAAGATTTGATGTAAAGAAGGTTCTTTAATAGAAACATCTCGGATATATTGTTTAGTTTTAATGTCTTCAAGCAGCGAAAATGCATCCTCTCCATCATTAACTTTAATCATGAACGTACGATTAACTTTTTCAAAATTGAAATTTTTCTTTTTAAGAATAGGTTCAATATCCCCTTCCGTTTGCAACGTCATATATTTGTATTGATAACTTTTCTTAATATCTGACAAGGCACCCGATAATACAAGTTGACCATTTTTCATAATACAAATTTCCTCACAGAACGTTTCTACACTGTCCATTTGATGACTACAGAAGATAATCGTTTTTCTTTGCGCGATTAACTCGAGCACAACATTTTTTAACATCTCTGCATTTACAGGATCCAATCCACTAAATGGTTCATCTAGTATGATGAATTCCGGATTATGCAATATCGCTGAAATCAATTGAATTTTTTGTTGATTTCCCTTTGACAATTCCTCTGTTTTCTTCTTTAAATGTGGTGTCATTTCTAATTTTTCTAGCCACTGTAACGCATGCCTTTTTGCAAGATTAGCTGGCATTCCTTCTAAGAACCTGTTTAAAATCTTTTTAATAAAATCGCTACACCTGCCAATAAGCAACTCTGTCTGCTATTTTCAAG
>NZ_JBNPJZ010000010.1:0-16178 GCF_050312695.1 Bacillus sp. AF62 | reverse complement strand
TATCTATTGCATGTTCAGCTAGTTTTTCTGATTCATAACATTGCATATTTATTTTAGTTTTGCAACACCCTCAATATAGATAAATATGGTAAAATAAGAATTGGGTAGTATTCTATTAACTCTCTTGTTATTAAAATTAAAGTGGTTCAAGTCGGAGGAAGGCACCTTTGAGTGTCTTTTCTCGTTTAATACGATATACTACTTATCATCCATGGACCTTTAGCTAAGTTGGTCAGAGCAGACGGCTCATAACCGTCCGGTCGTAGGTTCGAGTCCTGCAAGGTCCAATATATTAAATTAATATATAACTTTCTCATTATTCATAAAAACTACATGTAATAATATATAGGTAATCCTTACTTTGCAATTGCAAAATCGTCCAACTACAACTCTCATTTTCAGCGATAGAATGAGAGTTGCCTTTTTTCACACAAATTTGATATAATATTTGTATTAACAAGTTCTTAAATGCATAAAATAAAAGAAGAGATGCGCTAACATCTCTTCTAGTAACTGCTACCGTCAGGGTGGCGGTTATCACAAGTTATTTTCTCTTTTGAAAACCACCCCTGTGCTTGCGACGGCGAGGAGTGGTTTTTTCATTGTTTTCTTTAAGAAAACTTCTTTTGAAAACAAATGCAGATATTTCACGCACAATTGCTTTCGCAATTTCTTTCAAAAGTTCTACAATGAAATCCATAATTATCACCTCCTTTCCTTCCAATTGGAAAGAAGGGATAACCAACCACCCTCACAATATGCAGTTGCTTCCATTCTATCACACTATAACAAACTCACCAATATAAAAAAGCCATACACATATATAAGGATCTAAAATACTGATTTTATATCAATAAAAAAGCACGCAACATGTGCGGACTTAGAAGTATGGATACATATATTTTACCATGAAACTTTATTTTGTGGACCATTATAAGTTTATTCTCAATCCCCACTATTTGCGTTGACCAAAAAATATGACCATGGTAATATAGGCACTAGAATCACCATTGTATAGTGAATACATATTTACTATATATTGAGTATGACACTTATCTGAATTGCATAGAATAAAAGAAGAGATGCTGTAACATCTCTTCAGTAACTGCCACCATCAGGTGGTAAGATTGCTATTTATTTTCTTCTAGAGCTATCCTGCTTCTGACGGCGAGGGGTGGCTCTTTTACTTTTCTTAAACAAATTGTTAGCAAACTTATTTGCATAAGCTGTAACAACTATAGTTAGGAATACCTTGAGTAAATCCTGAGACAAAGAAAGTAAATATTCCATCATAAGGGTCACCTCCTTTCTCTCTAAAATAAAGAGAAAGGATAGCAACCAGCCACCCGACGTATACAGTTGAATATAGTTTACCATAAAGTAACTCTTCTGAGTTGCTTTTTCCTTTTTCTAATACTGGAATTATCTGTACTATTCGAATAATATTAGTTCAAGGAGGTATGGATAATGAAAGGGTATTTTAGAAAACGCGGTGAAAAGTGGTCATTTACAATTGATATCGGAAGAGATCCTCTTACTGGAAAAAGAAAACAAAAAACAGTATCAGGCTTTAAAACAAAGAAAGAAGCCGAAAGAGCATGTAATGAACTTATTCATCAGTTTAATACTGGAAGTCTAGTTGATGATAAGAATCTTACTCTCAGTGAATATTTACAGGATTGGCTTGTTAACACAGCTAAACAACGAGTGAGAGATACTACATTCATTAATTATAGACGAGCTGTGAACAGTAGGATTATTCCTGTAATTGGTTCACACAAACTAAAAGATTTAAAACCTCTACATGGACAACGATTTGTTAAATCGCTAATCGATGAAGAACTATCTCCTAAATATATTGAGTATATTTTTATCGTTTTAAAAGGAGCATTAGAAGATGCTGTTAAATGGGAACTTTTATATAAAAACCCGTTTGAACATGTAGAAATCCCTCGCCCAAGAAAAGTGGTCAATAATACGTGGTCAATTGAGGAGACGAAAACATTCTTAACGTACGCTAAATTTGACAATCCTATTTACTATCATTTATTTTTACTTGCACTTAATACCGGTATGCGTAGAGGTGAATTGCTAGGTTTAAAGTGGAAAAATGTAAATTTAATTGAAGGTAAGGTTAGTGTGACTGAAACTCTAATTTACGATGAATTAGGATTTCGATTTACAGAACCGAAAACATCAGGTTCTAAACGCTTAATTTCCATTGACCAAAGCTTATGTAAAGAGTTGAAAAGCTATAAAGCAAAACAAAATGAATTTAAATTAGCTATTGGTAAAGCTTATGAAGATAATGACTTAGTTTTCAGTAGAGAAGATGGTAGACCAATCTATCCAAGAACATTAACTACTGTCTTTGAAAGGTTTATAAAAACAGCACAAGTTCCTAAAATTAGATTCCATGACTTACGACATACCCATGCCACACTTCTTCTTAAATTAGGTATTAATCCGAAAATCGTAAGTGAACGATTAGGACATAATTCCATTAAGACCACATTGGACACATATAGTCATGTTACGTTAGATATGCAAGAAAGTGCCACTATAGCGCTAAGTGAGGCATTAAAATCATAAAATAATTGTTGATGTGGTCAGGTTGTGGTCAAACCCATCAACAATTATTAAAAAACTCCTATATTTCAAGGCTTAAACAAGCCACACACTCCACATGCATCGTATGCGGGAACATATCAACAGGTTGTACTTCCTGTGTTTTATATCCGCCTTCTTCTAGTACTTTTAAATCACGTGCTAATGTTGCTGGGTTACACGATACGTATACGACGCGGTTTGGCTTCATGTCGATGATTGTGTTTAGTAATGCTTCATCACAGCCTTTACGCGGTGGGTCTACGACCATTGTGTCGGCGATTACGCCTTCTTTGTACCATTTTGGAATGACTACTTCTGCTTCTCCTACGCCAAATTCAGCGTTTGTCATGTTGTTTAGTGCTGCGTTTCGGTTTGCGTCTTCAATTGCTTCTGGGACGATTTCAACGCCGTACACTTTTTTCGCTTTTTGCGCTAGGAATAACGAGATTGATCCGATTCCGCAATAGGCATCGATTACTGTTTCGTTACCATTTAATTTTGCGTATTCTAACGTTTTATCGTATAGCACTTTCGTTTGTTCTGGGTTTACTTGATAGAATGAACGTGCTGAAATCGCAAATTTAATGTCACCGATAAAGTCATAAATATATTCTGATCCGTACAGTACTGTCGTTTTGTCTCCGAAAATTACATTCGTACGCTTCGTATTTACGTTTTGAACAATCGATTTTACTTCTGGGAATTTCGCTGCAATTTCTTCAATGATTGCTTTTTTGTTCGGCAATTCTGCTGTACGCGTAATGAAGACAAGCATAATTTCCCCTGTTACTTGCCCGTAACGAGCCATTACGTGACGAAGTGTTCCTTTGTTACGCTCTTCGTTGTACGCAGTGATACCGTGCTTTTCACAAATACGTTTTACTTCTTGAATTAATGTATCGTTTTCTTCTGCCTGAATTAAGCATGATTCCATATTAATGATGTCATGCGTTCCTTGGCGATAGAAACCAGCTACAAGTCCGCCTTCACGTTCTCCGATTGGTACTTGTGCTTTATTACGGTATACCCACGGATTCTTCATGCCAAGTACAGGATGAACAGGAACATCAGCTAGTCCTCCGATACGCTGCATAACGTCACGTACTTGTTTTTCTTTCGCTTGTAATTGTCCTTCATAAGTTAAGTGCTGAAGCTGACAACCGCCGCACTGATTATATACTGGGCATTCAGCATCTTTACGATATGGACTTTCTGTATGAAGCTTCATTAAACGACCAAATGCGAAGTTTTTCTTCACTTTAATAATTTTAATTTGCGCTTCTTCACCTGGTAATCCGTTTTTAACGAAAATAGGATAGCCTTTTACTTTCGCAACACCGGCACCATCATGTGTTAAATCTTCAAATACTACATCTATAAACTCGTTTTTCTCAACTGGTGGCGTCATTTTAGTACTCATTTTCCGACCTCTCTTTTTCATAACACTGCGTTACATTTTATCATACTTATATGGTCTTTTTCTATTGGAAGAAAAAAAGCTATTGACGATACTTCTCTGTTAATGTTACGCTACTACTAATTTAATACGGACGATGTTACCTCATATATACTTGATAATATGGATCGAGAGTTTCTACCCGGCAACCTTAAATTGCTGGACTATGGGGAAAACTAATGAATATTAGCCTATGCGCAAAAAAGGACTCATATTGATTAGCTTTCTCTCATAGATGAAAGTGAATCCATATGGGTCTTTTTTTATTTTTATTTTTCTAAAAGGTCAGACATCTTACATATGACATAAAACCTCGTTCTTTTATTTTTAGTAATATAACGAGCGTTTTATGTACAAACTTTATACGAACTTCTGAAAGGGGCAACTACATGCAATATGTAATGAGCATTATCGGTATTCTTGCCGTGTTAGGTTTATGTTTTGCTTTGTCAAACAACAAAAGTAAAATCAACTTCCGTGCAATTGCAATTATGATTGGTTTCCAAATTTTAATCGGTTGGTTTATGTTTGCTACAAAGATTGGTCAACAAATCATTATTTTCATTAGTAAAGTTTTCAACAAACTAATTAAACTTGGTACGACAGGTGTCGATTTTCTCTTTAATGGAATTCACAGAGATTTTGTCTTTTTCTTAAACGTATTATTAATTATCGTATTTTTCTCAGCACTACTTTCAATCTTTAGTTATTTAGGTGTTTTACCATTCATCGTTCGCGTTGTCGGCGGTGCTATTTCAAAAATTACTGGTTTACCACGCGTTGAGTCATTCCACGCAGTAAACTCTGTATTCTTCGGTTCAAGTGAAGCATTAATCGTTATTAAAAACGATTTACAGCATTTCAATAAAAACCGTATGTTTATCATTTGTTGTTCTGCGATGAGCTCCGTTTCTGCTTCTGTTACAGCATCATACGTAATGATGTTAGATGCAAAATACGTGCTAGCAGCTCTTCCGCTAAATTTATTCTCAAGCTTAATCGTTTGTTCGTTATTAACACCAGTTGATACGAAAAAAGAAGATGAAGTGATTCAGAAATTTGATAGAACTCTATTCGGAGACAGCTTTATCGGCGCAATGATTAACGGTGCGCTTGATGGTTTAAAAGTCGCTGGTATCGTTGCCGCATTAATGATCGCCTTTATCGGTGTGATGGAAGTTGTAAACTACGTAATTAGTGCAGCTTCAGGCGCAATGGGACATGCTGTTACTTTACAACAAATCTTCGGTTACGTACTTTCTCCATTCGCATTCTTAATGGGTATTCCAACTCAAGATATTATCCCAGCTGGTGGTATTATGGGTACGAAGATTGTTTTAAATGAGTTTGTAGCAATCCTTGATTTAAAAGACACAGCTACAACATTAGCTCCACGTACAGTTGGAATCGTTACAGTATTCTTAATTAGCTTCGCAAGTATTAGCCAAATTGGTGCAATCGTTGGTACAATCCGTGCCCTTTCTGAAAAACAAGGAAGCGTTGTTTCTAAATTTGGTTGGAAAATGCTATTTGCATCAACACTTGCTTCTATTTTATCTGCGACAATCGCTGGATTGTTTATTTAATAAAAAATCACCTTACTTTAACGAGTAAGGTGATTTTTTTGATTCTTTATGAAATCGAACGGAATTCGACTACTTCCTCGTTACTAATAAGTTTTCCTTCGTGTATGCCTTTTACTGAAATAACCATAACAGATTTATCTTCTCCTTCAAGCTTTCCTAAAGAGAATAAATAGATTAAATTTTCTTTTTGTAACATCCATTGTTTGCCATTTACTCGACCTAATATTCTTTTTTCTGAAGATGGCTTTATTTCTCCAACATACTGACATTCTCCAAAAGAAGTTTTTATTATATTCTTCTCTGTATCAATTACTAGATGCTGGAATAGTTCTAGGTTTCTACTTGAAACAATTTCAATTTCATGGTTACTTTTTTGCTTAAATTGAAGTTTTCCATCACTTGTATTAGATAAACTACTATTCTCAACGGCGTTTCTAAAAAAGTTATATTCTTCTTCTGTAATACCAAAGTTAGGATGATACGGCTTCACCTGTTTATCTATATGCCCTGATATGTAGTTTACGTACCACTCTTTATCATTCTTCACATGATCACTCATCTTTTTAGTAATAACCTCTACTTTTTTACGTGTATCACGATCCATCTCTAGTGTCATGATATCCGCCGTCACTTCCGCATTCATAAGATGCGATGGAATATACTCTTCTACTATCTATAAAACTTAAATTACCTAAAAGCGCAACAAACAGCTATATTACGCTGTTTTGTGCTTTATCTAATTTTATAAATGGCAACACTTTTCTGGTTATTTGTGACCAATTTGTTACCTCAAAAATTCAAAATAAAACTAACAAAAAATAAAAGAGCACAGCGTGTTAATAAAGTGGTTGCACACCTTATTAACCGTCCGCCTAACGTAACTAGGCAAACACTTGCTGTACTCTTATGTACTTCATTTTACCGTACATAAGGGTTCCTCTGCAACAGTTTGCTTACAATTGGCATTCTGTTGCTTTTTTATGTCTGGAGGAGACGAGCCCTTATGAAAAAATTGACTGCCTATAATGCAGATGTTCAAAAATATATGCAACAAAATCGATTAAGCTCTCAAAAGAAAAATGAAATCATTGATGATATTAGAAACCATATTAACGATACGAATCAAAGTTTTGAAAGCTTATTTCCTTCTCGATCTAAACGAAAAGATGTGATGGATCATATTATTTACTTACTTTCAGGAAATGGTATATGCAAAATTTCGGCTGAGACATTAGCAAGTAAAGCGGACTGTTCTGTAAGAACTGTGACTGATACTGTTCGTGCATTAAAACAAACAGGTGAAATCTTGGTCGCTGGATTAGCGGATGGTAAGAATAAATATGTATTTGTATTAAAAACGCATCCTAATTTCACAATAATCATGAAAGAGGTATTTTACCTAGATACCGACCAAATTGCCGAACTACATGCCAAGCAGGTTGCCGAACAGAAAAATCATGAACCCCTTGAGGCTGTAAGTCTAGAGACCGAAAAAACAAGTTCTAACTATAATAACTCTAGTAACTCTTTACATACTGTAAAACAAGAAAAAAATAATGATAAAGTATCCTTAATGGAATCTATTGAAATTGAACTAAAAAAAGCACAAAACGATTTCCAAAAAGAATTCGAAAGAGTCCATACGTATTTTGTGAATGAATACCAAGAAATGATGTACCATACAATCAAAGCTGGAACATATCACCCTATTTTAAAAGCGAATGCATCAATTATTGGCCTACGTGTGGGTAGCAATTGTGATAAAAGCTTATTTCACCTTGCATTCAACGCGCTAGGTAAAATTGATAGATTCTTAAAAAACAACGGTATTCTTACTGAAAGTGTTCAAGCTTTATTTACGAAGATTTACAGCGAGAATATCAAGTTATCTAGGATGCGAAAAAAGTCTGATACACTCTCTTGTGATGTACATAACAAAAAAACACCCAATATTTTTTACAATTGGTTAGAAGATAATAGTACAAAAGAGCCATCCACAAAGACAATAGACAGCTCTTTTGTACCAAGTATGTATTATAAAATTTCTAAAGAAGATGCTGATGCAATGGGATTATATTAAATAGCTATGTATGTGCAAAGAAGATGGTTCATAATCTTTTTAACCTGTTTTAGATTTTGTCGATTACTTTGTTCTACATTTATACATATGGCATTACAAAATGCTTTTTACCAAAGGTGATTCATAAGTATTTCATTTATAGATTAAGAATATAGTTATCTTATAAATGCGTTACTACTATCCACTGTTTTTCTGAATTGTATATGCTTTTTCCATAGGTACTTGCACATTTTTAAATAATTTGGTTCAGGAAACCAAAAAGAGAGCATATATTGTCTTTGTGTTCCAATTTCTATTAATTTGAAGGAGTGAAACAATGGCAACTTTAAATGAACTTTATCCTGTGCCTTATAATGTATTAGCAAACCCTCCAATGCGTTTATCCACTACAGACCCCAACGTTTTAGATGCTATAGAAAAAATAGGAGGTCTTTTTACAGACTACTCAAAAGATAAAAAATTTGGAGAGATAGCATCCACTATTTCAGAATTTTATAAAGCATTTTCTGGTGATAGCGTAAAATGGTTAGAATTCACAAAAGGGTTATTAGGTATAGCAGGATTTTATCCACCAATTGGTGCTGCAATGCCGTTTATTAATTTATTCCTAAATATTTTTTGGCCAGCAGAAGATAAAACTGCACACTTATTTAAGATAATAATGGAAGCTGTTCAAAAACTTGTTGAGCAAACATTTCAAAGCGAGATTTTAGGTAATTTACAGTCTGAAATCACAGGGTTCCAATCAAATTTACAGCATTTTTCAGATGCAATATCAGATGCGATAGTTACAATTGGTACTCCACCAACAGTGAACAAATTAATAGATGTTAAGTCAAAGTTTGAGGTTGCTAGGGGTATAATAGAGGCAGCTCTTCCAAAATTTAAAAACCCTTTAGATTCTGTTAGTTCGAATCCGACTTTTCAACGCGAAAGCATATTATTAACATTACCATTATATACTATAGCTGCTACTATGAACTTAACTTTACACCAAAGTTATATTAATTTTATGGATCATTGGGGAATACTAACATATGGTAGTCATGAAGCTTATGAAGATGCGATTGGTATGCATAGAGTAAAAATTGATTTACGTAAAAGGATTAGTACAGATTCGTCTACTATTTTAAGTGCTTTTTCTCAATATATGCCTCCTAAACAAAGTACTACCAAAAGTGCAATCAACACATATATTCGATATGTTCGCAGCATGACGACTAATTCTTTAGATCTAGTTGCTCTATGGCCGACCTTATACCCTGATCTTTATCCAAAAAGAACAGAACTGGACCAAACTCGTTCTGTATTTGGTGATATTATTGGACCAACTGAATATAATTCAAATATAAATATACAGGTTATAGATATATACAATAATAATAGAATTTCATCTGAAATCCCCTCATATTCTTATCCTAGTTCTTACTCTAGGTTAGAATTATCTGAAAGTAATTTTCATGGCTATAGTAGTACTTCTGGCCCATATACAATATGTGCTGTTGATGGAGTTAAACTTAAATATGATGGAGGAGCAATATTCGAATATGGCCCAGCATCTGATGCTAAAACAATCCAAAACTTACAATCTCTTAATATGAAATCTCAAATAGGGCCCACTACGCAACCACATAGTAATGTAGATAACACAGCCTTATATGTAAATGATAGCACTTGGACGGTTACTTCTGGATGTTATGATTTCTTGGAGGATCAAATGGCTTCTTCTCATAACAGTTCTAATAATACTGTTATTTCCAACCACAAAATAAATACTATTTACCCCGTAAAAACTGATAGCGATGATGGAGGTACACAAACAAGCTCAAAAATAGGTTTCTTATATAGTTTAATTCTTAATGATATAGCACCTACGAACAGTCTTGATAATAAAATTCAAATTTCAAATTCATCTGATTTAGCAATTAAAGCATTTCCAGCTGAAAAAGGTTCTTTAAATAACAATATAGGTACTTTACAATATGTTCAAGAACCATTAAATGGAGCTGCAGCTGTTAAACTTACTTCACGACAAATTTTGCAATTACCAATTATAAATTCAAACAACTTACATTATTCAATTCGTATACGTTATGCAAGCAATAGTAATATTGATGCTTATATTCATATCGAAACTGATAATTATTCTCAAGGACCTGGTCCCATAAGCCTTCCTAAAACACAAGTTTCTGTTAATGACGACGATATTTATAAAGATGAGAAAGTTATGTATACTCCAGGTGTAGATAATAAACAATACACATCGTTACTAGTTATGGATTCTATAGAAATGTTTCCTGGTAGCTCTACTGTATATATCCAAAATAATAGTCAAGAAGATCTCTTTTTAGATCGTATTGAGTTTATTCCAATTTCAAGATTAGAGTTTCAAGATTTATCATTTAGCGCTGATCGAGATGATGTCAAACAAATAGATGGCTTCATTTCTTATTATGCAGATTTATGGCAAAGAAAAGATACAGAATTAGGATACGTAATTAATATTGATCCTACATTCCTTGACTCTAGGCCTACGTATCAATTTTTTAATGGTGAGAATTTAGTTCATGAAGAACCTAATACTGCTATGTGGTCTCATGGACAGACAATTACTGTTCCAGAAGGTTTTACTAAGGTACGTCTTAATGATTTTTCAGCTAGCGATGCACTAAAACTATCTATAACGGGAACTATTAATATAAATAAGCCTACTTTCTTTGCATTAGCAAGAGATTTAACAAATATTACAACACAAGTAAATGCTCTATTTGCATCTGGTACACAGGATGCACTTGCAAAAGATGTAAGTGATTATGAAATTGAAGAAGTTGTTCTAAAAGTAGATGCATTATCTGATGAAGTGTTTGGAAACGAGAAAAAAGCGTTGCGTAAATTGGTGAATCAAGCCAAACGGTTGAGTAAAGCTCGTAACCTTCTAATAGGCGGAAGTTTTGATAAACTCAATGCTTGGTATAGAGGACGACATGTAGTAGCTGTATCTGATCATGAACTATTGAAGAGTGATCATATATTATTACCACCACCAACATTATATCCATCATATATTTTCCAAAAAGTAGAAGAATCGAAATTAAAAGCAAATACTCGTTATACTGTCTCTGGTTTTATCGCACATGCAATTGATTTAGAAATTGTGGTTTCTCGTTATGGGCAAGAAGTGAAGAAAGTGGTGCAAGTTCCATATGGTGAAGCATTCCCATTGACATCGAGCGGACCAATTTGTTGTAGACCACGTTCTAGAGTAAATGGTAAACCTGCTGATCCACATTTCTTTAGTTACAGCATTGATGTAGGTGCATTAGATGTGGAAGCAAATCCTGGTATTGAATTAGGGCTTCGTATTGTAGAGCCAACTGGAATGGCACGTGTAAGTAACTTAGAAATTCGTGAGGATCGTCCATTAACGGCAAACGAATTAAGAAAAGTGCAACGTGCTGCAAGAAATTGGAGAACAGCATATGACCAAGAACGTGCAGAAGTAACGGCCCTGATTCAACCTGTATTAAATCAAATCAATGCGTTGTATGAAAATGAAGATTGGAATGGAGCAATTCGTTCTGGAGTTTCTTATCATGACTTAGAAGCAATTGTTTTACCAACATTACCAAAATTAAATCATTGGTTTATGTCCGATATGTTAGGGGAACAAGGTTCCATTTTAGCTCAATTCCAAGAAGCATTAGATCGTGCGTATACGCAACTCGAAGGAAGTACAATTCTGCATAATGGTCATTTTACAAAAGATGCAGCCAATTGGACGGTAGAAGGCGATGCACATCAGGTAGTATTAGAAGATGGTAGACGTGTATTACAATTGCCAGATTGGTCTTCGAGTGTGTCTCAAACGATTGAAATCGAGAATTTTGATCCAAATAAAGAATATCAATTAGTATTCCATGGGCAGGGAGAAGGAACGGTTAAGTTGGAGCATGGAGAAGAAACAAAATATATAGAAACGCATACACATCATTTTGCGAATTTTACAACTTCCCAACGTCAAGGACTCACGTTTGAATCAAATAAAGTGACAGTGACTATTTCTTCAGAAGATGGAGAATTCTTAGCGGATAATATTGCAATTGTGGAAGTTCCTATGTTTAACAAGAATCAAATGGTCAATGAAAATAGAGGTGTAAATATAAATAGCAATACAAATATGAATAGTAGCAATAACCAATAACTGTTATATGGAAACAGGTGCAAGTGTTTGTTGCACCTGTTTTTTCATCCTGTTTCTAAAAAAATGAGGAGGTTAGATGTATGCAAAAGAAATCAAAAGTAATAGAACAAAATACTCATGCAGCTTCAACTACTATGTCTACTACTATAACCCACCAAAATAATTCTTCCACACCACCAGGATATACAAAAAAATCCGGCTGCGGTTGTGGAAAACGTCGTTAATCGTATGATTACCTCATCAATCATCTTAGCCGCTTCAAACTTCTAAACTGAGAGCCCATTGTCTCCTCATCACAATGGGCCTTTCTACTTTCCTTTTTCTCACACTTCATTCTAACCGTATCACCCTACGTATACATAGACTGAATTTGCTGTTACATAATATATTTCTCCTTTACTATTGTGGACCTTATATTGCTGGGAACCATTTACCATTACTTTATCATCAATCACAAATCCTAATCCTGCCTCTACAGTCCCAGCCACATCTGTATCCTGCCATGATGGCGAATGATAGAATCGTAGATTATCAACTTTAGAGATTACACGCTTTCCTACAATGAAAGAATCCGCCTTACTTTTCGTTTCAAGCTTCACATAAGACGAGTCATATTTCACCCACTGATCTCCACCAAGATGTAACCAACCATCCTTTTCAGCCCATACAATATAAGATTCTGGTTTGTTTAATTGACGTATCTTAGAATAGCTTGTACCTGGTCCTTTACGTAAGGTAACGTTGTAACCTTCAATATAGGCGATACCGTCTGTTACTGCTGTTGGTACTTCCGCGGGTTTAGATGGCTTCTCAGGAACAGAAACGTCCACACTAGAATTATTGTATGCTCGTTGTACATCTGCTCTAAATTGAGCCTCTGAAACGCCATGAGACTTTAAATAATCAATTGGATCTTCATGATCCGTACCACCAAGGTAATGAGTTACATCGCTATGTGTCCACAATCCTTTTTCTACAGATAATCCACGGTCACGTAAGATTTTAGCTAGTAACTTAACGTATTTGTCATAGCTGCGTTTGAATTTTGTGTAGTCCGCTGTTTCGCATACCTCTACATGTACAAATCGTTTATTAGCAGCAGGACCGCCACCATAAGCAATGTATTTTGTATCAGCAATTTGGATTGTTTCGTCCCAATCTGTTGCATAATGTACAAATGCGAAACGCCATGTCCTTGCTTCATAGTTTCGTATATTAATAGCAGGTGCTTCAGGAGTCGCTGTAGAATGTGCTACTACACCTTCATACGCTCCATATCCATTGTGATATTCGACTTTAGGTAACCCTGGAATAATCATTTCTCGATCAGCAAAGACACTACCTGCCGAAGTAAATATAATGATAGCTGCAGTAGAAATTGAGGCTAATAATTTAATAGATTTTTTCATTTTTCGTCACCATTCCCCATAATTTTTTGTTTAATGTCTGATATATCTTTTGAAAGTGAACCAAATGCTTTTGCCTGTTCTTCAATGACTGCCTGATTTTTCTCGATTACTTTTTGATACTGTTCTTCACGCTGCTCATTCTTTTTTTGCGTAGTAAAAAGCATCCACACAAATAACGCTGCGAATGCTCCTTGTTGAATCATTGAATTGAAGATTTGTTCCTCCACTGTTCTCATCCCCTTTGTATACACACTAAAAAAGCCTGCTTATGCACGCTTAACTTGTACGATTTAAATTAAAAAGTTCATTCCAATATGAATTGTATTTCCGTTTTGAACACCATTTACGAAAATTCCGACATCACTTTTAACTGTAACTTCACAAACTGTTGGTCCATTACCATAAGCGAGTGCCGGAAAAGCGATATTTTGTACAGGTCTAAACCCAGTTGGAAGCGTTGCAAAAATCGTGGTGTTTACTGGGTTTCGAACAGAGCCAATTACAGTAATCTGCTCCCCACTTCTCTTGTACTTCAAAATTCTATCAGGAACATTTTCTACCCCATTTGTAGGAAGGTTAATCCATCCTGTATCATACGCTTGTCTGATTGTGCCATCTGTTCGAAATTCTACTCTTTTGGACCAATCCCAAGAATCACCTTGTTCTTTGGTGGAAGGTGCAAAAATCAGCTCTCCTTGCGCCCCTTTATGAATAACTGTCTTATAAGAACGACTTCCTAATACAATTGCATTATCACTCTTAAATTCAAGTAATCCATTTATAATGTCGCCAGCTTTTTTTAAAAGATTATCAGCAAAAACATTGAATACCCCAGTAGGTGATTTATCAAGCAACACTTTATTGTTTTTCCAGTCTTTTAAATAGAATTGACCATCCAAGGCTCCTACAAGACCGATATCTAATAACTTATCCTCACTATTGAATCCAACTCCGATATTGGAACCGGGCGTTGGTCTCATTGTTAGATAACCTGTCATTATCCCACCAGATTGCTTTACAACATCCATTTTATCAACCGCTTGCTGCAAAGCATCTATCTGTTTCTTGAGCTTATCGAACTCTGAAATATAGTTTTCTATTTTAATATTTCCTTCTTTCACATCACGTCTTAATGTAATACGAATATCTGGTGTACTCATTCGTTCTGTACTTTTTTCCATCACAAAATACGCTGTCCAATCATCCGATGTGGAAACAGCTTGCGAAGACAATGTGTATGAAAATACGCCATTCTTTGCATCAACTATTTGGGCATCATCCCGAACGAACAGTCCGACTTGATTAATCGCTTCGTACTTTACTGCATACCCTGTTAAATCAACAATTTTCCCCTTTTCTCTTACATATACAGTAAGCTTCAATCCGTTTTTATCATTTTGTCTCGAACGAATTGTTTTGGTAAACACAGGATCTGCTAAATCTATCATAATTTCCTCATTTCGCATGACTACACCTCTCTCTAACTATTCCTTTTCACGCGTCTAGGTGGTCTTCTTTGACGTTTTACTTTGTTCCTATGTTTTATATTCCCTTTAGGCTTTATCAGCTCTATTTCTTCGAATTTAGCCCTAGTTTTAGTTACATACTCTTGAAATGCACTTGTTAATTGTGAAAGCATTCCATATAAGCCTACACCATTTTCCTCTGATTCTTTTGGAATAACTAAACCATAATGTGTAGGAATTGCATCTGTAGTAATTGTTGGCTCTCCTTCCTTACGATTCATACGCATCTCATACAGTTTTGGAATGTCGGTTTTCAAATTGTATTGTTTAATTTCCCATTCCATTACCTTTTCCAGTGCGCTGAATGCAACAGGACGGATATTAGTTTTATAGGTTTCTTTTGAAGAAACTTTGAAGTCTGAAGCAATTACTCCTTGATAATATGTCCCAAGAGCGGTTTTCACTTGGATATACCCATTATCCCAACTCGAATTTCGTATTATTGCATTTGGGAGCATAATATCCGTATCCCCTCCAGATGCAACTCCAATACTTGCAATCCAATTGTCATTCCGATAAAAGCGGAACTGATCTTTGACTTTAAACCTCATTTCACTTTGAGCATGTAGGACAATCATTTTATCAGCGTCAAGCATTGCGTTACCTGTCTGTGAAAAGTATAAGGATGCTGCATTCAAGTATCCATTGCCATCAAGTCCTTTAGTAATTCCAATTCCCCCAGACTTAACACTCGTATCCGAGAATTGGTACACCATAATAGCGCCATTTGCCCCTGTGGAATCTGAATCTCCACCTAAAATAAGAGTAGGCTGTATTTCATTTCTACTATTTTTATAATACCCTACAAACACCCTTGTTTTAGATGACTCATACAAGCGTATAAATTGCTTTGAAATATTTACATAGTTCACACTATCTGAAGTTCGTAATGTTGAACCTGTTATTTCTCCCCCTCGAACAACGTTCCCGCTTAATGTACCTGCAGTAATAAAATCAGCAACAATTCTTCCGTCACTTGTAATGGCAGTTCCATATGGGCCATTCACACCTGTGGAAGAATACCCTAATCCATTCAAGTGCCATTGCCAAACCTTTTTCGCACTCTTTTCATCTTTCGTATCCATCATTAAAATACGATCTGGATAAACGCGGACATGTCCTCCGAATCCCGAATTAATAAGGCTTGTAGCATTTGCTTTTGCTGCATCTAAAATAGAGCTTGGCATATTGGATAACTCTTCTTGTACCAGGTCAACCCTACCGGAAACGTCCGTAAAGGATTCTTTGAAGTTACCGATCGTTATGTCCAAATACTCTTTTTTTATGGGGTCATATTTATAAGCAATTAC
>NZ_JBNPJZ010000083.1:0-17026 GCF_050312695.1 Bacillus sp. AF62 | reverse complement strand
CTTGAAAATAGCAGACAGAGTTGCTTATTGGCAGGTGTAGCGATTTTATTAAAAAGATTTTAAACAGGTTCTTAGATGGAGAAGGAAAAGAACTATTTGTTGGATTACGAAAAAATAAATTTGGTTTTGAAGGTTTAGCGAAGGATAAACAAGCAATTATCGATTGGTTTGGAAATGAGGTTGTAATAGAAAAGCCTACATTAGACGATATCATCGTTTACACTGCGAAAGGGAGAGGTGCTTATGCGTCAGCTAATCTATAAAGATTTGTTCTTTTTTCGGGTTATGTGGTTAGTGTATTTTATTATGCCCCTTGTTTTCTTTGGATTAGATCCAGATGGTGAATTGTTATTTCCGATGAGTTGCTTACTCATAACGATATCATCTTCTATGATATTAATAGCGATGGATGAAAAAAATAAAAGTGATGTTATTATAAATAGTTTACCTGTTGGACGAAAGGATATCATTATTGCTAAATATATTTCGGGTGTAATATTCATTGTAGGTGGCATGATTTCTACTATGCTAGTTGTTTTTCTTATAAGAGGTATCGCCGTCATTGGTGATATTGGAGTGTATCATCCAAATTTGTATATTGAAATTCCTTGGTATGTAGTAGTCAGAGGTGCTGTATATTCTTTAGTTTATATTACAGCATTATTCCCGAGTTATTATGGGACAAAATCAAAAGTAGTACGTGGAATATTTACAGGTGGAGCCGCTGGGATAGGTGTTATTATTGGAATGTTTATGGGTGACGGAGAAAGCGCTACGACATCATTCATTGATTGGATTGTGAATCCATTACATCTTGGTGTATTTATAGTTGGATTCATTACATTAGTTAGTATTTATATCGCTTCTATGTTTCTTACAATTAAAATATACGGAGCACGTGATTTATAGAGAGGAGAATTTATATGCAACAATTGATTTTGAAGGAGTTTTTCTTGCAGAAGAAGATGTTTCTTTTATATTTTTTAATACCTATTTTCTCTGTTTTTAGGAATCCAGTCCAACCCATGGGGATTGCAATAGGATTATTTATAACATGCAGTACGATCATATATATTTCTTTTTATTATGAAGAGAAAAGTAAAACAGAAAAAATATTAGTGAGTTTGCCTATAACGAGAACAGAGATAGTTATAGCTAAATATATTGCAAGTTCATTATTTATTATGGCTGGTTTGAGTACAACTTTTATAGTCATAATATTAGGGAATATTCTATTGAATAGAGATATAGTTATGCCTGGATATGCAGTATTTTCAGCAATAGTAGCAACTTTAATCTATTGTGTTGTAACGATACCTGCTAATTACATTGGGGGATATAAAGCTATTACTGCCTTGAATTTAATTATGCTTTTTCCTTTAATGGGTATGATTGGTCTTATGTGCAATATTTTTGGTGATAAAACAATTATGTTAAAAGTACTTCACTCTCAAGAGGCTACACAAGCAATGGGTGTTCTTGGTATCGGAGTATTAGTGAGTATATTCGTATCAATGTTCCTCTCAATGAAAATGTTTCAGGAGGCAGAGTTATAGAAGGGACATTTTCATATTAGGAGGTGTAATACATGATCAAGCAACTAATTTTAAAAGATTTCATCATTCAATGGAAATTTTTAATTTGGTACATACTGTATCCTGTTTTCTTTTATATGGGCTTAACAGATACGGAAAATTTATTCATCATTTTGTTATTCATTGGTTCAATATGCATGTTCATAGCATCTATCTTCGTTTCAGTAAAAATATGTGAAAAAAGAGAATTTTAAAAGGTGCCTTAAAAAAGGCACCTTCTTCAATAACGACAATACGAGAGCAGTAGTTTATAAAAAGAAACGCTATTTGGTACATCTTTCGGAGTATGTAATATAAAGCTGAAAACGATGATGAGAATAAGAAATAGGAAAAATAAAAATAGGATTTGCTTATGTATAGAATTTTGCATATTATTCACTCCTTTTTTAGGTAGTATGTCCAAAAGAAAGGAGTGTATGAAAAATTTTAGGAGGGGAGAATGATGAACAAAAGAAAATGGTTATATAGAATAGGGGTACTTTTTGTTTCAATCGGTCTCATATTAGCAAGTTTTTATTCAGACATACCATCACCGTTTCCTAATTTGCATAAAGGAATTGGTATAAGTATTGTCATAGTTGGTCTTCTTTGTCTTATTGCATCTAACTTTTATAGAAAATCTGAATGAATACAAAAAAGGACAGTTACTCTTTTTCAGAAGTACTGTCCTTTTTAAATAACTTATTCCATAGCTTGGCGATACTCCATATAATGACGATTGCAATGGAGGCAATAATTGACCAAGCAATAGATGCAATTTCAAGTGCCATGCTAGGAAGGAAGGTAAGAATGGATACTACTTTATGAAACAACCATTCTATTATATGAAAACTTATTTGTAATAGAATGACGATACCAAGTGTGATCCATGCTAATATTTTCTTTCCTTTTTCTTTCCACATGACATTCACCTCACGTTAGCTTAATAGTTTTAAGCCAACAGCGCCGCATAGAATGCAGCTTAAGAAAGCAAGACGACGCCAATCCGCTGATTCTCGGAAAATGAGAATGCCTAGAAGTGCACTTCCAGCAGTTCCGATTCCAGTCCAAATTGCGTAAGCAGTTCCCATCGGTAATGTGTTCATCGCAAGAGATAAGAAGAAGAAGCTTACGCCGAAGTTAGCGATTAAAATAACTTTTGGTGCCCAGCCTTTCTTTTCAGTGGCTACTTTCATAAAGAGTACACCAATAATTTCACAAATACCAGCTAGAATTAAAAATACCCAAGCCATTTTATGCGGCCTCCTTCGCTTCTTTTTCTTCTGTTACTCGTTTTAAACCAATTACTCCGAAGAAGATTAAACCGATTAATAAAACTTTTACGATAGAGAAAGGTTCTCCGAAGATGAAAATCTCTGTAAGAACAATTCCACCAGCTCCAATTCCTGTAAAGACTGCGTATACAGTGCCGACAGGTAAATCTTTATAAGCTCTAAATAATAAGACGAAACTAATTGTAATTAATAGAGCAACACCAGCCCATTCAAGTGGTGCCTCTGCTTTTTTTAGTCCAATCACCCAAAAGATTTCAATAATACCAGCGATGATTACATAAATCCATGCCATATGTCATTTCTCCTTCCTACCAGTCGTTAGGTAAAGGGCTTAAAAACGACGCATTGCAAAGGGGCAATCCGTCAGTTTGAAAGTCCGCGCCAAAATACTTTCCAAGAAGCGTCTAAACGTGTCTCAAAACGATTTAAACCTGCGTATAGTAGTTCAACCATAAGACCGTCGAGTAAGCATAGAAAAGCCTCTAAGGCGTCTTTTACTTCAATGTTATGCAGCTCATCTTGTTCGCTTGCTCTTTTAAATACAGGGAATAAAAGTTTTCCGACGTTTTCAATGTGTACATTTGCTTTATTAATAATTTGTTCGCGAAATGCATCAGGCGGAAAATAAGAAGTTCGTAACCAAAACATTGATTCTTCACTTTCACCAAAGCGTTTTGCATAGCCTTTTAATAATTTTAAAAGCAATTCTTCAGTAGACGAATTGGAAAAGCTTTCAATATCGCCTGTGAAGCTCTGCAAATCTTTTTGGAGAGCAGATTCTAAGCATATGAAATATAGCTCTTCTTTTCCTTTAAAGTGTGCGTAAATCGATGGTTTTTTAATCCCAACTTCTTGAGCAATATTTGCCAATGAAGTTCCTTCATAGCCGTAGCGTGCGAAATGAGAAAGTGCTACAGCTTTAATGCGGTTTGCTGTCATTTTCATCCCCTACCTACCGTTCGTTAGGTCCATTATATGAGATGAAAAATATAATGTCAATAGGTGAAGAGCTGAAAAAGAGCGTTATAGGTAACGCTCTTTTTAGACAGTCTCTCGCTCAATTAAATGGAATGAAAGTTCTTTTGCACTGCTGACAATTTGCTCGCTTTGGATCTGCTTATGGAATAAAGAAAAAGCATGTGAGCCCATTGCGAGACCGGGATGTTCAATTGTGGAAATTTCTAATGCCTTTGAAATTTCATGATTATCAAATCCAAGGATAGCAAGGTCTTCAGGTACTCGAATGCCATGTTTTCGAGCCTCTGTTAATAAACCAGCTGCAACTTGATCGTTCGCTGTAAAAATAGCAGTTGGACGATTTTTCATATTTAAAATACGATGGAGTATTTGTGCTCTGTCCTGCATTGTATAGCATTGGTGGAAAATCCATTCAGGATGCAACGTTTTCCCTTCGTTACGAAGGGTATCGGCGAACGCTTTTTCGCGCTCCATGGAATTTACACTTGTTTTTCTTGCTAAACAAATTCCGATTTTTTCATGGCCTTTACTTAGTAAATAGGCAGTACCGAGACGGAAACCTTCATAATGATCTACGTAGATGGATGAAATGAGGGGGTGCTTCATTTTTTCACATGAAATAATAGGGGCAAATTTTGCGAAAGGTTCGATTTGTTCCCAAGAGCTCGTTCGGGAGCAAATAATCATCCCATCAAATTGTTTCATTTTCATCATTTCAAGAACACGAATTTCTTCAAGGCTATCGTAATTTGTTTGGCATAAATTAATGTGATATCCAGCTAATAATGCTTCGTTACCGATTCCTTCAATAATGGTACTGAAGTAGGGGAGGTTAATGAAAGGAAGCATAACGCCAATTGTATATGTTTTCCCTCTTATTAAATGGACAGCATTTATATTTTTTGCGTAGTTTAATTCTTCAACAGCATCTAGAACACGCTTACGCTTTTCTTCTTTTACGTAAGGGTGATTATTCAGGACACGAGAAACAGTTGATATCGATACACCAGCAGTTTTAGCAATTTGTTTTATATTGGCCATATGTATCACCTCTTTCACTTATTATAAAGGGAAAATAATAAGAAAGAAAAAATCTTGACCTGAAAAGCTTTTCACAAACTATGGTATTAATAAGACTTCTTTTTATTCGCGTAACCTTTTCACTTGGGCGTAAGAATGATAGGGGGTCTTTTTTGTTTGCAAAAAGTGTTGTCAAAATGTGTGAGAATAACGTAGAAAGTTTTCAAAGGTGGAGTTTGATGACAAAGCGAATATGAAGAGCATATCAACGCTTCGTTCGTTAAGAGAGCGGTATGAAAGGGCGGAAACAAATTGAAAAAAAGAATCATTTGTTTCGTGTTTTCTAGTTTTGTACTTAGTTCGTGTTCGTTTCAGCAAACGATGCAAGAAGAAAAACACTTTGTGGGAACAACAGGAGGAGCTATGGATCGTGTTACGGATCCTATTCCGCTAAAGGAACTTCCAAAATATTTTCCGGTGAAGTTTAAAGTTCCAACGTTTTTACCGTACGACATTACAAGTGATGTGAAGGGTGAAGTAAGAACGCTTGGGAAAAAGAACGCTGTCTTAACGATTAAATATAAACAGAAGGAGCCAGGTAGAAATGAGTATATTGAGTTAAATGTCGCGAACTTTCCTTATAGTTTTCCGGATCTTATGGAAGAGAAGCGATTTCAAGAACAAATGAAACTGAATAATGGAACGTCTGCTTATTTTAAAAATAAAGATGATTATGAACGTGGTGACGAATTTGCTACGCTTATATGGAAAGAGAAAGGAATTGAATATCAGCTGCTGTATCGGAATGTAGAAGAGAACGATGAAAAGGTAATCAAGCAGAATTTATTATACATTGCGAATAAGATGAAATGAAAAAACTAGCTGATTTATTCAGCTAGTTTTTTGTATGTTATTATTTCTTTTTAATTTTGCCTGTCCAAGATTTAAATCCACCTTGTAATTGGTAGAAATCTTTGTAGCCTTGTTTTTTTAAGTATTGCGCTGCACGACCTGTACGGAATCCGCTTTGGCAATATAAGTAAACAGGTTGATCTTGACGAAGTTCTTTATGGCGAAGGCGAATTTGTGATAACGGAATGTTACGTGCACCTAAAATATGCCCTGCGTTATATTCGTCTGCTTCACGAATATCGATAAGCTGTGCTTTACGGTAGCCAGCGCGAAATTCTTCTTCTGTAAGAGTTTTAATTAATTTTTTCTGATAGAAGTACATCCATACAGTGTAGCCGATAAATGCTACGATTACGGCTAATAAAATAATCCAAGTTGTTGACACGATTCTATCGCTCCCTTTTTTCTTATCCTACTTTCAATATTATAATGCCCATATGTATTTATGCAACAGATTCATTTGCATATAAGAAGAAATTTCGTATTCTTTCACAAATTTTGTCGAATTTGGTAGACTAGAGAATGTGAAAAATAATTGGTTATATGAGGTGCAGGATGGGAAAAGAAAAATGGTGTTATATTAACTCTGGTCAATGTTCACCGGCATTTAATATGGCGTTAGATGAATGTTTGTTAAATTGGCAAAGTGAAAAGAAAATGCCACCAACAATTCGTTTTTATGAATGGGAAGTACCAACATTAACAGTTGGATATTTTCAACGTGTTGAGAAAGATATTAATATGGATGTAGTTAACGAAAAGAAATATGGATTCGTTCGTCGTCAAACAGGCGGCAGGGGTGTACTACATGACAAAGAGTTAACGTATAGTGTTATTGTGTCTGAAGATCATCCGAATATGCCGAAAACAGTTACAGAAGCATATCGTGTTATTTCGCAAGGCTTATTAGATGGTTTTAAGGCATTAGGGTTAGAAGCATATTATGCAGTTCCAAAAACAGAAGCAGATCGTGAAAATTTGAAAAATCCACGTTCAGGTGTATGTTTTGATGCACCATCTTGGTATGAAATTGTAGTGGAAGGAAGAAAAATTGCTGGTAGTGCTCAAACACGTCAAAAAGGTGTTATTTTACAGCATGGATCGATTCCATTAGAAATTGATTTAGATGAACTATATGATCTATTTTTATTCCCAAATGAACGTGTGAAGGAACGTATGAAGAGTATGTTCTCTTCTAAAGCAGTAGCAATTAATGAATTAACAGACCGTACATTTACGATAGAACAGTTAATTAAAGCGTTTGAAGTTGGTTTTGAAAAAGGATTGGATGTAGAACTTGTTCCATATGAATTAACAGAAGAACAGTTACATGAAGTTCAAACGTTAGCGAAAGAAAAGTATGAAAGTAATGAGTGGAATTATAAAAAATAAGAGATGGCAATTGCCACCTCTTATTTTTTTATAGTAAATTAAGTACTTTTTCTACTTTGATTCCTTTATCTTGTAAAGAACGAAGGCGACTTACAACGTCCATAATTTCTTTGTCAAATGTAACGCTAATACCTTGGCTTTGTAGTTCTTCTTTTAAGCTTTCAATAGAATCATCTATGTCGATGCCAAGCTCGTAATCTTGACAAACTTCAATTGTCTTTTTCACGAGTTTAACATAATTTTCTTGTAGTTTTGAATTTGTTTCAGTCAAAGCAGGCTGCTTCGGTTTTGCAGGAGCAACCGGTGCTGTCTCTTGCTTTGTAACTGGAGTAGGGACTGCTTTTTTTACAGGCGCTGGAGTAGCTAGTTCTACAGCTGCTTCTACGCTTACTGGCTTCGGTACCGGAGTAGGTTTAGGTGCCATAGCAGGTGTTTCCACACGCGTAACAGGCTTAGGAGCAGGTGTAATTGCTTTTGGAGCTTCTACAACTACTTCTTTTTTTGGTGCTGCTTCTACCTGTGTTTCTTCTTGCTCGGCAGCTTCTTTATTTTCTTTACTCCACATAACGCGTTCAATTTCTAGAGAAACATTGTTTTTGTTCATCGCTGTTAATGTAACTTTACCAACTTCAGCGTTTCCAGTGAAATCAACAATTTTATAAATAACACTCTTGTTCCAATCCACGTTTCCGCTCAAAAATAATTCTTCGTTACATTTCGGCGTTAAGCCCTCGATTTTAATTTCTGCGTTTACACCGTTTTCACTATATACCATAATTAGCGAAGCATTTACATCTTCGTCTGCTAACATTAGTTCACGTACCATTTTGCCGGTGCGTACTTGCGTTTTCTTCTTAACTGACATCTAATTTCTCCTCTCAAAAATTCAGTAATAATAAAAAAATCGTATAACGAAAAATAATTGCTCACGAAGATTTATGATACCGATAATAAAAGCATCACGTCAACAATTAACTTTAATTATTTTGCATTTTTCTTATTTTCTTTATGAAATTTTTCAATTTGTAAAATTAGACAGAAGAAAAAACAGCCTTTTGAAGGGCTGTTAAAAATTTGATTTTTTATATAAGAATTTATATAAAGCATAAAATAGGATAGCGATTAAGGCATTTTGCCAAAAGGTTAGATGATAAATGAGATAAGGTTGTTTTTTAAAATAAATATTTAAGAATATAGCGGAACAAAACGGGATAGCAAATGCGAATCCAAATAGAATTCTTCTTTTCCAATTTATTTTCTGATCAAAGGAGTACCGCTTTAATAAATATAAAATAAATAGTATACCTAGTATAATTATTGAAACAGACGAAGTAGTTCCAAGGATACTAAAAGGTGGACTTATTATTTCGGTGTTCTTTTCAAAAAAGAAAATGAAAAGAGAAGCAATGGTGTCCATTCCAAACTGTATAGCGAGAAGTAAGCTAATAACAAAGCCGATTAAAGAAGTTTTTTCTAACATTGTTTGAACCGGCAAAGCCGATATGAGTTCATCACAATAAGATTGTAAGTCATCACCAAAAATGTCATAAGCATTTTTATTTTCTGTTTGTGCTTCGATGAGATGGTCTAATATTTCTAGTAATAGTTCTTCTACTTGTTGCTCTGGCACGTTAGATAAACGAAGATAAACTAACATATCGCTATAAGCAACTTCATTTTCAGGTGTTAGAAGCTCACGTTTTTTATTATTCAATTCAATCATGTCTTGTGCATTCATCCCTATCACTCCCCCTGTAATAAGTTATTTACCGTAGTTGAAACCATTCCCCAGCTTTGTTTAAATTCTTCAAGCTGCTCTAATCCTTTATCGGTTACGTGATAATATTTTCGTTTTGGACCGAGTGAGGAGGCTTTTAATGTTCCTTCAATCAATTTTTCTTTTTGCATACGTAACAATAACGGATATATGCTTCCTTCGCTTACGAATGTAAATCCGTGTTTATTTAATTTTGTGCTCAGTTCATATCCGTACACTTCTTCTTGTGAAATGATGTATAGGATGCAACCTTCGAGCACACCTTTTAACATTTGGCTGTGCATGATTTCACCACCTTTTACTCAGGTAACTTGCGTTGCAAGGTAGCTGTTATCCAAATTATAACATTCAGTAACTTGCAACGCAAGTTACTGAAGTGGAAAACTTTAATGCGTGTTAACTTTTCAACGTTTCCCATACTAACGAGAGGGAGGGAAGCACATGAAACCATTTATGCCAAAACTCGTTTACTTTGAACCAAAGGCACTTGAATATCCGCTTGGAAAAGAGCTTTATGAGAAGTTTACGAAGATGGGATTAGAAATTCGTGAAACGACATCACATAATCAAATTAGAAATTTGCCAGGAGAAAATGATTTGCAAAAGTATCGTAATGCAAAGGCTACGCTTGTCGTTGGAGTAAGGAAGACGCTAAAGTTTGATACGTCAAAACCGTCAGCTGAATATGCAATTCCGCTCGCAACAGGGTGTATGGGACATTGTCATTATTGTTATTTGCAAACAACACTTGGGAGTAAGCCTTACGTTCGTGTGTATGTCAATCTTGATGAAATATTTGAGAAGGCAAAGCAATATATGGATGAAAGGGCACCTGAAATAACAAGATTTGAAGCAGCGTGTACATCAGACATTGTTGGGATTGATCATTTAACACATGCATTAAAGCGGGCGATTGAATTTATTGGAGAAAGTGAATATGGGCGCTTACGTTTCGTCACGAAATATTCGCACGTTGATCATTTATTAGATGCAAAGCATAATGGGAAAACTCGTTTCAGGTTTAGTATAAATTCACGATATGTAATTAAAAATTTTGAACCAGGGACATCGCCATTTGAGGAGCGAATTGAGGCGGCACGTAAAGTAGCAGGTGCAGGTTATCCACTTGGTTTTATAGTCGCGCCACTTTATATGCATGAAGGATGGGAAGAAGGATATCGTGAACTATTTGAGCGACTGTACAATGCGCTGAAAGATATGACGATACCAAATTTAACGTTTGAATTAATTCAGCATCGTTTTACGAAACCAGCGAAAAAGGTTATTCAAGAGCGTTATCCAAATACGAAGCTTGAAATGGATGAAGAGAAGCGAAAGTATAAATGGGGACGATATGGAATTGGGAAATATGTATATAAAAAAGATGAAGCAGAAGTATTGGAGGAAACGATTCGAGGATATATTCATCACTTTTTTCCTGACGCAGAAATTCAATATTTTACATGAAAGGAACTTGTATTTGAATACAGGTTCTTTTCACTTTTGCAGATTTAGGCTCGTTTCCACCTTGTCACGTTATTCTTTCTGGTGTATCATTTTATTGATTGCTTCGTACGGAATAAGCAAAATGAAATTGGATGGAGGAAACCGATGCCTACCCCTAGTATGGAAGATTATATTGAACAAATTTATTTGTTGATTGATGAAAAGGGTTATGCCCGTGTATCTGATATTGCTGAAGCGCTTAGTGTACATCCATCCTCTGTAACAAAAATGGTACAAAAATTAGACAAAGACGAATATCTAATTTATGAAAAATATAGAGGGCTTGTATTAACATCAAAAGGTAAAAAAATCGGGGAACGTCTCGTATATCGACATGAATTGTTAGAACAGTTTATGCGCATTATCGGTGTGGATGAAAGTAAAATTTATAATGATGTAGAAGGAATTGAACATCATTTAAGTTGGGAATCAATTGACCGTATCGGTGATTTAGTACAATACTTTGAACAAGATGAGGTTCGAGTGGAAACACTTCGTGGTGTTCAAAAAGCAAATGAAGAGAAAAGTAATTAAGGGGAACGGATGGCGTTTCCTTTTTTATTTCAATTCGAAAAGGATGGGAGAATTATGAAAGCAATTATTTTTGATTTTGATGGATTAATTGTGGACACAGAAACGATATGGTTTCACTCTTTCAGAGATGCTGTTCGTGAATACGGCGGGGAACTACCTTTAGAGGAATTTGAGAAATGCATTGGAACAACAGATGAGGTACTTTATGCATATTTAAATGATCAATTAAAAGAGAAGTTTAACAAAAGTGTATTAAAAGAAAAAGTGGCAACTTTACATAAAGAGAAAATGAAAATACCAGAAGCTCGTGACGGGGTAAAAGAATATTTAGAAGAAGCGAAAGAAATGGGATTAAAAATCGCACTAGCTTCTAGTTCGTCTAGAGAATGGGTTATTCATTTTTTAGAAGAGCTACAGATTCGAGAATATTTTGAAGTAATTAAAACGAGAGAAGATGTTGAGAAGGTAAAACCAGATCCAGCTCTTTATCGAGTTGCAATAGAAGAATTAGGAATTAAGCCATCTGAAGCTGTTGTATTTGAAGATTCATTAAATGGATTGAGAGCAGCAGTTGCAGCGGGATTAACGTGCGTTGTTGTACCTAATGATGTGACACGGAATTTACCATTTAAAAATCATCATCTTCGAATTGAAAGTATGAGAGAGAAAAGTTTAAAAGAAGTGCTTCAAAGTATAAAAAAAGACCGTATTTCCTAAAAGGAAGCACGGTCTTTCTTTTTACTTTTTTTGCCTTCAATGACAGTTAAATGAGACTGTTTTCTTTTTCGTTTCAAAGTGGAAGAATTCCCTTTTTTACTTTTGTCATTAGAAGTATTTGACTTAAAGAAAGAATTGCCTAGGGGTGCTACATTTTGTTTCCCATGTTTGCGGTTCGATTGTTTTGCCGCACGCTTATATGAGCTTTGCGAATTTGCGGAACCACTGGAATTTGTAAACATCTTGTATAGCAAGTAAAAGATACCGACAACAAGTAACATGTACCCGATATTTCTTAATACACCCATGGGATTTGTAATAACAGATGAAACAAGGCCGAATATTGCCAATCCAATAATAAGCACAAATATAGCGAAAGTAAACGAACGACCGTTCATAAGGGACACCTCCTAAAAACGTATATTAAAATTAGTATATTAACGATGAGGAAAGGAGTTGAACACCATTTTTAAATAATTATTGTTTGTTCTCTAAACGTAATAATTCTTCAAACGATGCAATTGCTACTTCCACTTGGTCATCTGTTGGTTCTTTCGTTGTTAATAGTTGTAGCCATAACCCAGGATATCCAAGTACGCGTAATACGGGAATATCTCTTAATCGATTTGTAAATTGCAATACTTCAAAAGAAATACCAAGTACAACTGGAATTAATAAAATTCGGTTTATAACTCGTGCCCAAAGAGGATCTGTAGGTACTAGGAAATAAACGAACATTCCAATAATGACTGTAAATATAATAAAGCTACTGCCGCATCTATAATGGAGGCGAGTTTGCTTTTGAACGTTTTCTACAGTCAGAGGAAGGTTATTCTCATAAGCATTGATTACCTTATGCTCTGCACCGTGATACTGAAATACCCGCTTAATAAGTGGGGTTAAAGAAATAAAGTATATATAGCTCAATAATAGCATGAGCTTAATGACACTTTCGACAATGATTTGCCCAGTATGAGATGGGAAAATCGGTCTCGTTAATTCAGCTAATAGTGCAGGAACTGCTGTGAAGATGACTTTACCGAATATGAAAGATAAAACGCCAACAGCTGCAACTCCTAATACCATCGTTAATTTTGATTGTTCTTCTTTTTTATTTGCAATTTGTTCATCATCTTCTGGGTGGACGTCAAATCGTTCTGAAGCGAAGTTTAAATGCTTTGCTCCATTCGCACTTGCATCCACAATAGCGGCAATACCTCGTAAAAATGGAATTTTTTTTAGGATAGATAATACTTTATTACGAACGCGTGGTAATCGATAAAATTCAATCGATTTATCTTTACGACGAACCGCTGTAACAGTATATTCTCTACCGCCAAACATAACTCCTTCTATGACCGCTTGCCCGCCATATATTTGTTTTGACTCTTCTGCCATGTTAACACCAACCTGTATTTGTTTCTCTCTTATGTAGAAAAAGAGGCAATTGTCATACTGGGTTCTGTCGTTTTGAAATAAGACAATCACCGAGTTTCCTTTATTTTATCGGCAAATACAAGTAGATGACAAGGGAAAATGTTATGAGAGTCGGACATTTCTTATTCTTTTTATAGACAAATTTCGCAGGATTTAAACATGCTTCAAAATAGTTTCGGGCATACTATTGAGCGGAGGTGTCGATGTGAGTCAAGAACAATTAGGAACAAGGAATTTTGTACAAATCGGTTTGTTTGGTGGAATCTTTTGGGGTGGGATATGGTATTTCCTTCATATATTTTCATTCACGGAGGCGGGACCGAATTATTTCCTTTTACCATTTGCGTTTGGAAGTTGGAAGGAAGGTGTATGGGGGAATGTGTCAGGAATAGTTTGTATGGGACTTCTTTCAATTTTGATTGCCTTTTTGTATAAAGCATTTTTTGCGAAGTTTGAAGGGATTATTGCGGGAATTATTTATGGATTATTTTGGTGGGCATTACTGTTTTTGGGGATGGGTTTAATGGCTCCTGTTATTAAAAGTGCGCTCCATTTACCAAAAGAGACAATTGTAACGACAATATGTATTTTTATATTGTATGGTGTGTTTATAGCATATTCTGTTTCTTACGCAGTAAATAGCAATAAAGTAGAACAAGAAGGGCGAGAGAAGACGAACTATTCAAATAAGTAACTCCTATGTTAAAATATTGTATAGATATTTAATATTAAGGAGTTTTAAGAATATGAAAAAGTTACTCCTCGTAAACGGTCCTAACCTAAATCGCCTCGGTGTTCGTGAGGTAAATGTATATGGAAAGGGCACGCTAGCGACACTTGAAGCAGATATGAAGCAAGAAGCGGAAACAATGGGAGTGGAGTTAGAATGTTTCCAATCGAATCATGAAGGTGCCATTATCGACATTATTCATGAAGCGGAAGATATATATGAAGGGATCATTTTAAATCCGGGAGCATTTACGCATTATAGCTATGCGATTCGTGATGCCATTGCGAGCATTTCGATTCCTGTTATTGAAGTACATATTTCTAACATTCATCAGCGTGAATCGTTCCGTCACGAATCTGTGACGGCAGCTGTTTGTGCAGGACAAATTGTTGGATTTGGTTTTTATGGCTATAAGTTAGCGTTATTTGCATTAATGGAGAAATTGAGGGAGGCATAAAGTAATGGAGAAAATTGAAAGATTACGAAGTGCATTTGGTGAGGCTGGCATTGACGGTATTTTGTTAACAAATGAACATAGTCGTAGATATATGGCTAACTTCACAGGAACAGCAGGTGTAGTTCTTATTTCAAAAGATCGTGCGCAATTTATTACAGATTTCCGTTACGTCGAGCAGGCAAGTAAACAAGCGGTTGGATATGAGATTGTACAGCACGCAGGATTAATCATTGATGAAGTGGCAAAGCAAGTGAAAGAGCTTGGAATTCAAAAGCTTGGTTTTGAGCAAGATACTCTTACATATAGTTCTTATTCAGCGCATAAGGAAGCGATTGATGCTGAATTTATCCCAACTTCTGGACTTGTAGAAAAGTTACGCTTGATAAAGACTGATTCAGAGATTAAGATATTAAAGGAAGCTGCACAGATTGCAGATGCTGCCTTTGAGCATATTCTATCATTCATTCGTCCGGGAGTATCTGAAATTGAAGTGTCAAATGAACTTGAATTTTTCATGAGAAAACAAGGAGCAACATCTTCTTCGTTTGATATTATCGTTGCTTCAGGTCTTCGTTCGGCATTACCGCACGGCGTGGCATCTGAAAAAGTGATAGAAACAGGAGATTTCGTTACATTAGACTTCGGCGCTTATTACAAAGGATATTGCTCTGATATTACTCGTACGATTGCAGTCGGTGAACCATCTGATAAATTAAAAGAAATTTATAATATCGTTTTAGAAGCACAACTACGTGGTGTGAACGGTATTAAAGCTGGTTTAACAGGTCGCGAGGCTGATGCGCTAACGCGTGATTACATAACGGAAAAAGGATATGGTGAATACTTTGGACACTCTACTGGTCATGGAATAGGTCTTGAAATCCATGAAGCGCCAGGTTTAGCGTTCCGTTCTGATACAGTACTTGAACCCGGTATGGCTGTAACAGTAGAACCAGGTATTTATATTCCAGGTATTGGCGGCGTACGTATTGAAGATGATATCATTGTGACAAGTGAAGGTAATGAAGTAATTACGAAATCACCAAAAGAACTTATTATTTTGTAATACACAGGAGGATTTTTTTACATGATTTCAGTAAACGATTTTCGTACAGGTTTAACAATTTCAGTGGACAATGCCCTTTGGCAAGTACTTGATTTCCAACACGTAAAGCCAGGTAAAGGTGCTGCATTCGTTCGTTCTAAACTACGTAACATTCGCACAGGATCTGTTCAGGAGAAAACATTCCGTGCAGGTGAGAAAGTAGAAAAAGCACACATCGAAAACCGTCGTATGCAATACTTATACGCAAGTGGTGAGGCTCACGTATTTATGGATAACGGAACTTATGAGCAAATCGAGCTTGGTGAAAAACAAATCGAGCGCGAGCTTAAATTCCTAAAAGAAAACATGGAAGTAGCAATCATGACTTACCAAGGCGAAGTACTTGGTGTTGAACTTCCAAACACAGTTGAATTACAAGTTACAGAAACAGAGCCTGGTATTAAAGGTGATACTGCTTCTAACGTAACAAAACCAGCTACATTAGAAACTGGTCTTGTTGTACAAGTACCAATCTTCATTAACGAAGGCGAAATGCTTATCATCAACACTGGTGAAGGTAAATACGTTTCTCGTGCATAGTAGAAAAGCACTCGTGATAATTCACGAGTGCTTTTTTTATAGGAAATAGGGTAGATAGTAAATAGCTGTTACAATAAAACTGAAAGCTGTAAGACTAGCAGCACCTACTGTGTAAGGGCTCCATGTCATACGAAAAGGTTTTACTTCACCTGTTTTATATATAGTGTGATCAATGTTGGCATTTTGGTTTATATTTAAAGCAATGAGCCAAATTGTACCGAATATCCCTAAACTACCAAGGAAAAATGTCTCTATAAATGACCAACCGACCAATAAGGAAAAAAGATAAATAAGAGCTAATTCTACTACAACGGTTAAACTAATTTTCAATGTCTTCATATTTTTCCCCCTCATTCTGTAATCTCAACCAGTTTAAAAAATTTTCACGTGACACGACATGCAAAGAGCAAGTTGACTTTACTTCTTTCTCTAGTGCAGCGTATTCGTCTGGAAACTTGTTTTCCACATGCAATGAAATATAAGGTAGTTTTTCTTGTGCTTTTAACGAGCGGGTATTATTCGTTTTAGCACCAGCAAATACGTAGGAAAGTTGTAAGTCTAAAAAGGCGATTTTAAAGATTTCTTTTTTAGCAGCCTCGTTATAGCCTTTTCCCCAGTACGGATAGCCGAGCCAACTACCAATGTGAGATTGCTTCTTCTCATCATTAATATGTTTAAGTGTGGTGAGGCCAATTATTTCATTCTCTTCATTCACAATCATTCTCGATAAGGATTTCTTTTGATGTTCTTCTTCTATTGCGAAAAGAAGAAATGCTTTTGTGTCTTCGATGTTTTCTACCGTTATCCCTAATGCATTTTTTATATGTGGATCACTTGATAGCTCGAAAATCACATTTGTATAGCGTAAATCGAGTGGTAATAAAGTAACGTGCTGCATGGTTTATACCCCTTTTAAACTAAATGTACCATAATATACCATAAAATAATATGAATATTCAGATTCTAATTCGGGCTTTAGAACCTGTTTAGAATCTATGGTATAATCTGTACAAAAAAGGATATTTTCTATGATACATAATTATACAAGTAAC
>NZ_JBNPJZ010000079.1:0-17516 GCF_050312695.1 Bacillus sp. AF62 | reverse complement strand
TGAAAGACCTACTACAATTCCAATCATTACAGTAATTTCAAACATTACATACCACCTCCTTTCATTAAGAAAGTGAGAATGCCACCAACAATTCCGCCAACTATAAGTCGCAAAATCCAGGTAGTATTGGCGCTGATTTTATCTAGTTGTTTGTTGATATTGATAATGTCTTTCTCGTTACCTGTTGTCCTCATTTCTAAACTTTTAATCTCTAAGCGAATGTCCTTAATATCTTGCTTTATTTCTTGAACATCACTTCGTACATCTTGTAACGCTTCCACTTTGACCACCCCTTTTTAGGCAATAAAAAAAGACCAGCTTATGGCTGCTCTGGTTTCCCGTTTATTAATTTTTGAACTAAATCTGTTAATGTGGCCACATCGTTTGCTAGGGTCGTAACCTGCTCTTTTAGTTGTTTATTCTCACCTTTAACAGTAGTTACCTCTTCGTTAAATTCATGATACTGCTGTTGGAAAGCTGCAATAAAGATCGAAACAGTATTATATAAATTAATGGCCCGTTTCTCTTTATCTGTAAATATATCTTCCGTATCATCTGCAATCATACCGAAATACGTTTCAATTTCTTTTGTTGTATATGGTTCTGTTTTTTCTTCCGGCTTGTTTACACGCATTTGGTACAGATCATACATATCATCCTTGAAGTTGTACTGTTTGATAGCTAAACTCATGATTTTATCAAGAGCTGAAAAAGGAATATCTTTTATATTCTCTTTCATATTTCTAGCTGACGTAGGATTAAATGCTTTGGCCCACATTTGACCATTGGCATTTACATTCTCATTCGCTCGTAGCGTTCTTAACTCTATATCTCGCCATCCATTACCATACACATCTTTAATTTGTAAATTCATATCATAGCCTGATACAAGACTTGCTCTTAGCATTAATCTTCCCATGTTTAAATCATGATCATTAACACCATTGGCAAAGTATATACTGTTACCAGTACTTTTTCTATCAAAATGAAACTCACCATAGTCATTTTTAAAATAATGTGGCTCTGTGGTTGTCACTATAAACTTTCCGTATCCTGGAGCCCATCCCACTGAGTTAAAAACAATGTCATTCAAATTGTCAAAGTATAATCTTCCGGCTGCATATGCATAAAGATGTCCACCGTCATTCTGCATTTGAATATATGATGACCATATATTAGTGCCTTCTGCATTTTCTCCTTTAGAAATCCCAAACTTTGCATACGCTTTAGAAGGTTGATCAACTCCATTAATTCGCGGCATGACTTGATAAATATAAAACGATCCTGTGCCGGCGTATTTTCTATTATCAGAACCAAGGACTAATGAAGGTTGAATACTTCCATCATTTGCTTCCATAAATCCTATATAACCACGCGGCCTATCTGCATCGAAAATCTTCATGTCTTGCTTATTTATTTCAACAAATCTACTTCCACTCGTTTTAAGTGTTACTCCTTCTAAAACTTGCCCTTTGATATGATCCGCTGTAATAAAACCTCTTAAGTTAATCCTATTCGCATTCAAAGTAATGTTTTCTTTACTCATATTGAATGCTGCGATTACATCATTTTCTTTTACAGATATACGAACGCCCTTTTCAGTTAACTGAAGACGGGTTTCCATATCTCTTACATAAGATGATGTGGCAAATTGCCCATTTGCTTGATCTTTTGTATATACCTCTGTCTTTTTGGCTGAAGCATTGATCCCCTGTTCATTGATAATAAAGCGGTTATCAATCAAAGTCCTTTTTTGATTAAATTGCTCAGTTGCAAGTTTGTTAGCTAATTCGCCCAACAAATCTTGTTTATTTTTATCAACGGTTTGCTTCAACTCAGGTATCTTAAATCCAGCAACATAATTCTCTACTTGTTTAAGCTCAACTTTCGCTCCAATTGCTGTTGCCTGTTGTTCGAGTTTTGTATTTGCATCAGTAAGCTTTTTCCCTTGATCTGATACTACATTATTTAAATTGCTCACTGTGGAAGATAATCCAGTTGCTGTTTGTTCCACTGTAGTCATGCGTTTTTCGAATCCATCTTGACTATTCTGCACCTTAGATACAGTATTTTTTACACCATCCACACTTTTTTCAATTTCGGTTGTTTTTTTCGTGAATTCATCGGTTGATACTTGGTCTTCTACTGCTGGTTTATAGTCTGTTGCTTTATTTCCAATTTCAATTTGCCATTCTTTTAATTCGATCATGCCTTTAACATTACGTAATAGCGTTTGCGGATTGAAAACCTCAATTGCCTTATCTTTAAGATTATAAGTAAAGGAATATGTTTTCCATTCTTGGTTTGCGTTAACATCACTTTCGCAACGAACACCAGGCCATAATTGTTCACCATCTTTATACTTAATCCACACTTCTACCCCAGCCCATGGATTCGGTGTTCCCTTTTCATATCCAATAGTTCTAGCTTTAAAGCTAACAGTAAACTGCTGCCCTTGTAACATCGATAAACCATCCGGCACAATTTTAAATGACTTATTTACTATATTAGACACTGTTGTTCCTGTGTCAGATTTAAGTGTGCCACCTGTACTTAACAGAATGTTACGTCCACCAATCTTCATATCATCAAACTTTTTCTCCACACTACTCAACTTCTCGGTGACCTTTCCTGCTTCTTCTTTAATTTCAGTTGTTGTTTTCTTAAGCTCACTTGTTGTTTGTTGTACATCAGAAATCGTCTTTTTCGTACCTTCCACAGTCGATTCAACCGTATTTAATTTATTACTGATTTCAGTATCTGTTTTTGTTAACGATTCAATAGAAGTTTTAAATCCATCTGCGGTTTGCTCTGATTTCGTTACACGTTCAGTAAGCTTTCCTTGTTCATTTTGAACATTAGAAACAGTAGTGTTAATCCCTTTAATAGTAGTCTCAATTTCTACTGTCTTTTTGGTAAAGTCAGTTGTTGTTACTTGATCTTCTGGTGCTGGTATCCAGTCTGTAGGCTTGTTTCCAAGCTCAATTTTCCACTCCCTAAAATCCACATAAATATCCGCTTGTTGGACCTTTGGAGTTGAAAGGATAAATCTAATTCCAGTATATTTAGACAGGTCATTTGGCATTGTAAGAGTGGTCGATATAGTAGCCCAACTACCATTAACTTCAAATGTTTTATTTCTATCAGGAAATGGAAATTCTGAGCTGCCATATAACAGTGCCATCAATGTCATACTCATTGCTTTTGATGCCCTAACTTTGTGAGAGAAAGTAACCTGCCTACCAGCAATATTATCCGATACGTTTGATAGTAAAAATCCATTATACAAACTAAGCGTAACAGTATCTGTACCTTTTTTAGAGTTCTTAACCCTTAAAAACTTAACTGTACCTTCCGTTTGTTCAGATACATCTATTGGATAGATAGGTGCATTATTAGAATAAATTACTGGCAATTGACTATTTAGTAATATATTACGAACACCAATTTCAGTATTATCAACTTTAGTTTTAAGTTCAGTAAGGGTTTGTTTCGTCCCCTCAGCTGTTGTCTTAATTTCGTTCGTCTTCTGCTCTAGCTGTGATAAACCTTCATTCGTTCTCTTTAATTCAGACTTCTCCGCTTTCTGTGTAAGAGCTTCATTCGTTTGACCAATCGATGTATTAATATCCTTGAATTTCTGTACGTTCCCTTGTTTATCAGTTTCATAGATCTGTTTCCCTATAAAACCATTGTTAATTTCTTCTTTTGTAAACACTCCAGATTTATCGGCTTTATCTTTTAACTGTGTATGAATCCATGTTTGATCCACTTTTCCATTGACTTGCTTTTGAACATCTACTATTTGTCCAGCTATTTCTTGCGCTTTACCTTCCACACTTTGAACCTTTTGATTTAACTCCGTTTTGGCGGACTCAATATCTTTATTTACCTGCTCAAGTGTTTCTTTCTTAACAGATTCAACATCAGGTACAACCGATTCCCAAGCTGCGCCTGTCCATATTTTCAAAATACCAGGCTTTCCATTACTAATATCACGCCAAAGTGTTTTATAAGGTTTAAGTCCCGTTGTCGGTGGATTCTTAGCTTCAATGATGTCTACCGTGTTATTTTTAAGATTCTCTTGAACCTTTTCAGCCAATGTTTTCGCTGCTTCGGATTCTTTCTTAGCATTATTAGCTGTTTCATTTGCATCTTTCACTAATTTATCTAACTGATCTATCAGTTCTTGCTTACTTCCTAGTGAACTAAGAATACGCTTATAAATCTTTCGTAGTTCTTCATTTGGATCAGTAATTTCGCGGTAATCACCAAATGAGTATTTATCTTGCAAAGGATTCGTATGTGATTCATCACCAGCGATTGCCCTTGCTTCTAAATAAAGCTTAGGTGTAAATCCAACATCTTTAATTCGGATTGTATCTCCTTCATTGATTAACTCGTGAGCTAGTCCAAATACACGGCCTATACTTTGTGCTTGAACATCATAAGAAATAGAAGTATTCACACGTTTTGCTAACTCTGTTTTCATAAGAGTCAATAAACGTTCTGGTGTTATATCTTGTTCTGTTTCTGGTGTGTAAAATCCAAATTTATGTTTCCCTTTTTCGTTCCAACGTTGAAAAGCATCATTATCTACAATATAGGGCATACCTTTGTTTATATCTGCAATAGTGAGAACTTCTCCACCTTCTTTTTTGATAAAGCCGATTAAAGCTGTACAAATGTTTTGTGAGTTCTCAATACGTTTGATTCCAACTAAATCTTTACCTAACGTGACTTCTTTTCCTGTTTCTCTTCCTCTTTTTTTCACCATGTCTACATACCAACCTGCAATTTGAGCACCTACCACCTCAACACGGTATATCATTTCTAGTTCAAATAGGGAAGCAATCTTTTTTAAGAAACTCAATGGATCTATAAATTCATCAATAGTCATAGAATGAAATCCAGCATACTCCGTTTTACCGCGCTTCCATTTTGTCCCTATAAGAGCAATATCCATAAATTCATTTACTGTCTTACCTTCAATTTTCTGTGGACGAATATAGTCATCTTTAGCAAGATTAATCCATGCACCTGATGCATAAGTAATTGCGGATCTATCGTTAGGGTCTTTTTCTACTTCAGTGATTATATACGGAACAATACGCCCATCCCTTACTTCTTTTAATACTAAATTTTGTTGCATAAGTGTTGCTGCATATGTCGTGTTATCAAATACTTTAAACTCTAAAGTATCGATATTATTCTTGATTTCCCAATGACGTTTATCATCCCAATAATCTTTTGGTTGTATAGCTGAAACGATTTGACTCGTTTTAAAATCAATAACATGCAAGACTCCACTTGGTGTTCTCATCTAAATCGCTCCCTATATTTAACCTTTGCTGTTCCGATATCAGAAGGCATAATTTCTAGTGTATTCATACCTTTATTAATGACAGGGAAATTACTAAAAATATCCTTCATATTAATTGCATCCTTTCCCTCAATCGTTACATGACTGTTTTCTGTATCAATTACGACTTTATCACCAACATCTACTATATAAGGTGGTGTGTTTTTCGTATTTAAATTTACTTTCCAAAACTTTAAATCACTAACTGACATCGCTTCTACTGGTGGTACATCCTGCCATTGCATAATGCTAATCTGTATTTGAGCTGCTTTTTCCATGTGATAGTTATTTTCATCAGTCCACCTTGCGAAACGTTCTGAATCATCTTTTTCTGTCCCAGGAAGGAATTTTGAAATATACGCTTCCCATACGTTTCCTGTTCTAGCTATCCACAATCGACCAAAATATTGATTCCATGTATTCGGATAATCACCGCTTTCATAAATCAATCCTGTTTTCCCTGGCTTATTATCGTATCCAATAACCATCGTTCCAAAATTTTGTTCGGCTTGCCAATAGAGATCGTTCATAGCAATTTTTGAAAGTACCTTACTATTTTCATCGAGTATTGCTATCTCGACTCTTCCCATTTCATTGATTTTCTTACTCTTACAAGTAACGTAGGCTTGCATAATAAAATCTTGAACTGGGCCACCAGGTATACTCTTTTTAACAGCTGCACCATGCCACCCTTTACCTGTTCCAGTACCAAAATCAGAACAATAAAATTGATATTTATCTGATTTCATTTCGCCAACTGGCTCACCATCTTCCATTGAGCTGACTTTACTCCATCCGACCGTAGTAGCCATTTCATCCCATACAATACGTTGATTCCTTTCTACAGGCTTTTCAACAGTTTTTAGTGGTATACCGATACGAAAATAATCTCGATCACTTAAGGATACTCCGCCGAACCATACATCTAAAAAAGTGTTTGGTTTCGTAATGTTAACCTCGATAATAGGATTAGAATGAACAGTTCCTTTGTTTTGAACATTTGCTGTTAACCCAAGCGCACCTGTTTGAAAATCTACTGTTCGAGTAGGTCCTAATTTATAAGGCATTGGACAAATAAATTTCAAAGTACCTTTACCTAACGTAACGAAATCATCAGGATTAAAATCTTCATCAATTATAGCTAAATATGTTCGATCAGGAGTTGCATCAAATACTAGCTCAACTGCTTCTTCTGTAATTAACCATGCTGCTATTTCTTCTTTTAACGTTTCTAAATCCGTTCCATCTGGAACGATAATTCCTACAGGGACAGGAAGCGGACGAGGATCTGTATCCGTTCCTAATAATCTTGCGCCTGGATATCCAGGTGTTTTTAAGAAATTACGTTTTAGAGGTGCCCATGTTGGTGGACTCCATCCTTTTTCTATTTGGATATATTCTTTTCGTTGATTGTTGAATGTAAAAGAGCTCATTTTGACACCCCGTTTCTTTATAAAATAAACCCAAACCTAAAAGTCTGAGTTTCTTTTTACTTCTCTATCTTGATACTCGGTTGTATATCGATAAGTACCCCGCGCAACTTCTCTTCCTTCTAAAATTACAGGCACTTCAATTGCTAGTCCACCACCTGGGACTGCAAATTCACCATTTACCCCTTGACCTTGATATAATCCGTTAGCTTGTAATCCTATATTGCCAACATTAACTGTCGGTACTGCTGCTTCGCTCATTGCTTGAGATGCGCGGTTTATTATGCCGATTGAGTTTTCCATACCAATCGCAAGACCAGCTCCAATATGCTTACCAACTTGATCTCTCATTAATCTTGATGGACTGTGAATGTCAAAGAATCCAGTAAAACCATCTAAAATACTGCTACCGATGGATTTTACCTTATCTAACACTTTTCCAGCCATACTTCCTAAACCGTCTATCAATCCACTTATTATATCTTTACCTATCTTAAATAAGTCGATCTTTCTTAAAGTATCAACAATCTTCGGTATAATATCAGTCACAATTGTAGAACCTAACTGTCCCACCATGCTTACAATACCTTTTATTAATGCCCAAATTAATTGAACACCAGCTTCAAGTATCTTTGGTAAGTTTCTAATTAATTCCCCTGCTAAAGTGATAATAAGATTAAGCGCTGCCCCGATTAACTGTGGTAAGACTTGAACAATCCCTGCAATTAACATAAGCAAAATTTTGATACCTGCTTCAAGTATCTTTGGTAAATTCGCAATTAATGTGGATGCTATTTTAACAATTAAATCTAAGGCTGCGTTAATAAGCTGTGGTAAGACTTTTACAATCCCATCGATAATAGCCATTAGAATTTTTATACCGGATTCAATTATTTTAGGTAAGTTTGCTAGTAATGTATCTGCTATTTTCGTTATAAGATTTATCGCTAAATCTATTAATTGCGGTAGCATTTTAATGATTCCATCTATTAAGCTAATTAAAACTTTAACACCAGCTTCAATAATCATTGGTAAATTTGACGTAATTGCTTCAATCAAAGTTGTAATGACTGTAATAATTGCTAAACCGATCATAGGTAAAGCTTGTGTAATACCTGTGATTAGCGAAACTAATAAATTTATTCCTATTTCAATTAACTGTGGTAAAAATGACATAATTCCATTAATAATGGTTTCTATAATCGTTACAGCTATTGGTATTAATTGCGGAATCATCTGCATAATTCCATTAATTAAAGTCATAATTAATTGAAGTCCCGTCTCGATAAGAGTAGGTAAAACCTGTACAATTCCGGAAATTAAGGTTTGAATAATTTGGATTCCCGTTTGAACAATCATAGGAAGATAAGTTGCAATCATTTGTGAAATTGTATTAATGATTCCAACAATGGCTTCAAGGATAATTGGAGCCGCTACAACCAAACCATTCACAAAACTTGAAATCATTTGAGATCCGACTTCAAGAAATTGCGGTAATGCTGTTGTTACAAAGTTAGCTATATTGGTAAAAATATTTGTTATGGTTTCAAGAATAATTCCGGAGTTTGCATTCAAATACTCTGCTATCGCTGGCAAATAACGAGATACCGAGATGAGAACACCAGGAAGCCCACCAATAATCGCTCCCGCTATAGAAGGGCCAATTGTCTTAAAAATCTCTCCTAATTGGCTAAAATCTCCTGAAAAAACAGCTTTCACAGCATCAAAAAGATGAAGACATGCTTCACGTATTTTACTTACTGCCAGTCCTATTATTTCAGCCGCATCCTGGAATCCTTTCGGTAAGTGTGTGATCCAATCATTTAAGTGATCACCATCTGCCGCTGTCCAAAATAGATATTTACCTAACGCTACTAAGATATCGATAAAACTTTGTATTCCACTTATTACGCCAGTGATACTATTTTTAAAACCTTCATTTGTTTGCCACAACTTTTTAATTCCGATTACCAATCCAACTATCGCTGCGGTGGCGGCTATAAATCCACCTACCACTAATGCAACTGGACCAGCAACAGCCCCAATACTTACACCTGCAATTCCAGCTATACTGGATAAGGTGACAAATACCGGGGCTAAGGCCATGCAAGCTCCAATTAATATTCCTAATGCTACAGCAACAGTTGTTAATGCTGCGGCTAATGCTGGATGTGCTGAAACCCAACTCGCAAAAGCTCCAATAATATTAGCTACAATACCCAAAAGTGGCTCAAGTGCCATTTTTAAGTCACCCATTGCTTTTTGGAACTTCACAGCTGGACTTGCATCCATTTTCTTAATCATTGCATTTAACTCTTCTTGACTCACATTTAAATCTATAACTTTACCTTGAGCATTTAACAATGTATCTATAATATTTTGTCCTTGATCTTCAAACATTGTCATTTTGTTATCGTAAAGGCTTTTTATCCTTCTACTTCTTACAGTTCATTTCCTGTAAGTTCGGCATACGTTTTCACTAATAAGTGTCGCGGTCTCGTGGAGGGATTATATCTTTTCACCCTCTATGCTCTGCCCCTGACTATACTTCGTATAACCTTCGGTTCAAGTCAGGAATCTCACCCTTCTTGCTTCATACCGCGATTTTACTTCGGCACAATTTATCATCTACCGAAAAGTTTTACACCAATCTCATTTCGCTTTGTTTCATTTTCAACCTCATTTAAAGCTTTAGCGATACTTGTCATAGCGGTTGAGCCTTCTTTACCGCCTTTTGCTACAGATTGCCCCCATTTTTCTAACTGATCAACTGAAATCTTTGTACCTTCCAAGGCTTCTTTCATTGATTTATCAACACCCTGCCCAAATTCGGCTGCTTTGATACGTCCCTCTTTCAAACCATCTAAGAGATTATCAATATTCCATGTTCCTGTATCAACACCCGCTGCCATAATTGCTTGTACTTCTTCAGCTGTATAACCAGCTCGTGTTAATTGCCCACCATATTCAGCGATAATATCTAATTGCTCAGGTGGGAATCCCATTTTAAAAAGAGAATTTGTTAATGCTAGAGCACTTTCATTAGTTATCCCTAATTCATTCCCGATTTCATTCGATTCTTGAATTAACTCAGTAAAATCAATACCAGCATAAGCTGTAGTAATGGCTGCTGCACCTTTTACAATTGATGTATTAGCTGTATCGCTTACGGTTTTATTTAAAGCCCATTGTCTACGCGTTCCTTCAAGAGCTTCCTCCACATCTACACCATACGCTTCGATTCCTCGAACAGCTTGTTCAACTGATTTCTTAGATGATGCCGGGACTTCAAAAGTTACATCAATTTTCGTTTTTAATTTTGAGGCATCAAGTGCTTTTTCAATTACACCTGAGATGCCACCTGCCGCCATTGCTCCACCTAACATATTTTCTAAACCGATATCTAACTCTTTGAAGCTTTTACCTGCTCTTTCAGCTTCTCGTGAAAGGTCCCTTAAATCATTTCGAACTTGTTGTATTGAATTACCATCATCAACAGAACGAAGCGCACGTTGTAACTTTTCAATATCAGCTTCTGCTCCCAATGCTTCACGACCAATAAGACCAATTGCTTGATCTAACTGTCTACTGGTAGCCGTACCACTTTTAATTGCATTCACAAGACGATTTCCTAACACTCCTGCAAAATCATCAACACTTTTCCCTGTAGCTCTAAATAATGTTTCTAATTGCCTTGTTGAACTCGCTACGTTGTCTTGTTCAGCTTTCATATTTCCAAGCTTATTTTTCAGACCATTAAGTGACCCTTCTGTAAATTCAATTTCACGCCTAAACGCACGATATTGTTCCTCAGAAATCTTTCCATTTTGAAACTGAGCTTGCACTTGTTGTTCTGCTACCTTCAATTTATCTAGCTTTTGGGTTGTATTTTCAATTGCTTGTGTAAGTAATTGTTGTTTTTGAGCTAATGCTTCAACATTACCTGGATTAAACTTTAACAATCGTTCAACATCTTTTAATTCTTTTGTTAAATCATTACTTCGCTTATTTACATCTTTTAAAGCATTTTGTAACGGCTCTGTATTCCCGCCAATTTCTATCGTAATTCCTTTAATTTTTCCTGCCATTTTCTCACCTCTCTTCTTTAGAAACTATTAAAGTCTGCTTGCGTTGCTTTACGCGTTTTTTCTTGCGGTGGCTTCTGCATTTCTAAATATCCATCGATATAATCAAGGCACATACCAATTGTCATATCTTCTAAATCTGCTTTTGTAAGTTTGCATTTATAACACAAAACAAGGAACGTCTCAGTGGTGAACACATCACCCTGATTCGCTCCTTGTTGACTATTATTATTGCTATCTACAACTTTTTTTTAGATTGAATTGTGGAAGCTATCATATCTTGAATATCTTCTAAAATTTCGATGATTGGAAACTCATCAAATGAATCTAGCCAGACCATTGGCTCTGGTATCTTTGGATCGGCCGTTTTTGCCATAGTCCAAACAAGATTATAGAATACTTCGAAATCCACACTATCTAACTTACTTGGGTCTAGATTTTCCATATCGATTTTTCCAAGTGGTGCTAACTTGAGAAGTTGTGCGAAATAATCCTTTCCAAATTGCGCTTTAAATCGGACTGGTGTCCCTCCTGTACTTTTTAAACGAATGTCTTGGCCATCTACTGTAATTGTCTTTTCCATTTACTATTACGCTCCTTTTGGTGCTGCTGGTTTTTTAACGTATACTTCTTTGTACCAATTACCATAAATTGCTTGAGTTGTTTTAGATGTTGTTTTTGTTTTAACCATTGGTCTTCCACCAGGAGCTAAAACGATTGGACTAGAAACAAACTTCAGTTCATTTGTATTTGGTTCGGCTGAATTTGTTTTTGTTTTAGATGCAATTGTTGGACGACTCGCTGCACAGTTATACATAACATGTCGAGTAGCGTTTATATCGCCATCGAATTCAAATAGTAATGCAAATGGTTTCCCTTTAGCATCAGCTACTTCATTTAATATACCATCTGTCTCATCTAATTGTTCGCCTAACGCATCAATAGCAAATTGTTCTGGGATAGTAGCAATGCTCAATGTTCCATCGTAACCTTGGTTATTGCTTGCTGCGTAATAAAGCATGTCATCAGCGTAGAACTCAATTAGATCTCCTCGTGGATCAAAGGTTAATTCAACCGCACCTGGTAATCGAATCGGTGTACTGAATGTAATTGCACCATCTTTAATTTCATAGAGTGCATAATGGACATTTTTCAGACCGAAAGCTACTTTATTTTCATTCATTTATATCAACCTCGTTCCGTATATTTTTTGATACATTTTTTCAGATTCAATAAAAGTCCCGTACGAGTCATAAGGAATCTCGTGATCGTCTAGGACCTTTTCAAGCTTTGCTTCTGCGACTAAATCTTTTTTAGTTGTATAAAGCTCTATATTTAAATCATTTATTTTGTGATAAACCTTGTTATCTGCCATTAGGTTTGCTGATCCATCCACAAGGAAACAAATATAAGGTGGCGCTGGGACCGGCTTCGTTGGTGTTGCTGTGAAATGCGAATAAGCCACAGGATATCCTGTAGCTTCAAGAATTTTTGTTAATTCACCTAATGTCATTATCCAAGCGCCCTTTCAATCTGTCTTGGTAATTCATTAATTACATACTCTTCAACTGGACGAATATGAACTTGACCTGGAACACGTCCACCGCCAACTTTCGCATGTCCTTTTTCTAAAAGATGTGTTAATTGCCCTTGAGTATTATGAATAACAACACCATTATCTTCTTTTTTCTTACGCCACCCTTTACGATAAGCACCTGTTTTTTTAGGACTGTTTTGTTTTAATTTATTCACAGCAACATCAGCAACTTCTTCTTGCGCTGTCAACAATTCTTCTTCCACAACATGGGCATATCTTTGTAATTCTCTAGCAAGTTCGCTCGCAAAATCATTCATATCAAATATGCTCCTTTGCGATAATAGTCAATGTTTGATACATTTCATCATCATTCATTGGCGGTTCGATAATATCAAAGATACGACCTTTCATATTGATTCGCATTAATTCTGTAATACCTGCTGTATAAGGCATCACAAACCGATAAATTCGTGTAGATTGTGATGCCGAAGCTTCAATATACTCCGAACCTTTTACCGTTTTTATCATTGCCCATGCTTTTTTTACTTCTTGCCAATTACCTGTTTCAACTTCTTGATTCAAATCATCTTTTATTACTTCAGGTTGCTCAATGATAATTCGATTTCTACAATCACCTGTATTCAGTGGTTTTTTATACTGAAAAGGACGCATATTAATCACCGTCCAATTTAATTTCTTCTAATGCTTTCTCGATACCTAAACTATTAATCTGACTTAAAAAATTCTTGTCAAAATACTCTAATGCATCGTTATAAACATAACGAGAACGTTCAAAGACTAATTCTTTGAACTCCTCATCTTTATTTAAATCATAATTCCCACAAACCCTAAGTAATGCCTTGTTAGACGTAGAAAGGATGCGCTTTAGGTTATCATCTTCCTCATCCCCTAAGTGCATCCTTTCTTTAAATTGCTGTAATATTTCATTCGAAATTACTGTATTCATTCACATCACCCTTGTGTTGGTGGGGTTACTTCTTCAAGCTTTAATGTATAAACTTGTGAAGTGTATTTATCCTTCGGTTTACCTGTAGCATATTGTTTAGCAATATAAACAGTTGCATCTTCTAAAGCTAATGTTTCTTCATACTTCTTGATTGGCTCTGTTCCACCCATCGCTGCAATGTATTCCCCTTTAACAAAGAAAACCACTTGTCCTTGAGGTACAAATACAGATTCTGTTGGGATTGGATTAAAAGGTAAGCTCGTTACATATACACCTGCCGCATTTTGAATCGTAGCATTTGCTTGAATATCAAAAGTATCGAATGGGTTTGTTACCATAACTACTTTACCAGCAATATTTTTCGGACGATCTGCATCGGTTTTACCATCAGGATTTAATTTTTTAGCCAATAATTTGACCACGCCTTTTAATTCATTAATTGTTTTACGACCAGGCTCAAAAGTTAAAGTTCCAGCAACTTTTTTATCTGGATATACTCCATTCGTGACACTTCCGCTAGGGTCTTTTAATAATCCAATAGGTTCATTTTTACCCGTACCAGCTACAAAACCACGTTCTAAACCTACTGACATTGCTTCTGTAATCATAGTACGAACATATCGTTCCACCCATACTGGACCAAGCTTCAACATATCATTTGCTAATGGAATAAATGCTGTTAATTTCAGTTGAGTAATTGATTCTTTTCGGAATGCAGCATTTAATTGCCCTTTAATATCACCAAATAACGGTCCCCATACAGCTGCACCATCTGGATCTCCATATATAAATTCTGTCACGGCTCCTAAATTCTCTAAACCGATATGCTCTAGTAACGGATGACCTTGAACTAAATCATCAAAAATTCTCTCTTGTGTTGTTTTAGGTAAAGTTTCAGTAGATTTAAAGCCACCCTCTTCAACAACGGCATTAAAGAACTTCATTTCTTCACTTGTTAATACATTAGCACCACGAGATTGCATAATAGAACGATCTACCATTGATTCATTCACTTGATTTAAAATATCTGAACGAACATCTGTAGCAAGTGCTTCAATCATGGAATTTAACGCTGCTGTTTGTTCTTCTGCTGTACCTTCCTGTGTCGCTTTTGCAAAAGCTAGTTTTTTATCTTCGAAATTATTAAACTTAATAACCATATTTTATTTTCCTCCTAAATTTAAAAAGAGCGTACTCAAATTCTGTTTCGGTTTAACAGGAACTTGAATAGGCCCTTTGGGATTTGTATTCAGTTGTAAATCATTCAGAATCTCATTTTTTAATCCTGATAAAGCTGCGCTTAAATCTTCTTTTGTAATTCCTTGTGATCTTTCCTTTCTCAGTGTTCCGTTTCTAAAACCATCGATTACTTTTTGCGGAATCATGGAAGAACTGGCGCTTGAAGCTGTCATTTTAACTGTATTCTCCATAAACATGATTTCATCCGCAAATTTATTTTCTAATGCTTGTTGCGGACCCATCCAAGTCTCTTCAGCCATCATATTAAGTAGTTCCTCTTCTGATTTACCGCTTTTAATGACATAAGCATTTACAATTGCACTATCTGTCGTTTTCAACATTTCAGCTGCCTTTTCCATGTCACGATGATCTCCACCATTCCACATTGAAGCATTATGAATCATAATTTGTGCTGTAGGTGATATTCGGACTTTATCACCAGCCATCGCAATAACAGAAGCCGCACTTGCAGCCAAACCAACAATTTGAACTTCCACGTTACCAGGATAATTTTTTAATGCTGTATAAATTTCTGACCCTTCGTGTACATAACCACCAGGACTGTTAATCGATACAATTAAATCATCACCATTGGCATTAGTTAGTTCTTTTGAAATTTTACCTGGGCTTACAGCATCCATTTCAAACCAATCATAAATCCACGCTTCATCATTCGAAATAATTGGTCCTTTCACGTCAATTTTCACCGTCATTTGTATTCTCACCCCCTTCAGAGTCATTTAATTTTGTATAGTTCTTCGTAATATGATGGATATTTAGGTTTGGATCATCCGACTCTTCATAATCTACTTCCGAACGAATTTCATTCCCCGTAAATGCACTTGAAGAAATGAGTTTATCAATACTTGTCGCCAGCTCAAATATACTTTGATAGGAAACCGCCTTAACCTCAATTTTTTGTCCCAAAAGATATTCACTCATTTCGAAGAATTTAACATTCGCTTCATCAGATAGTTTTTTTAATAATGGTCGTACTGTGAAAAGCATATAATTTTTCGTTTGCTTTTCTACATCAGCCATTTCTCCATATATCAAAGCTATAGGAATACCAATTGCCATAGCTACTTGATTTAAGAAACCATTTGTTACTTTATTAATTTCTTCCACACTTGGACCATTCGCAACACCATTGTATATCTCGTTATAATTTATACCTTTTTGCTGTGGAACAATAGCTATATCTTTCGAACCAATTGACTTATACATGTTGTCTATAAACTCTTGTAACTTTGCTATTTGTTCTTCAGTTTTGGCACCAATCATATCCATATCAACCGTACCACGAACTTGATTTTTACGTTTTTGAGAGTTTAATATCCTGCCGAATAAATCTCCGTAGTCTGCAAATAATCCATCAATAAGTGGAGATAATTTATCATTCCGATACTTCAAATGAATAACTTCGCTTTGCTTAAAACTTCTCTTAAACGTATAATCTTTAACCCTTACATCAGTAAAAGTATCTTCAAAAACAGCGTACTCATTATGTTGAAATCCATCTGCAATAAGTAAATCACCATCATCTGCTTGTATAACTAAACACTCATTATCATAAATAAGTTTGCGAATAAACCGTTCCCAAAAGGTACTTGCGGTCATATTCTTGTTTGGTCTTATGTTTAATCGATAATAAAGCTCATCCTTCTTAAATGATTTACCATTCCTTACTCTAAATTCAGATTGACTAATCGTCCTTCCTAAAAATGATACGCATGTATCAATCGCCAAGCGTTTCATATGAAGCCTGTTTGCTGTATCAGTTATTATGTCCAGATCCAACATAAATTCTAATTCTTTATTTCTTTTAAATACTGTACCTAACCATCCAATGGTTATCACCCCCTTTATTAGAATTTAATATTGCCTATAACAAAGTCAGTAGCTTCTTGTATCTCATCCGCCCGATAAAGAGCATGAACAAAACACTGAAACCCATCTGTTTTTCGACGAACGGGCTCTTTCTTTTCGTATATTTTATTTCCATCAGCTTTGATAACAACCAACACATTTTGCGTATACCAACGCATTAGCGGATTATCTTCAAAAATAATTTGTTTATTTGCAAATGCCATTTCAATACGTGGAGCTAATAAACTATGAATAGCTTTTGGGTTTCGTATAACTTCTATTTCAAACCCTTCTGCTACTAATAGCGGTCTTATTGCTTCCATACGGAAGTTATCAGCTATAATTTTTTTGATTCCATATTGCTCGCGCATTGCTACAAACCAATCAACAATATGTTGAGGATTAATAGTAGGCTCGTCCACAACTGTTAACAAACCTTGCTCTTCCCACTCTTTGATTGGAGCGAATTTTTGTTTCTTGAACTCGCCTGCTTTTTTAGAATACCCGTAATAGATATCAACAAATTCTTTTCGTACGAAGGAATGAGTTTTAAAGATATATTCACCATTTTGTCTAAATAAAAGACCACATGCTGCGAAATCTCGAATACTCGCAAAGTCTAACGCTCCTATGCATTCTTGAGCATGTAAATCAGGGAACGGACGGTTTGTAGCAAGAATCTCTGACCATTTTGCAACAGATCGTTCTAGATTTGTAACTGGTAAGTTCATACGCTTTGTCATAAATTCTTCTCGGTTACTTGGATCATCCTCTAAATCTTCATATTCTTCCTTTATCGTTTCAAGTAATCCCTCAGCATACTCGCTTAGTGGCTGCGATAACATAGGATTAGCTAATTCCCAATTATCAATATCATCAACTTCCTTTTCATCATTAAGCTTACAAATAAAAGGAAAGACAGCGTTTGGACGTGCTTCGCCTTTTAAAATTTTCATTGCTTTTTCTTTTAATTTATCTAAGAAACCGTCTCGTACATACCCATCTGTACCAATATAAAACTCGCGTG
>NZ_JBNPJZ010000037.1:0-17789 GCF_050312695.1 Bacillus sp. AF62 | reverse complement strand
CAAATGTATATTTTCTAGACATAATAAAACCGCACCTCCAATTGTTAGTAAATGTCTAACAAATTGGGTGCGGTTCACTTCGTGGAAAAGGTAAGGGCGGTTCTCGGCTAAAACGTTAATGTAATTGTCTTATAACCGCACCTACTACCACCACAATAGCAAGTTAGGTTACAAAGGCAGAAGTTTCTCAGGCTTCTGTCTTTTTTATTTTATGCAAAATTCACACTAAATACTCTAGCATCATTGTAACACATTTTATTTATTTTTAGTCAAGAGAAAAAATCACCTAAAAGGCTCCCCTTCAGGTGGTTCTCTATTTTATGCTAACGCAGCTGCCTGCTCTTGTTGATCTAGACTTTTTCTAGTTCAGCTGTGCCGCTCTCATCATTTATAGCACCAATAAAGACGGATTATGGACCCGCTTCATAACAGTAGGATTAAACAAGGAACAACACCTATTACGAATATAAAAAATCCTCTCACTACATAGTACCTATGTTTTCAGCGATACTCTATTACCATCAAATTAAATTTGTATAATTTAAACTACAGAATAGCGAGCTAAATTTCAAATATCTTCTTTCGCATAACCCTAAATTTATTATCCAGTTGCATTATGCTTATAAATAAAAGATATCCTACCGACGCACCGAGCATATTTATAGCAATCCGCCACACATCAAAAACATCAGACAAAGTTAGTAAATGTAATATCTCCCAAACAAGAAAGGTCATAACATACCACTTACGAGCTTTCTTATAGTTAGTCACTTTATTAATCAGCACTGGAACGAAAAATCCGAATGGAACTACTAATATTATATGTTGTAAAACGCTTAACCAATAAGTTGAGTTTCCCCAAGGACCTGGATGTGCAATAAAATCTTTAACTTGCCAAAGTGTTATTCCAAAAAGTTGTAATAACGTTTCTAAATCAGATATATGTAAAAATTCCTGCCAAAATTCAATGGGATGATAGACAGTCCCACCACCTGTCAAACTGCGAACAGAGTCAAATGTAGAAGTCGAAATAAACGTTCCTAAAAAGACAATAAAACAAATGATTATATAAGGAATACATAAAATTTTTGATAATACCTTTAATGGCCTAGGAACTTCGTATACCGATTTATTAATCTCTACGCCAATAACTTTTGATTCTCCAAAACTTTGAATCGCTTTATAAATCGCTTCTTTTTCATTCATACCTTGCTCCATATATTCTTCTTTCAAGCTGTTCAAGTGATCATACATTTCTAGAAATAACTCATCCTGTTCAATATCACTAAGTTCTGAATAGGCTAAAATAGACTTAATATACTCATCAAATTCACTCATAAATAACTCCTTTCTGACAAGCTTGAATTAATGCTGTTACACTCTCCCAAGAGTTCACTTTCTTCTGCAATTCTTTTTTCCCTTTATCTGTAATAGTATAGAATTTCCTTTTCATCCCATTCTCAGATTCATTCCAATAAGATTCAAGAAACTCCTTTTTCTCTAATCGCTTTAAAGCAGGATACAAAGTTCCCTGTCCCATACTATACAAATCTTCACTTGCATCCTTTAAACTTTGAGCTATTTCGTAGCCGTATGTATCACGTTTTGCAATGATAGAAAGTAATAAAATATCTATACTTCCCTTCAAGATTTCTTTGTCCAACAATACCACCACCTTATATACATAGTATAACAACATATGTCGTTATACAACATAGTTAGAAAAATAACCCATAAAAAAACCACCTAAAGGCTCCCCTTCAGGTGGTTCTCTATTTTATGCTAACGCAGCTGCCTGTTCTTGTTGATCTACAGGAATTACAGCGTCTGTTAGTGCTTTTTCTAGTTCAGCTGTATATTTCATTTGTTCTTCTTTGCTCCAGCCTAGTTTCGCAGCCATGTAGTTGATTACTGCTTCTTTCCACTCGTATACCCAGTGGATGTTGAAGAATACAGCGCCTCTGCGGCGTACGAAGAAGTCAACTGGTTTTGCTGTCATTTCGTAATCCATTGCGTATACAAGTGGGATTAGAACTTCAAGCGGCATGTTGTATTCTTTCGCTTCTTCTTTATGTTTTTTCGCTAAGTCGAACAGTACATCAACGTTAGAGCCGTAGAATTTCGCGAACTCTTCTGCTTGTACTTTCGTTAAACCAGATTTTGTACCTTCGTCTGCTTTTTTCGCAACAAATGCTGGGAATCCATGTGAACCATCTACATGTCCACCAGAGATTGGCATATGTTTCGTATCGCTCTTCGGATATGCGCTATGACCTTCTTTTTGTAATAAGTTCGTTACGTAATCTACTACCATTTCAGCCATTTTACGGTATCCTGTTAATTTACCACCTGCGATTGTAATTAAACCAGATTCAGAAGTCCAAATTTCATCTTTACGAGAAATTTCAGATGCATTCTTACCTTCTTCATAAATTAACGGACGTACACCAGCCCAGCTTGATTCAATGTCTTTCTCTGTAATTTTCACGCTTGGGAACATGTAGTTAATCGCATTAATGATGTATGTGCGATCTTCTGTTGTCATTTGTGGTACAGCTGCGTCTTTATCATAGAACGTATCTGTTGTACCTACGTATGTTTTTCCTCCGCGAGGAATCGCGAACACCATACGTTTATCTGGTGTATCGAAGTAAATTGCTTGCCCGAGTGGGAAACGTTTTTGATCAATTACTAAGTGAACACCTTTTGATAACTGAAGTACTTTTCCTTTTTTCGAGTTATCTTTTTCACGAAGTGTATCTACCCAAGGACCAGCTGCGTTTACAATTTTCTTACCGTAAACTTCATATACTTCACCGTCTAGTAAATCGATTACACGTACACCGCATACTTTTCCATCTTTATATAAGAAACTGTCTACTTTTGCGTAGTTAACAGCTTTCGCACCATGCTCAATTGCTTCTTTCATTACTTCAATTGTAAGACGCGCATCGTCTGTACGATATTCTACGTAGTAACCGCCGCCTTTTAATCCTTCTTTTTTTACAAGAGGCTCTTTGTTTAGCGTTTCTTCACGGTTAAACATCTTTCTGCGCTCGCTTCGTTTTACACCTGCTAAGAAGTCGTATACACGAAGACCAATTGATGTACTAAATGATCCGAACGTACCGCCTGTATGGAACGGAAGTAACATCCACTCTGGTGTTGTTACATGGGGACCGTTCTCATATACGATCGCACGCTCTTTACCCACCTCTGCTACCATTTTCACTTCAAGTTGTTTTAAATAACGTAGACCACCGTGTACAAGCTTCGTTGAACGACTTGATGTACCTGCTGCAAAGTCCTGCATTTCAAACACAATTGTTGATAACCCGCGTGTTGCTCCATCTAATGCAATACCAGAACCAGTAATACCTCCACCAATTACGATCACATCTAACTCTTGTTTATTTACTCCGTTTAATACGTCTTTACGTTGTTTACTTGAAAATTTCATGGTAATTCCTCCCTTTGATAACGAAAAAAGAGACCACAAACTCCGCTATAGATTTCGCCTCTATAGCGCGTGGTGGTCTCTCCAAATCTCCTACCGAATTATTAACTTGTCACCATTATAACACTGTTTATGATTATTTGAAAGCTTTTGTTGCTTCAATTGCTTTTTTCCATCCAGCATATAGCTCTTCGCTTGTTTCCGCTTCCATCGTTGGTTCAAAGCGTTTGTCCATATGCCACTGTGATTTAATTTCATCTTGGTTTTTCCAATATCCAACCGCAAGACCAGCTAAGTATGCTGCACCTAAAGCTGTCGTTTCGTTGATCACTGGACGCTCTACAGGAACATCTAAAATATCACTTTGGAACTTCATTAAGAAGTTATTTTTAACCGCTCCGCCATCAACGCGTAATGTTTTCAGTTCAATACCTGAATCTGCTTCCATTGCGCATAATACATCTTTCGTTTGGTAAGCTAAAGATTCTAGCGTTGCACGAATGAAATGCTCTTTCGTCGTACCGCGTGTTACACCAAACATAGCGCCGCGTACTTCACTATCCCAATAAGGTGTTCCTAGTCCAACGAATGCTGGTACAACGTATACACCGTCAGTTGATTCAACGCGAGAGGCATATACTTCACTCTCACTTGCATCTTTAAACATGCGCATTCCGTCACGTAACCACTGAATCGCAGAACCTGCTACGAAAATACTTCCTTCTAATGCATAGTTCACTTTACCATCTATTCCCCATGCAATTGTTGTTAATAGACCGTGCTCAGAAGCTACTGCTTTTTCACCTGTGTTCATTAACATGAAGCAACCAGTTCCGTAAGTATTTTTCGCCATACCTTCACCGAAACAAGCTTGTCCAAATAATGCCGCTTGTTGGTCACCAGCTACACCTGCAATTGGTACATTTTGACCGAAGAAGTGATAGTCAATTGTTTCTCCATATATTTCAGATGATGGACGTACTTCTGGAAGCATGCTCTTTGGTACTGTTAACATATCTAGAAGCTCATCATCCCATTGTAAGTCGTGAATGTTAAACATTAACGTACGTGATGCATTTGAGTAATCCGTTACGTGCGCTTTACCACCAGATAGTTTCCATACAAGCCACGAATCAATTGTTCCGAATAATAGATCGCCGTTTTCTGCTTTCTCTCTTGCACCTTCAACGTTATCTAAAATCCATTTTACTTTCGTACCAGAGAAGTATGCGTCAATTAAAAGACCTGTTTTTTCGCGAACCATTTCGCCATAACCTTTTTCTTTTAACTCATCACAAATTTCAGCTGTTTGGCGAGATTGCCATACGATTGCGTTGTAAATTGGTTTACTAGTTGTTTTATCCCATACAACCGTTGTTTCACGTTGGTTCGTAATACCGATACCAGCCATTTGTTCTGGTTTTACATCTGCTTCGCTTAAGCAAGTTGCGATAACTGCTAAAATAGATCCCCAAATTTCTTGCGCATTATGCTCTACCCAGCCCGGCTTTGGAAAATGTTGTGTAAACTCTTTTTGAGCTGAATGAACAATTTCACCTTTTTTATTGAATAAAATTGCACGTGAGCTTGTTGTTCCTTGGTCTAATGAAAGAATATATTTTTTCATATCGGTTTCCCCCTTATGCTACTTTTCTACTATTTGTATTGCTTCCGCTTTTTTTACTTGTCATATAAGAGATTGCTAGTACAATCACAGTTGCGATAATCACATAAATAAGTGCTGAATTTTGTTTTCCTTCAAATACAACTTGATGGAATAAACCTGCAAGTGATCCACCTAAAATTGGACCTACTACTGGAATCCATGCATACTTCCAGTTTGAACCGCCTTTTCCTGCAATCGGAAGGAAGAAGTGTGCGATACGCGGACCTAAATCACGTGCTGGGTTAATTGCGTATCCTGTTGTCCCACCTAATGATAAACCAATACTTACAATTAAGAAACCTACGATAAATGGATTTAATCCATCTGCAAATTTATTTGCACCAATTGCTAATATACCAAATACTAAAACGAATGTTCCAATCATTTCACTTAAAAGGTTTGCAAATGTGTTCGGAATTGCTGGACCTGTTGCAAATACACCTAACTTTGTTCCTGGATCTTCTGTTTCTTTCCAGTGTGGTAAGTAATGTAAATATACGATAACTGCCCCGATAATTGCCCCAATCATTTGTGCTACGATATAACCTGGTACGTCACTCCATGGGAACGCTCCCTTAAATGCTAGTCCTATCGTTAAAGCTGGATTCAAATGTGCCCCACTAATTGATCCAACCGCATACGCTGCAACCGCTACTGCTAAGCCCCAGCCCATTGTAATAACAATCCAACCTGAATCTTTCGCAAACGATTTCTTTAAACTTACACCAGCACAAACGCCGCCACCAAGTACGATTAACAACGCAGTCCCTATTAACTCTCCTAAAAATGCTGACATAGTATCCCTCCACAATCAATTTAAACGCTTCCAAATGTGATAGAGGTAAAATGAATGGCCATTCGTTTTTGTCAAAAGAAAAAGACCCACAGCTTTGCACGCTTCTATATAAATTTATATAGAAACAATGAAATGTGGATCTCTTCTTTTCTCCGTCACGTTTATTAACTTGTCTATAATGTTAACCTCTTATGAAAGCGGTGTCAACAGAATTTTTTCACATTTTCGTCACTTTTTTTGGTAATGTTTCCATAGTTCGCGTTTTGACGTCGTAATCGCTGTCGCACCAGCGTTTAAAGCTCTTTCCACATCTTCTACAGTACGAATAAAACCACCTGCTAAAATCGGTACACCAGTACGCTCTTTCACTTCAGCGATAATATCCGTCATTGCTCCCGGAAGCACCTCAATATAATCCGGTTTTGTCTTATCTAAAAGATTGCAGCTCTTCTCCATCGCACTCGAATCGATTAAAAAGATGCGTTGTATTGCCACAACACCTTTTTGCTTCGCCTTCATAATAACGCTCGCCTTTGTCGAAAGTAACCCGTACGGTCTAAACTCCTGACATAAATATTCCGTCGCATGCCCATCACTCTGCAAACCATGAATTAAATCCACATGTAAAAACACCTTTTTACAATATTGCTTCGCAAGTGATATAACACTCTTCAATTGACCGACATGAATATCTAAAATAACGATATACTCATACGAACTATGTAATAGCTTTTCCAAATCTTTAATTTGCCTCACTGCCGGCAAAATCTTTTGTTCATGAAATTCCATTCTAAATGTCCCCTTCTTTATGTCATCCTATCCTTTATAGTACACAATTTAAGTGAAAAGAACAGCTAGTGTAGGGGATTTCTTTCAAATCTTTCCTCTATTTATATATTTTCTTCAACTTATCCGATCCCATACCACCTATAATCATGAATGCAAGGGGCAAAAGATTCATTACATATGGCGCATCTGCTACAATTGTAATACTTGCTCCTGCAAATTTATTTAGCATCCATACAACGATTTTTGTAATAAATAAAAATACGCCCATCATAAATAAACTATCAAAAAACACCTTCCATTTTGGATACGCCAATTGCTTACTATCTTCAATTACTTTCTGCGTCAATTCTTCATCACTCCTTAGCAGTTCATCAATTGTAATACCGAACAGATCACTTAAATGAATAATAATTTCAATGCTCGGATAGTTCTTCCCCGTCTCCCATTTCGAAACCGACTGCCTACTTACATGAAGTTTTTCAGCCAAATCATTTTGCGACCAATTTCTTTTTTCCCTTTCTTCTTTTAAACGCTCACTAAAAATCATACTTTGTTTATCACCTCTCTATGCCCATTATGTTCAAATAAATGATGAAGAGTAAAGCTAGTTATCGTTGCATTTCCTGCGCAACTTATGCGTTACAGCTTATAATGGCGCTATTTTATATGGATCTTCCCTATACTATGCTCCAATAATAATTTCCCGAACAATAATACAAAGAATGGATACTAATAAAGTGAAACTTTAATCAGCCCTCACTAATCGGGCTTTTACGGACAGCCCGCGCCCCACCTAACTTCTTTGATTCCGCTGAATTTTGAGGTGGGTCTTACTGCCCGGCAAATAGCGGGATAAAGACTAGATTAGGCATAAAAAATACGCCATCCCTTCTTATCAGTCTCCAGAAAGAATAACGCAAATTTTCATTTTTACTCATCATTTTTCGGACTATATGAAAACCCCGGATATTTCACAACAGGCCACTTCTCCTTACGCAGAGAATCCATTACTTGCGGGCCAACATGTATATTACTCTCCACTATTTCTTTAGGAGTCAGTGCCATCCATTGATTTAACGATACATCTTCAAAACGATTGCTTCTGAACATCTCTAAAAACCATAATGTTTCGGTACCTGTATTTTGAATATAATGCCCCGTCGCAAACGGTACATATCCGACATCGCCAGCTCTATAATCAAATGTACGAGCGGTACCATTTCCAAGAAACACAGTCATTCTCGCTTCCCCTGTCAAATAATATTGCCATTCATCATTATTCGGGTGCCAATGAAGTTCTCTCATTCCACCAGGCTCAACCTCAACGAGCGCTGCTGCGATTGTTTTGGAAATAGGGAAATTTGTGGAATCTACAATTCGAACTCTACCACCAGGCGTCTTAATCGGCTTTTGTTTTAACAATTCATGTTTAAATGTTAAAGGAACTTCTCCTTTCGGTGATTGAACTTCCTGACTTTCAAGGGAACCTGGCACCTCTCCTTGATAAATATAAACTTGATCTGAAGGGATAGAACGAAAAGCACTCTCAGGTACTCCAAAATTAGCCGACAACACCTCTTTTGGCGTATGCGCAAACCAATCAGAAATAGCTAAAGTAGATAAATCAGAAAAATGTCCATCATCGAAAACGAGTAGAAATTCACAATGTTCCAATCCTTGAATGGAATGCGGAATACCAGGCGGAAAATACCAAAGATCACCTGGTCCAACATCAGCAATAAAATTCCGTCCATTTTGATCAACAGCCGTTATGCGTGCCCGTCCTAAAAGCATATACGCCCATTCCGCTTCTTTATGCCAATGTAGTTCTCGTACTCCACCGGCCGTTAAACTCATATTTACTCCTGCAATCGTCGTCGAAACCGGTAGTTCTCGAACAGTAATCTCCCGAGACCACCCGCCTTGTTTCAAAATCATAGAAGTGTCCGAGAATGAAAACTTCAAGTTAGGAACTAACCCTGCATCCGTTATAGGCGGAACAAGCATATTCGGATTTTGAATATCCCGCATAACATTACGAGGTCCAGAATCAATCGCACCTGCTCCGTCGCTGCGGATTGGTTGTGGCACATTCCTTCCTGCTTCATTAACAGTACGTTTCTTCATGATTACACTCCTTTTTCATCCGGTTATTAGGTGAAAAGCCTCCATCATAGTGTATGAATTGGGCTTTAGATGGTTACAGTTACTATGGAGTTACATCAACTGCCTATCATTATCGTTTTGTTCATTTCTCAACTTATACTAGTATGGACAGCGTCTGGAAAGATAATGAAGAAATTAAATTAAAACTAATAAAAAACCCTGTAAAATTTATTACAGAGTTTTTCACCAATTATTTATTGTTTTACATATCGAATACGAACATTATCGTCCATATGATAAATTTGTAATGTGTTCCCATCATAGTTTTGCAATTTATACATGATACTATCATTTGTTAACTTTACTTCTTGACCGTCTTTAACTGCTTTTGTTACTTTTAAAGATAACTGGAATGATGGGACATCCACCGTATATGTTCCTGTTAAATAGTTATCTTTATTCGGATAAGAACCATTCGCATAAGACTCAAATGTTTTATCACCTTTTAGTACTAGCGTAGTTTTTACGCCACTGCCGTAATCAATACCCCAATTACCAATAATCTCAGTACCATCTTTAATGTTCTTCTGCATGTTGCTATAACTAATTCCTAACTCTTCACTTGTACCAACTGTATCTACAAATACCCCAGTTTTTGCTTGACTTTTATCTGTTTGAGCCTGACTGCCAGTAGTTGGGTTTGCCTGTGTAGAACTACTTGTTGTACTAGTAGATTTTTCCGTGGTTGTATCACCTTTTACTTCAGCCCTTAACTTATCAAATGTAGGTTTCCAAATACGTTTTGCTTCCTCTAATTTTATATTTGCTTTATTTAAGATTTCCTTATCAGTCTCTAAGCTAAAACCTTTATCGTTGAATAACTTCTCTATTTCACCGAATGTTTCTCTTAGTTTACCTGCAGCTCTTTCAATCTCTTTTTGGTCTTCTTTATGTTTTGGCGGTGCAGAAATCTTCTCTATCTTATCAAATACTTTATAGATGTCTTTAACACTATCTAATACCTCAGCTTTTGATTTACTTCCGTTTCTCAAATCCTTTACAGATGCATCATAGTAATCAAATCGTCTTAACATATCCTGTTCAATGTCTAATAAATATTGTGCATAATCTTCATCTAAAACTCGAACCTTTTGAACATCTTTACTTTCTTCTTTCGAATTAGTTGATTTTTCTTTTGTTCCAGAAGACTTAGCTTTACTTGTTTCTTCTGTCTTTGCTTCTTTACTTGCCGAATCTTTTACTGTAACACAACCACTTAATAATAATGTAACTGGAACTACAGCAGCCATTAGTTTCTTCACTTTCATACCTCATACTCCTTAAAGTAATTTACTCTTAGTTTGTTTTGCTACCGATACTCTTCGCTGCTTCTTCAAACAGTTTTGAACCTTCTTGTGCTTTACTTAATGATTGATGCATTTTACTCTCGTCTTCTTGGTCTAATGCATCAAAGAGAAGTTGGAAACAATCCGCATACAGTTCCATCGATTGCTTTATCTTCACTTGTTCTCCCTGTAATTCAGGAGGTGCTTGTAGATTCTTCAGTTTCGTTGTGGTTGCCTTTGCTCCACCTAAACTCAGTTGTACTTCACTTTTCTTTTGTTTGTATGATTTTACGTCTGAATCTGCTATTCCTTCAATTAATTTCATTGTATTTTCAATTTGAGTAGCACTATTTATGATATCTGCCTTGTACCTTTCAACATCTGAACCAGTTACCTTACCAGTTGAAGAAGTTGAATTATTTGAAGAAGAACTTGGTTGACTACTTGATGAGCTACTATTTGTACCTTCACCTTTCGCTACAGATAAGCTATCCTCTTTCTTGCTATCAGTTGACTTACTCTCTTTTTCAGAAGTCTTATTCTCTTTCTCTACCTTTTGCGTCTCTTCTTTCTTTGTTTCAGCTTTCTTACCATCAGTTTCAATTGTAATACAACCACTCAATAACATAACTGGTAACGCTAAACTTACTAATTTCTTTGCTTTCATGATTACTAATACCCCTTTATTTGTAAAATGTAGTGCAAACAAGTTAATATACTTAACTAATAAATTCCCCCGAATAATTCATTAAAATCTATCGTTCATATATTACCTGTATATTCATAATCTTTCCATATATATCATTTTACAAAGAATTACATATTTGGTCAAAGGGATTTATGTAGTCCTTAAAAGGAAATTTTAATAGCAAAGAAAAGAAGCTAACAATAAATTGTTAACTTCTCAGCTTAAGGAAAAAAAAAGTATCTTTCCTTATCTTCTAATATCTAGGTTGTGATTGAATATTTGTAAGATGAACATCATACATATCAATGATTTCAAGAAATCTATCAGCTTCACGGAAAACATGGTCTGCCAATAATGGATGAATGATGCTCTTTATTTTGCATTGCTCAATTAAATCACGTGCTGTTTTCTTAAAATCCCGAAGAGATGCAACCGACACGCGATTTTGATCTAAAAATTGATCTAAAAGAGGCGCTGTTTGGGATTGTGGTTTCATAGATTCTAAGTCAATTGCTTGATACATCAATTCATCAAAATCATTGCTAAAATTCCGTGCTGTATCTACAAGCTTTCTTTCCGATGGATCAAGAAGATGGCCAATAAATTTAGCATGGTCTGCCATAATCCGTAAAAAGAAAACATTTTCTTTAATAATAGCATCAGGAAGAGCATCTAATTTACCTTCATTTAATTGTATTAAACGTTTTCTAAAATAATCAGCTTCCCTACTTGTATGGTCAACTAAAAGTGGAAAATTATTTTGTCCTGGCAATTTACATGTGAGAATTAATCCTAAAATTTTTCGTTTAAATCCCCAAATATTAGTTGCGGCTTGTTGTACTTCTGCATTAAATCTTTTTATTTGCTCAGGATCTGTTTCATTTGTATAGGAATGCGCTATTTGTTCAATATGTTCAAACAATCGATAAAATTGATTCGCCTCTTCGATTAGTTGAGTATCCTCGCATCTAAATCCCAAGCGAAGAAAAAAAGAATGCTCTTTCATAATTCTAGACCAAAAACGAATTTCATTTAATGAACGCTCAACAAACATTACAGATGTAACACCTGTATCAGGATGTAATGAAGTTTCATCCCTATGCATTGTTAATCCCCCCCAGTAAAATCCCCGCTAGTTCCATTCTTATGAGTAAAAATATATATAAATACCATCAATAAAAGTTTATGATGACTCTCTTATACATGTAAAATTAAACTAATATAACCTTAGCTTGATGAACATATACTGCTCCCCCAGAAGAAAAAAAGCTACCACCTAGTTGTAAAATTCTACTAGGTGGTAGCCTTTCAAAATTTTTATTAAAGCAATACCGAATCTTTATCACTATCCTGATTACGTTTCTCACGCTCTTCTTCTAAGCGCTTCATATATACTTCGCCTTCTTTTTCAATAAACTCATTATCCATATCTTGCTCTTTTTTCGAAGTATATAAAACCATGTAGCCACTTAGTACAATCCCGACAATTACAAGATAAACCCACCATGGTAAAGTTTCCAAATCACTTCATTCCTTTCCTTAGACAAGCCTTATTAGTTTCACTTTATGAGGAAAGAAGTGGATTTATGCTTAAAATTTTTATTGTGGATGCTTCGCGAAAAATGCTTGTACATATTCCATAAACTCAATTGGTTCCTGACGAAACGGTGCGTGGTATCCTTTTTCAATAATATGAAACGTACTATTTGCAAATAGCCCATGATACAGTTCACCATTTTTCCAAGAAACACTTTTATCATGTCGTCCCCATATAATTAAAGTCGGTACCTTAATTTTATCAGCTTCCATCGCAATGCGGCGCTCTCTCATTTTCGTAAGCTGATCATAATGCTCTTTATCATCACGACTATTTTTTACTTCATTTTTATTATACTTCGTAATCTCAGTTACAGTTTGTAAGTCCGTCGATAGCGGTGGTACTTCATAACTTTCTTTTTGTTGGAAAGACTCTATCCCTGTAGCATCCGCCAAGATGAGATGCGTCACTGCATCCGGATATAAATACGCTAAATTAAGGGACATCTCTCCGCCCATTGAATGGCCGAGCACCGCAAACTGATCGTATCCGAGCTTCTTCATTAACTTATAATATAAATTCACTTGCGCAGGAAACGAATACTGAAAATCAACCGGCTTAGAAGAACGCCCAAACCCTAAAATATCAACCGCAATAATCGTATGGTCTCGCGCTAGTTCCGGATAAATATCACTAAACCCATCAGAAGAACCACCAAACCCATGCAGCATAAGTAAAGGAGGTTTCCCCTCACCAATTTGTTTAAAATAAATCGTCTGCCCATCAATTTGCGCCATACTCTCTTTCGTATTCAGCTTCATCATAACAGTATCTTTCACTTCTCCAACCTTCGCAATCGGCTTATCGACGAAATTACAAACAATTAACAAAACGAGCACAATACCGCTAATCATATAAAACTTAAACCGTTTCAAAGTTCCCGTCTCCTTTCTCTTGTTGCTATTTAAAAGCTTTTACATTTTTTGGTTATTTTATGTTCTCTTTTTAATTGTAACTGAAATGGTTACAATTATACTAAAAAAATATAACTCATTTCTATTACTAATGGTTATTCTGTAACTATTATAGTTACGTATTTAAAGTAAGTCAATTCTTTTCTCTACATGGCCTGAAAATAGAAAAAGGGACTTCATGTTGAAGTCCCGTTCTTTTTTATTATACTTGGCTTACTCCGCCGTCGCCTCTATTATCTGCTGGTGCTCCGCCTGTGTCGCCAATGTTAACGTAGTCTGGTCTTGCTGGTGCTCCTCCTGTGTCTCCTATATTTACAGCTTGATTTGTAAAAGAACTATTGAACCCAATTGATAATACCCCTACTAATGCAGTCCCAACAATAGCCAAACGAAATTTCTTCATTATTTTAACGCTCCCTTTTCCAATATATTTTTTTGAGCCTTATTATTCATATAAAAATATTTACTTGCCTTAACATGATCATCAAATTCATAAAATTTCAGTGCTAAAATTTCAGTGTATTCTTGAATACAATCCCATAATCTTTCTCTCTCAAAATAAGAAAGTCCTTCTAAAATTACATCTTCAATAATTGATACTGAAGATTTTCCATTGAGTTCTTTCAAAATTTTAAACCGATGTTGAAATTCTTTTTCTCCTAAATCAACACAAATATTTAAACCTTTTTCAACAATTGGATTCGCTAAATTATATTGTCCTAATTTGTAATGTTCATGTGCTTCTACAAACAAGGCTTTAAAGTGTTCTGGGTAATTTTTGGTCACCTCAGATATATGACGAATCGCTAATTCTGAAAGATTTTGACTAGCATAAAGCCAAGCTAAATTATGCCGAACCATTAGCATATATTTTTTTTGATCTGCTTTTTGCAATACTTCCATAGCAGAATTAAAGTTTTCTTCCGCTAATTCATAGTGATCTATGTCTACACAACATAGTCCAAAAGCATTTTCACATAATCCTACTTTTATTTCATAGCCTGGATATTGTAAAAATGCTGCTTTTGCCCTATTCAAGTAATCTATTGCATGAACTTGGTCATATTTTTGATAATAGAAATTCCCCATCCGATAATTAAACTCCGCATGTTCTATCGGATCGGCAATATATTTCAATAACTTCTCAGCTTGCTCATACTGTTCTTTCGCTTCATTATAATTTGAAATTAATGTGCAATGAAACCCTTTAAAAAAGTGATAGTAATAAGCTAGAACACCTTCTGCTGGGATTTCAAAAGATTCCACTTTATCAAAACTATCTTCTCTAACCCCAATCCAATCAACTAATGCATCATATCTAAAATTCAACAACGCATGATAAAGCAATACATCCTGATCTACGTCCAACCCACTAATCTTACTTTCAATCTCCTCTTTCATTTCCGTAGCTTTCTCTATATTTTGCTGTAACATTACACGATACCAATCATCTAAAGAATGTTTCATTTGCTCCCGCGTTACTACATCTGCTCCCATACACTCGCATCTCCTTTTCTCAAACTTACAAAATTAGTATTTTTATACAATTATCAAAATTGTATATTACCACTCCTTTTCTATGCATTGAAAAATAATTATCAGAAAATTTAATATTTTGATTAATTATACCAAAGTTTTCCTTTTTAATAACTTGAGAAACAATTGTCAGAAAACTCACTAGGATAAATAAAAAAGCAAGCAGTTCCAGCACTCCGCTAAAACTACTTGCTCTCCTACTTACTATCTCTATTTTTACTCTTTAATAAATTCCTTCGTACTTCTCACTGTATCAATTGGACGAACTAATTTTTCAATTTCTTCACGTTTTGGCTCTAGGAATGGAGGTAAAGATAATTTTTCACCAAGTGTTTCGTATGGCTCATCTCCCATAAATCCTGGGCCGTCTGTTGCAAATTCAAATAAGATTTGTGGTGCAACTCTTGCGTATAATGACTCGAAGAAGTGACGATCTACATAACCCGATGAAGGAAGCCCTACGCTACTGATTCTCTCAATCCATTCTTCTAATACAGCGCGATCTTCTACGCGGAATGCCGCATGGTGCACTGTACCAAAACCTTGTTGTGCTTCAGGAAGAACTGTATTATGTTCTACGATGACAGATGCACCGTTTCCACCTTTATTCACTTCAAATAAATAGAATTCTCCTTCTTGCGCAACCTCTTTAAATAATAAAACTTTTTCTAACACTTCTTTGAAGAAACTAAAGTTTGCAATACGGATGAATACAGGCCCTAAACCAGTAATTGCATATTCTAATGGAACTGGTCCGTTTTGCCATGGTATACCTGATTCGATTCCTTTATCAAGTTCATCTGAGATTAATTGATAGCGTTGGTCATCAAAGTCAACGAAAGAAAGAGTTTTCTTACCAAATTGCTCTTTAATTCCTGTATGTTCTACTTCAAGACGGTCAAAACGTTTCACCCAATACTCTAATGCTGCATCAGTCGGAACACGGAATGAAGTTTTTGAAATTTCATTTGTACCGTGTACTCCTTTCGGAACACCTGGGAAATCAAAGAATGTCATATCTGTTCCTGCACTACCTTTATCATCTGCAAAGAATAAATGATACGTTTGAATATCATCTTGGTTTACTGTTTTCTTAACTAAACGCATTCCTAAAACGTGAGTGAAAAACTCATAGTTCTTTTCTGCACTACTTGTAATCGCTGTAACGTGGTGAATTCCTTTTAATTGGTTCATTTTATATTCCTCCAATGGGTTTCATTTATATGTTAAATTTGTATATTTTCTTCTATTACTTCTCTTCAATCGGTGCTAAATTCGCTTCAATCTCTGCACGCTGATCTTCTAAGAACGGTGGTAAATCAAGTTTTTCTCCTAAATGTTCCACATCTCCATCAACTGTAAACCCTGGTCCATCTGTCGCAATTTCAAAAAGGATTCCGTTTGATTCACGGAAATATAAGCTTTTAAAGTAGAAACGGTCGATGATTCCTGAAGACTGGAAGCCTCTTTGTTTCACCTGTTCTTCCCAATAAGCAAGCTCTGCATCGTTTTTCACGCGAATTGCTAAATGGTGAATGCTACCGCGGCCCGGCTTTTCAGTAGGACCATCTAAATATTTCACAACGATTTCTCCAAAAGCCTCTCCTTTAATGGATTGAAAAATTGCTTCCTCTTCGCTGCGGCTAACCTCTGTATAACCAAACATCTCTGTAAGTGTACTCGCCATTTTATCAAGTCTACGAACTGTCATTTCCACAGAACCCATTCCTTGAATTTGATGCTCTGCAGGAACTTCTGATTTCTCCCAAGTTTCCCAGTGCTCTACTTTTTCTCCGTTTGAAACGAGTAATACTAAGCGAAGACCTTCAGCATCCTCAAATTGCAAAGCAGGACGATTTGCATATGTTGTCATTTCACTATGTTTCACATCAAATTTTTCAAAGCGTTCTTTCCAGTAATGCAAGCTATCCTCTGAAGGAACGAGTAATCCAATTCGAGTAATCGCATTCGTACCGCGATATGTTCTTCCTACTAATGGAATTTCAAAAAATGATAATTCCGTACCTGGACTTCCTGTTTTATCTCCATAAAATAAGTGGTACATTGACGGATCATCTTGGTTTACTGTCATTTTCACACGACGCAAGCCAAGCACGTTTTTATAAAAGTGATTATTTTCATTTGCATTTTTCGTAACCATTGAAATGTGATGATGCCCTTTAATTTCATACATTGGTTATTCCTCCGTTTCGTTTTACTAGTCAAGTGATAACTAAAAAAATAACATTTCCCACAACTAATATGGTTTTTAGCTTTTCAATTTATTCTTAATTATGTTTTTGTAAATTCATCTTAGTTTTTACTGTATAAGTTACTTTGTTTTTTAATCGAAAACAACTGAGTGTATGTTTTTCATATGACTCAATCGCTTTCGTTACTATCACTTTACACCTCAAGTGATTGAAAAGCAAGTGAAAAATCTCGAATTCAAGATTTTTTTGTTAAATAACATTTAGGGTGTAAAATCATTAATTTCTGGATAGCGTCACATCACTATCAAGCTAAAGACTCAAAGCTCTCCATGCCCATCAAGCTACCAAGAATACACTACCCCAAAACGATAAAAATGAACTTCGTTGCTATAAAAGACAACTTTTTTGCTCCGAGGGAATTATAGAATTTTATATCTTTACAATTATTTATGGGGAGTTAATTCGTTTTTTTCAAGAATAAGTAATTTCTTAAATAGAAGTTCACGTACCTCTTCCTTATGATAATTAATTTTTGTTGATTGATAAGAAATTTAATGAATGATTATTCGAATATGCTTTCGTAAATGTTAAATGTAGTTTTTGGATAATGTTTGGTCAAGTTGATACTAATACCCTCGATAAACGAAAGAAAATTAAGAGTGTTCCGAGAAAAAGTAATTA
>NZ_JBNPJZ010000138.1:0-17886 GCF_050312695.1 Bacillus sp. AF62 | reverse complement strand
AATGGAATGACTCCGTATCAGTATTCAAAATCAATTGCGTAATCTATTTCATGTTCCAGTTTTTCTTGACCAGGTCACTACGCATCTGTAAAAGTACACCTTTGCGAACTGCTAGATTTATTCTTCGCTTAAAAGAAACATCACCATAAAAAGAAATTTGTACGTTAAGGACGTTTTTTTACATGAAAAAGATTATTCTTTTCATAGCGTTTTTTTATCCTAACTAGAAATTATTTATCAATATCTATCCAGGGAAAAATTGGAAGTTTTTGTAAAAAGAACAAGAATGTTTATAATTACTAGATAAAAAAATTAAAAATGTAGGAGGATGTTAAAATGGAAAAAACAATGATGGTGGGTACAACAAATATGATGATGAACAACATGATGACTTCTACCATGTCTATGATGAAAGCTACAAAAGAGAAATGCTGTTAAATTAGATGGAGCATAGTACACGGTCTTCTATATGATTTGTAGTGGTTATATAGGAAGTTTTTTTAAAAGACGGTCCTTTTTCGACCGTCTTTTCACCATGCATGATCATTATCTGGAAGATGAACACAACATAAACGTTTCTATATTTAGTAGTTTGTACATGGAGGATATGTTAATATTAATTTAATAAGTTTTAATTTTCTGAACTTTACCTATTTTGTGACTAGAAAGGTGAAAAAGATGGATAAGCAAAATATTTTGTCGGAACTAAAGAAAGGTATGGAAGCGGTCATTTGTGAAATAGAATTACAGGAACAATCAATTGTAAAAACTGAGAAGGTTCTCCAGAGCTATCTACATGTGATGAAAGATATCCTTCGTTTACCAGATGTAACCATCGTACAAACGCCCAATAGAGAGAAGGAACTCACAGAACCAGAGACATATACCCTTCATACAAATTCTCTTGTTAAAACAGAACCTTTTGAAAAGAGGGAATCGTATGTATTTCAGCGTAAATTAAAGGGAGGAGAATTACAAGGTATAGAATGTTTTGTTCCCGAACGCATTGTCAGATCGCTAGAATTAGAACATGGGGATTTGGTATATGTAACAGAAAATGCATCTGTGTCGGATGGACGGTATAAGCATAGATTTGAAGTGGCCAAAAGACGACATATGCCACCAAATGAAGAACGTGGTTGTTGTTCCTATGCCATTGTAGAATATGATGAAGAACGACAACAATTTTTTGTGGAGAAAGACATGCAACAGAATCGTATATATGTCCATGGAGCTCCTTATCGATTTTGGATTCCGCCAAAAGATGCTGCTTCTGTGGTCCAGGGAGATATTATTGATCTTACCTATTACAAGAGTTCTCCAGACATTGTCAGGGTTGCTTGGACGTATCCGTCTAGTTTTGTAAATGATTTTAGTAAACCAGCCCGTATGAAGAGAAAGCAAGAAAAAAATCAAAAAGAGTATGTACAAACGTTGGAAGGAAAGACAATTTTGATGGTAGGGTTTGAACCAGGTCGAGCAGCCATTGAAGAAGAAATTACCGTTAGAGGTGGGAATTTTCAGTGGGCGCATGGGAAAAGAGAACGAGAAGTTACATTACGAAAAATGATACGGAATGCAGATGTTGTCATGCTCATGTTAGAATATATGGGCCATGGTGGTGCAACATCAGGATCTAAAGGTGTGGTACGAATAGCAAAAGAATTAGACGTTCCTTTTGGTACAACACATACATTGGGAAGAAGTTCTTTTGTCCATAACGTTCACCGTATACTAGGCATAGATAGTATAAACATGCAATCCGTAAGTTAGGGGAATAATGACAGTTATTCTTATTTATTGCACCTAAAAACACTTAAAATTCAATCTTTTAAAAGTTAAGAAAGTGTTCAATAAGCAATTAAAGTATCTTTCCTTGTATGCGATAATCAAAATACACCTATAATTTTTAAAATTCAGTTGTGGGAGTGAAGAGAAGCTAGATTTTTTTCTTCATCCCCAATCCTTACGATTATCTTTGCATATATATTATACTAAACTCATATGAGATGCTGTAGCAAATCCGTAAGTTTAAAATGTATCATAAGAATGTTTGATAGGCATAAGTGATGAAGACGGGGGAGTGGATGATGGTGAATAAAACATGGTCTGGAAACTCTATGCAGTTATTACAAGAAATTGATCGGAAAATGAGCCTCATCGAGGCTTTCCTTCAGTAGATTCTTGGAGATTGGAGTAAAGAAAAAATATATGAAACGCATCAAATAATTATAGAAGTATCCCAATTATTGCTCTTCTTACAACAAGACCCCAAATGACATCACTTGCAAAAGGATTAAGTCTACAACTCCAAGCCTACAGGAACAGTACAATAGTTTGTTAGCAGGAGGGTGATAAATTCGAAACTTTCTGAATAATAAAACAATAACAGGTAGGCATCTCATGTAGGGATGCCTACCTGTTATTGTCCCAAAATATGACGTATATCCGACAGGTCCATATTCGTAAACTTCGCAATATCTTCTATATCCATTCCGTTTTTATGCATGCCCTGAATTAGTTGGATTTTCCCTTCTTGAATGCCAACTTCTTTTCCTTGTACCAATCCCATTCCTACTCCTACAACATAAGGTAAACGTAATAAATTTGTTTCATATTTGCACACAACTTGTTCTAATTCCATCGGAACGCTCCTTTTTCATTTAGATGATACATTCGGTTTGTCTTCGATGGTTTAAAAAAAATGGTGTATGACACCACTATAAGTATTTAACTATGCTCCTGTATTTTCCTTCTTGAAGCATAAGGAAAAAAGAAAAGAGAGGACCTTTTATAGGAATGTCCTCTAAAAACGTATGTCTTTTGTGAATAAACGAACCGATAGAATATAGTAGTATGTCCCCCTAACGTTACTTTATGATTTATAGGTTGATTTCCACGGAAGAACGTTTCCTGTCTAAGTCTGTTTCTGTAGATTGTTCAGAAAGTGTCGTGCATTCTTGAAAGGCAAATTGGCTACAGCCCTTACATTTGGATGTCTCTAATTTTTGTAGTGCAAAATGCAATGCTAATCCTGTACGTGTGAAAAAGTGTAATTCTCCAATCCTTTCGTATAACCCTGTTTGATGGAATATGTCTTTCGGTTGATGCTGAATGCCTGAAATTAAAAGGGTTCCTTGTTTTTCTAGTATCTTTTTTCGAATGTGCTCTACTGCAGACTCTGCCGAAGTATCCATAAAAGAAACGTTCCCCATACGTAGGAGAAGAATGCGAGCATTAGATTGTAGGGAGGACTCTATAGATGTTTCGAATTCCTTTATATTGCCAAAGAATAAGGGACCTTCCACGGTAAAGATACTAATTTGCGGACAATTTTTCCCATTTACGACGATTTCTGACTTGACATAGGAATCTACTGGATCTGGCAATACTTTTCGAACACGTAAAGATTTGCTCATTTTTCCAATAAACAAAAGAAAAGCAAGGAGTAACCCCACGCTTACTCCGGTTGTAAGATCTGCAAAAACAGTTAATAAGAATGTCAATATAAGTACCAGGGTGTCCCCTGTTCTTGTTTTCAGAATATGAATAAACTCATGCTTCTCACTCATATTCCAAGCAACCACCATTAAAATTGGTGCCATACTAGCTAGTGGAATATGAAAAGCAAGTGGAGACAAAAATAATAATACTAGTAATACTACCATTCCGTGTATCATGCCTGATATGGGGGAAGTTGCTCCAGTTTTAATATTCGTTGCGGTTCGAGCGATAGCACCGGTCGCAGGAATGCCGCCAAATAAGGGGACCACCATATTTGCAATTCCTTGTCCCACCAGTTCTTTATTACTATTATGTTTGCTGTTTGCCATGTTATCTGCCACCATGGCAGATAATAACGATTCAATCCCACCTAAGGCAGCAATGATACAGGCTGCTGGAAGTAACATAAGAACCGTATCCCATGTAAAGGCTGGCATTTGGAAATCCGGTAGTTGATGTGGGATATCACCATATGTAGTCCCAATCGTTTCAATTTGATGTGGAAATAAAAGAGTTGCAATCAAACTTGAAATGACCAAGCCCAATAATGCGCCTGGAATTCGAGGTAACCATTTTGTAGCTGCAATCACAATCCCTAAGCAAAGAACAGCAGTAAGGATACTATACGGATTCAATTCTACGATATTTGCCCCTATTTCTTTCATGTTATAAAAAAAGGTTTCTTGCTTTTCCAGGTGATGTAGCCCTAAAAAATTTGCAATCTGTCCAGAAAAAATAATGACCGCAATTCCTGTTGTAAAACCAATCATGACAGGGCGCGGAATAAAGGTGATAAACCTTCCTAGTTTGCAGACGCCCATGATAACAAGTAAAATTCCTGCCATAAAACCTGCAATCAATAGGTTTTCATAGCCATATTGCATCACAACGCCAAGTAAGATTGGTACAAATGCACCTGTTGGTCCTGCAATCTGATATTTTGATCCACCAAATACGGATACGAGAATCCCTGCGATAATCGTCGTATACATACCATATTCAGGTCGTACGCCACAAGCAATAGCAAATGCCATGGCAAGCGGAATTGCTACGATTCCTACAACCAATCCAGCTAACATATCTTTTTGTAAGTTTGCGAGGTTATATCCTGCGTATCTGCCTGAAAATCTCATCTTTATGCCTCCTCTTCCTGCAGTCATTTTATTTAAGGACTTGTTGTATGCGCATAGGAATATCCCTCTACAACGACTTCTAAACCGCCTGTTTTGGGATGAATGACAAGTCCATGTACAGGTATATAAAATGGGAATAAAGGATGGTCACGTATTATTTCTACACTATGTTGGACACTTTCTTGTACATTTCGGAAACCGGTTAGCCATGTAGATAGATTAATGCCTGCTCGTTGCAAGGTACGAAGGCAAGTAGAATCAATACCTTGCTGTTTTACCTTTTCTAATAGCGGTTCAGCTTGCAAGCCCGCCATACCACAATCTTCATGGCCAATTACACAAATTTCCTCCACTTGTAATTCATAAATACCCAGTATGATACTCCGCATCATACTACCAAAAGGATGTGAAATGACAGCACCTGCGTTCTTTATGACTTTGGCATCCCCATTTTGTAAGCCTAATGCCTGTGGTAACAATGTTAGCAGTCTGGTATCCATACAAGTTACAATCAATAACTTCTTATTTGGAAATTTGGTCGTAGCAAAAGGTTCGTACTCTTGTTTTTGCACAAATGTTTCATTATGCGTCAATATATTTTCTAGCAATGTCACTTGATAACGCCTCCTTATTAGGTATGATCACATGAACGGGTGGGAATAAAAAAAGCTTGCCAACTTTCTAAATTGGTAAGCTTTTAATACAGATTCGGATGTGATCTTATGTTTAGTCTAGAGAGGATAAAATTTGGTGTCAACAACCTAAAACGTGAGAAATATATTCTTACATACTGTGTATTTCATACGAAATCTGAAATTTTTTTTCTGGTTCTTATCTGCATGTCATGTTAAGAACCTGACACAAAACATGGATAAAAAGTTATGTAGATAACATAGATAGCGTAGATGCACTGACCATCAATAATATTTGAATGTATAATGATTTTCAAAGATAGCGATTCTTTTTCGAATGAATGGAAGATATAGGTTGAGAAATACATAGAACACCTTGTATATGATGTAAAAGACAACTAAAATGTAACTAAATATTAAATTTAAATGGAATTAAGTATCACAAATAATAGAAGGGAAGTGTAGTTTTGGGGGGATATATTCGTTTTTTTCTCTCACTTGTTTTAGTAAGTGCGATTCTTTGGACCAGTTGTTATCATGAAGTACAAGCAGCTACTGGCGAAGTCTATACAACTCAACAGACTAGTCAGGTAGATGAGCAGCGGACTGAAATAGGGGCATTGCAACTGACAATATTAGGTGTATATACTTTTCAAGTTGTTTCAACAAAAAAATTATCAGATGTAGAAGTTACTGTATATAAAGAAGGCAAAGAATATTTGAAGCAAAAAACCAATTCAAATGGTGAAATTTCTTTTCAACTGCCTGTGGGTGTATATACCTATAAACAAACATCTGAACGTACATCCGATTTCTTTGCAGCGGATGCTACAGAATATCCGTTAGAAATTAAAAATGATGGTCAAGTATCCAAACATATTATATACAATCGATATATTTATTTTTAAATAGGTTCATGGCAGAGAGCGCTGAATCAAAAACTATAACAGAAAATCAATATCTGAAAAAATATTCAAACGGATAAAATTAGTCTTATAGATCTTAACGTTTTTTATGGGATAGTTAAAAAAATCTCGTTTGTACGACTGATTCTATAAAAGTATGTGAAAGTGTGTTGGAATGAGAGCGTTTCTATTTCTCTCAACTTACTATCTCTATTATTTCATAGGTGATTTTTTTATCCTATATGCAGGTAGATAATTCCCCAGATTATCATCCATACCATTCCGTTTACTAAGAAAGAGAGTTCAGAAGAGAACTCTCTTTTTCCTATTTCTTATATACCCCAATGCCATGTAGTGGATGTGAAATTTATAACCTATAATAAAAAGTAAACTAGAGAGTATATTCAAAACAAAGGGAATACCAAATACATGTTTTTCATTCAAAAACATGTAAAAGAAAAGGCTCCGATAAGAGAAAAAAGCTAGGGTAAGCAATAAATGGATTTCGATTCCTTTCAAAATCTTCGCCATGCTTCACGTACATTAAAAGGAATTGAAACGATTCATGCTATATATAAGCAACAGAGAAATCACATTCCTGAGTTCTCTTTTTCGACGTACAAAGAATTACAGCAATTATTCAAAATTTCTTAAACAATAACCCTAGTGTATAAATGGGCTTAGTTTTTTTCAAACTTTGTAACAGAACCGAAAGGAGGAATGGTGTTTTCTTCACGTACCTGAAACCAATCGTTTTTTCGTAAATATTGATATTCTCGTTTTGTAATCTTACATTCTTTGTGTAATAGAAAACGATGACCAAATGCATAATAAGATGCACCCTTTATCAAAGTTGCGTAATACATAGATCAACAGTCCTTTTCATAAAAGCATACGAAAAGGAAACAAATGTATTGTCCCCTTTCCACTGCAAAGATAGATTGTACAGCCTACCCTCTTTCTATTAGGATAACTAATCTTTTGGTTTTTTATACCAATTTTATATAGAAAGCAAGACAATGTTTTTATACATGCCTTTAACTGCTTTTTTTATATGATAGACAAAAAAGGGATTCTGGGATAAAAGAACCTTTTGGCTACGAAATACTAGGCTTCACCATACATGTCCATCAACTTAAGAGAACAAATAAAATAAAATTCTCCTCAAAGCAGCTACAAGCTGTTCCACATATAGTTTGTGCTAATAAAAAGAGGATTGTATTTTCGGTATAACTCCTGTAAGGTAAGCGCATACCATACAAAACATACGTCCAGAAGGGTTCTGTTGCAAAGTTTGAAAAAACATAAACTCATTTGCAAAATATGGTTAACGTTTAAGGGAGCCTGAATAATTGTTGTGCATGCAATTAAAAAAGTCTTACGAAATGCTATTTGTAATAGTTTAGCTGATACGATTTTAGGAGATTAATAGCATTTTATGCCGCTATTATTAACCTAATTTCCAAGAAATAGAGGTGAATGTAGGGTGGCTAAACCTTTTAAAAAAAATAGTCGTTATATGGTTGGGGTGGACAGTCTCAGGGGCCTAGCTATACTAGGTGTTATTTTGTATCATATTAATTTTAATTGGATGCCTGGAGGATTTTTGGGAGTTACTGTATTTTTTGTACTTTCAGGTTATTTAATTACAGATATTCTAGCGATAGAGTGGAAGAGAAATAAGAGAATTGATTTTAAAAAATTCTGGCTTAGTAGGGCAAGGAGATTGCTTCCAGGAATGCTTGTTATGCTTGTTATAACGTTGGCATGGATTACGGTTTTTCATAGCTCTTTACTTGAAAAAATGCGCGGAGATTCATTAGCGGCATTATTTTATGTTAGTAACTGGTGGTATATTTATCATAAATTATCGTACTTTGATAATTTTAACCAGATTTATCCATTGAATCATTTTTGGTCGTTAGCAGTTGAGGAACAATTCTACGTTGTTTGGCCGTTTATCATTAGTTTAGGGCTTTACTACATAAAAAAACAATCCCGTATGATTTTATTAATTTGTCTGGGAGCCGTTGCTTCAGCTTTAGCGATGGCAATTTTGTATGAACCTGGAGCTGATCCGAGCAGAATATATTATGGTACAGATACGAGGGCCTTTTCCTTACTTATCGGAGCGGTACTTGCCTTAGTTTGGCCAAGCAATAGGCTTGCAAATAAAATTATCCCAAAGGCGCGTTTCATTCTCGATGTAGTGGGGGGCATTGCCCTTATTATTATTTTGGTTATGTTTTGGAAGACCAATCAATATGATCCATTTCTATACAAGGGAGGAATGGTTCTCTTATCAATTGCAACAGCATTGTTAGTGGCAAATTTAGCTCATCCAGCTAGTCGTATTGCTCAATTTTTACGATTTAGGCCTTTACGTTGGATAGGGATAAGATCGTATGGCATATACCTCTGGCATTATCCAATTCTTACATTGACGACTCCAAAGATAACTGCTGGGGATTTTTCATTAATAAGAGCAATCCTTCAATTTCTTTTGATTATATTGATTGCTCAAATTTCATGGAAGTTTATTGAAAAACCAATCCGACAAGGTGCGCTCCGAAACATTCAGTTTAAGAATTTAAGAATTCAAAATGTCACTTTAGGTGTTAAGTTAGCTTTAATTTGTACATTATTCGTTTCGTCGATAGCGGTCCTAGGGTTATCAAAAGCTAGTAAGGCTAAGGAGAACTCTCAACAAGATAAGGTGAAAGCAGCACAAACACAACCGGCGCCACATCCAGTTGCAGTTTGGGAAAATCCAAATCAAGAGACGCCTCAAAAACAAGGGGAATCAAGAGAAGTAAATTCTGCGCAACCTAAAAATTCACTCACAGTTACTGCGATAGGCGATTCCGTTATGATTGATATTACTCCGTATTTAAAAAATACTTTTCCTGATATTAGGATTGATGCCCAAATTGGTCGCCAGCTGTCAAAAGCGATTCCGGTAGTTGAACAGTTAAAATATGAAGGTAATTTAGGAAATTATGTAATTATTGGATTAGGTACAAATGGAGCCTTTACTACTGAGCAACTTGTTTCATTAATAAAAGTAATTGGAAACGAACGTAAAATCATATTTATTAATACGAGAGTACCACGTCCGTGGGAATCAATCGTGAATGAGAGACTGAAAGTAACGGCATCTGAATATCCGAATGTAACTCTAATTGATTGGTATGCAGCAAGTGCTGGAAAGAGAGACTACTTTGCACCTGACGGTGTGCATTTAACCAGAGTAGGTGCAGAAGCATACGCAGCACTTGTAGCCAAAGCAGTGAAGTAATAATGAAATATGTTTTATTAATTTTTGGTTCCACCACATCGCTATTAAGCTAACAGGTTCTGGTGCAAAAAGTGAAGCGCTTTAAAATTGAAATAGTTAAAAATAGATGCATATAAGGGGAACAGAATTAAGTATGAGAAAATATTTTTTTAGTATGACTATGTTGATTTTATTCATGGTTTATCTTCCTGTATCCGTTACATATGCACAGGAAAACAACAGCCATTTAAGTAATATTGAGAAAATGATTAGCGTTTTTAATGATAATACTAATCTAGGAGAAAAAATCAGCTATATTAGAAATAATGATTTGAATGATTGGCCAGTTCAAGAAATGAATCAGGTCCTAGATAAATTAGATAATTTAAGACAAATGATGGCGTTGCCATTGGCTTGTTATTTGATGGTTCAGTCTCAGTAACAATCGCCAATCATATAGAACATGTACGATCGTTACTTGGTATCGAAGTGGCAGAAAACATATTATAAACATGTTCTACCCCTACGAGACCTATTCAACATCTAATCGCTATATGTTATATAACCCTTTTTCTAAAACAAATGAAAAAAACGAACACCATATAATCTTTTTCAGGGCCTTTTCAAGGATTTCAAACAAAAAGTACGCCTTGGTATCAAAACCAAGGCGTACCAATCAGGATGATGAGCAAGCACATGTTTACTGAATAGGTACTCATATGCGAATTACTCCGGAACAATACAACAATTTATCATACTTTTTACATATGACAAGATAAAAAAGGTGGGATCAGGCTATGTACCTAGTACTTTTAATAATTCTATAGCTGCTGGAATAACAGCTCCTAAAAATGTTAACACAGCGATTGTGATGGCCATATGTATAAATCCCCTTCCCTAATAAAGAATTTTTCTTATTGTAACGTTGAATGGATATAGATGCAATAATTTTTTAATTTTTCAGATTTTTTCCTTTTATCGAATCTATACACCATACCATGTTTAGAGAAGTGATTTTCATTGACAGAAATCGTAAGAATTGAGGAACTTAACACATTCTTACTATTGGCTTCTTTAGAAGCACTACTGTGGAAAAACAAAAGATGCGACTACAATATTGGAAAGAGCACTTTTCAATCAAAGAAATCTTAGAAGGATTAGGAACCTATAAAAATAAACTCTATGCTTTGTATAAAAAACATGAAATTACGACCCGAGGGCACATGCAGACAAAAGGAAAAGGAAAAGAAGAGGCTATTCCCAAAGAATATACACCTAGCAATCTACAATATACCCATTCCACCGAACTAGCTCAAACGCAAATACTTCCACCAACCATTCCCATACAAGAAGTACCTGACCTGGTCAAGAAAAACTGGGGAAATTGTAGGAGAAGCACGATGTGCTTCAAATGTATCTCTCGTAAAAAAATTCGTTGAGAAACTGAAAACAAAATATGGGGAAGATATAAACATTAAAGTTGGATATGAGGCTGGTTGTTTAGGATATTCACTCCATAATCTTCTTGAACAAAATGGGATTGATTGTGATATTTTAGCTTCCACAACAATGTACAGTTCATCAAAAAACAAAATGGTGAAAAATGATAAATTCGATGCCAAAATGATTGCTCTTAATTTAGCGAATGGCACCTACAAAGAAGTATATGTTCCAGAAGAAGAGGATGTTGCCGTGAAAGAGTATATCCGTATGTTAGGTGATTTTAAAACATCATTGAAGAAAATCAAACAACAGATAAAAGCATTCCTTTTAAGGCATGGCTATGCGTATGAAGGGAAATCAAGTTGGACAATCACTTATATGAAATGGTTAAAGAATCTTGATCTACAAGGATTATTCAAAGAAACGTTAGGCAAATACCTATTACAGTATGATGTTCTAGTTGATAAAATTGAGCGGTTCAGTCTGAGAACCTGTTTAAAATCTTTTTAATAAAATCGCTACACCTGCCAATAAGCAACTCTGTCTGCTATTTTCAAGTGTTCGTTCACAGTTCTTCCACAGTCTGCGGTAATTTTCCAACCAAGCAAAAGTTCGTTCCACAATCCAGCGTTTAGGTAACACGACAAACTTGTGAAGTTCAGATTGTTTGATGATTTCAACCGAACAATTAATCGTTTCTTTGATGGATTGTGCAAAGGATGGCCCCGTATATCCGCCATCACAAAGTATATGTGTTACTTTCCCCAGTGTTTTCTTATGCCTTTCACACATTTGGATCGCATCTTCTCGATCAGTTATATTCGCAGTCGTTATTTCAATCGCATGAATAAGACCGTTCGTATCTACAGCGATATGCCTTTTGATTCCTGACACTTTCTTTCCAGCATCATAGCCTTTTTCACCAGCTATCCATGTGTTTTTCACGCTTTGGGCATCTACGATGCAGAAACTTGTCTGATTCTTACGTCCATCTTGCTCACGATAGGTTTCAACCAATTTTTTTATGAACTTCTTCGAGAAGACTTATGCCCTTCTCGTCTACTTTCCGCCAAATCTGATAGTAGAAATAGACTGTTTGCCAGTTTGGAAAATCACTTGGTAAGTTACGCCATTGGCATCCTGTGGTAAGCACGTATAGCACACCGCAAAATACCTCGTACAAATCAACTGTGCGTGGACGCGTCCGTTTTCTTGCGTTTTCCAAATCTTCTCGAATCAGTTCAAACTGTTCACGTGAAACGTTACTTGTATAATTATGTATCATAGAAAATATCCTTTTTTGTACAGATTATACCATAGATTCTAAACAGGTTCTGAGGTTAGAAGAATTATCTCATCGTGAAAGGTACAAAGAACCCATCGCAAAGTTAAGATGCTTAAAAGGGATAGACACAACAGCAGCAATGAACGTTCATGTAGAAATTGCAGACTTCACTCATTTTCCCACAGCTAAAGCATTTATGGCTTATCTAGGATTGACGCCAAGCGAAAGTTCAAGTGGAGATAAAATCAGTCGAAGTTCGATTACAAAACAAGGAAATTCGACCGTTAGGTCTACACTTGTAGAATGTGCAAATGCGTTGGTAAAAGGAACAATCGGATTAAAATCGAAACGAGTGAAAGCAAGACAAAAAGGACAACAAAGCGAAGTAATTTCCTATGCAGATCGGGCAGTAGAAAGGTTACAAAGAAAATATCATCGCATGATGTATCAAGGGAAGCCCAGAAATGTTGCCATTACAGCGATTGCAAGAGAACTTGGGTGTTTTATCTGGGGATTAGAAACAGGAAAAATTTAAAAATCAAAAAGGGATATGAATGGGCTGCATTCATAGTTAGAGACCCAAAGTATCAATCGATTGATGGTATAGATGAGCTTCAGAGATAATGAATTACAGGTCTGGCTATCTATGTTGACACCTTTCTGGCACAGCTGAAATTCTGATAAACAAGCTATTTATTAGAATGTGAAAAGATGTGAACCACGTAACGAGATGATAAGAGTCTAACGACGGACCATTAACCTGAGGTAACCAATCCACGAATAACAGAGTGGTTAACTGTCGATAAACCTTATTTCTAAAGTTTATGTATACCATCAAGAAAAAACATATTATGGGTGAACGAACTATTGACAAAGGTCACTTCATAACAGGTGTCTACATGGGGAAAATAAAACAATATGAAGAAGAATTTAAACATCAAAGCGTAAAACATGTTTTCCAAACGGGTAAAGCTGTAGCTCAAGTTGCCCGAGAATTAGGAATTTCAGTGAATACCCTGCACGGTTGGGTAAAGAAATATAAACAAGAGCCCAGGATGATACAGCAACAAACGTCCCGTTCTGGGGACAAAAAAACAAATGAAATGGAGCGACGTATTCGAGATTTAGAGGAAGAAAATGCAATCTTAAAAAAGGCGATGCACTTCTTCGCGAAAGACCATCGGTAAAATTTAAATTTATCCATCGACACCGCTTCACATACCGAGTGGAGAAGATGTGCCAAGTTCTACATGTATCCCGAAGCGGATATTACAAATGGAAACATCACACCAAAAGCCCCAGGCAAATACAGAGAGAACAAATAACCAAAGAAATCCACCGCATTTTTCTAGAATCGCGTTGTTTATATGGAAGTCCGAAAGTAACGTCTATCTTACGTCAAAAAGGAAAGTGAATTTCACAAAAAACAGTGGCTAGAATCATGAAAGAGCAGGGATTACAGTCAAGAACTGTAAAAAAATATAAAGCTACTACAAATTCCAAACATTCTTATCCGATACAGGACAATGTGTTAAATCGCCAATTCAAAGTAAAAAAGCCAATTCAAGTTTGGGTAGCCGATATTACCTATGTATCGACGAAAGAAGGATGGTTGTATGTAGCAAGTCTGATGGACTTGTATTCTAGAAAAATTGTAGGTTGGCATGCTGATCGTACGATGACAAAAGAATTAGTATTGAAGGCTTTACAACAAGCTTATTTCCGTCAAAAACCGGAAGGTTCAGTCTTGCATCATTCTGATCGAGGAATTCAATATGCTTCCCATGATTATCAAAAACAATTACAACAGTATGGAATGCAATGTAGCATGAGTAGAAAAGGGAACTGTTATGATAACGCTTGTATCGAATCATTCCATGGTATCTTGAAAAAAGAACTTATTTACCAGCAACAATACGCAACACGTGCTCAAACACAGCAAGATATTTGGGAATACATTGAAATTTTCTATAATCGTAAAAGAATTCATTCAGCGAATGGTTATTTATCTCCAATAGAAAAAGAACGTACGTACGATTCAAAGGCTGAGTAATTAAATTTATCTGTGTCTATTTTATTGACTTAATATCACTTATACAAATCAAAAAAAAGAAGAACACGAATCCATCCAACTGTCCCTTTTCTAACGATAAAAACCCTTTAGGTCGTTAGCTTACCTGAAGGGAAAAATAAGAACAAATACCCTCCTGCTTGTAGGCATTTCCTATGGGTGTTCAATATAATGGAATATATGGAACACCTTGATTGTATCATATACTCCTATAGAGGAATACTGGAAAATTCATCATGTATTCCTACACAAAATCCCCTTGGAATCGCATGAAACATGCTTGTAACTCTCAAGGGGATTCCCTTTACACACCTCGCCACTACTCTCCTATTCTATAGCCATTCCGTTGCCAAGACTGTGTGCTTTGCTACGCCTTACCTATACAAAAAAAGAGCAGGCATACAACGTCAGTATTGTGTGCCTGCTCTACATAGGGATTTTGATTTTTGTTGAAGCTACTATGAAAAAAGTGAAACATGTTAAACTCCGCATATTGGAAGTCATATTAATTGTTCTTCCTTATTATACAGCGAATAACGACAGGATGACAGAGAAACCCCCTTATTTGAGATGTTCCTCTCTTATTTTACATGTTTTTACATTATAGTACGTGAAATTATTAGTTTTCTACTTATCTACTTCCAATTCCTCACTTCATACAAAAAGCGAAACCCCTTGCGAGAGTAAGCGTTTTCGCCTTTTTATTTTACTGGCATACCCTTTACAACAAGTTGCAATTTATACTTCAGTGTAGTCGCAACTTGTAGCTATTAATATGTATGCTATATTCCACAAAATAATTACACAAATTTTGTTCGTTTATCTAATTATATGTTGTAGTTTTTAAAATATTCTTTATCTCGAAGTTTGAAAAATAGAATTTTTGGACAAGGTAGTAGTAAAAAAATAGTGGGGTGTCTAACATGCCTTGGTTTAAAAAACCACGTTCAAAATTAGGGAAATTTATAGATAAGCATGAATTAAAACAAGTTGATATTGCGAAAAATAGCGGTCTTAGAGAATCAACCATTAGCAGACTTGCGAACATAGATAGTGTATCTCCTAGCATGAAAACAGCTAATAAAGTCTTAAAAGCCCTCAAAAAGCTAACTGGAAAAAATGTTAAGCACACAGATTTTTGGATATAGCCTTTTAGATCACATCTTGTAGCAAATACGTCTGCACATACACATTATGTTTCAGCGCATAATTCATTAATTGCTTCTCCCTACAGTCAGATATCGTATAAAAGATGATGATGGGCTTAATTTGCTGTTGCTTCTGATAAATGTTAGTTAAATAAGCATAATACTGTATTTTCTTTTCATTCACTTTCATATGCTGTAGTCGGTCTACTTCTACAAAGTGAGGGACATTTTCTTTAATGAAAAATGCATCTGGAACAATTGTCTTTTCTTCTCCTTGATAGCGCAGAGTGATGACTTGCTCTGTTTTCCAATCAGGAAAATCTAGCCACATCCATGCTTCATTTCGCAATAAAATATGTTCTAATTGATGCTTTTTTTTTCTTTCTTTTGCCTGTATGCCGAGTAGCGCCATCCCTTTTTTATTGAGATAATACACATACTCTCGGTTGTGCGAAGTCACATGACAGTAGGAGCGTAACTCCTTCAGAATACGATTGGCATTCCGAATGCTACCTAGACAATGAATGGCTTGCAACTGTCGTCTAGACGCAAATTCTAATTTACTTAAACTCGATAAAATCTCGATTTGTCTCGCTTTTTGTTTCAGTTTTTGATGTTTCAATTTGTTTCACCACCTTATACTGTTTTAATGTATTCCACATTTCCTTATTGGACAGATAAGGCACTTGAATTTCTTCTACACGATCTGTTTTGAAAAGCGCTCGCCCTGGTATGGATGGAAGTTCTTCTAATCCACTTTCATCTATCGCCACCTGTGAAGCCACTACGGTCGGTATGCGGAATCCAATCTTGGCATCACTATTTTGTTTAATCTGTCTCGGTAATGTATCAGAAGTCGGGTACTGGGTACAAAAAATCAAGCGAAACCCCAATGCTCCGCCAATCCTCGCTATTTCCGATAACATTTCTTGACACATATAGAGCATATCTCTCTTTTGTTTTGGCAATCCCTGTATTGGGCACAAATTCGCTGATTCATCAACTATAATGAAATAGCGCTCTTTGGTTGGTGTATCTACAATGTTGGTAAAATAAGATTCTTTCATGCGTACTACCTGTTCCACCATCTTTTCACGAATTCGCGTCAACATATCAAATGCTTGCATGGGATTCTCCGCCACTTCTTCTACTTGCAATAAGTCCCTATAGGGACTAAACTCTAAACCTTCTTTTAAGTCAATCACATACAATTTCACATAATTGGGTTGCTGTAAAATTAAGCTGGTCATAATATTTTTGAGAAAACCTGTCTTTCCAAAACGAGTCATCCCACTCACGCACATATGCGGTGTTTTTTCAAAATCATGATAAATCATTCGATCTAACGCTCTTCCCATGATGACGTTCCATGTCTTCTCTCGTAACAATTCACTCGACCAATGCCATTTTTCAGGAATACATTGCTGGAATACTCGTATAAACAGCTCCCGTTTTTGAAAGGAAATCATTACGGGTTTATACAACCCTTCCTCTAATACTTGCGCTAACTTCTGTATGAGCTGACTCGGCACACCTAATGGCAGCCGATAGACAAATGTTGTACTAATATCATCCTCTGTTTGTTTCAAAAATACGGGGTACTGCATTTCTCCTTTATGCTGTACACACACTTTCGTGATTTCAAAAAACGCTTTGATTTTCTTTTTATCACTTAGCTCTTTTCCCTTAAAAAAATACGCTACTGTTAAAAAAGTAACTGGAATTACCAAAAGCGAAAACATAAACTCCATACCTCCCTAGAGGTAGTTGGGGTTATGTAGTACATAAGAAAGAAGTTGTTTCCATGCATTGCGACAGCTCCCTTCAACTACCCGATAAAATACTAGCGTAGAAATACATCGAGCATATCACGTAGCACATACCACACTGTACCAATTAACAAGCATTTGAGACCCGCACGTAGCATCCAATCGGGAAGGTGAAGCCCTTTTCTGTTCAGCAATTTAATACCCATAACAGTTGCACCTGTCAAGCCATATACAATCCCTAATTCGCCTACAATGGTCATGTTATCGCCATCCTTTCGGTTGAATGGATAAATTCCCTTGGGAATCCTTAAACAACTGATAATCTTCTAATAACTCATTCCAAGAGATAGGATGTTCATCATCATATAAATCTTCTTCAATTTTTTGACTTAAATAATAATAACCTCGGTACTGTCGGTCCAGATACACGTCATGACGTAGCATGTGCTCCTGTATCGCTGTTATATCATCTTCTTTTCTCGCACTTTTGTACAATTGTTGTAATGTACGAGAAGAATAGAGATACGGTGTGCTGTACAACATTTGATATTGACTCATACATCCTCACCATCCATATAAATTTCTAGGTACATTTAATAAATATGATGATGATTCATTTTTTCGAATTTGTACTAAAAAAAATATAAGAACCTGTTTAGAATCTATGGTATAATCTGTACAAAAAAGGATATTTTCTATGATACATAATTATACAAGTA
>NZ_JBNPJZ010000121.1:0-18519 GCF_050312695.1 Bacillus sp. AF62 | reverse complement strand
ACTTGAAAATAGCAGACAGAGTTGCTTATTGGCAGGTGTAGCGATTTTATTAAAAAGATTTTAAACAGGTTCTTAGATCATTCTTAGATATGTCAGATTGATGGGGATAAAACTCTGCACTTAACATTTTAAATCTAAAATCTACAAGTGAATAAAACTCTGTATTCTTTCGATCTTCTTCCATACTATTAACTTTTGTATCAATACTTTGTTTTAATTCCTTTGCCTTAGAGAAATTCTGTGAACGAATTTCTCTATACCACTCCTGTAAAAGTAAATTGATTTCTTCCTTTTTTATTACATGTACACTCATATAGCCCCTTCTCCTTTGTCTATAGATTACTAACATAATAACAAAAATCTTCCAGTAAAACTTTTAATTTTCTGAATATTATTGTTTCAAAAAAATTTCTCAATACAATCCCACCATTTTATCCCTTTAAACTATAACTTGTTCTGTTCCTTATTCGTTTCTATGTAAAAATAACACATCATTATTAATAGTGATGACACATGAAAGTCTATCCTTTCATAAGAAAGCCTCTTTTCTTTTGTACATTATATCCATTAGGGCTCATTTATTTTTTACAAAACCCACCCTTTTGCTTACAACGGCGACGAGGAGCGGGTTTTTTGTTATCTTTTTCTAAAATTTGTTTCCTAAAAACATACGCAGAAACTTTACGTACAATGGTTTTCAAAAATACTTTTAGAAGTTCAAACAAAACTCCATTAGAGATAGTTTTATTAAATTTTTCACTACTAGCCGTAAAAATATCTTATAATCTCTATATAACAAATTAATGTATTAGGGGTAGATAAAATGCCAGTTACACTCGAACTTATTCTTTTCATTCTTATAGCAATTAGTGCTGTTGGTTATTTAATAAAAGAATTTCAAAAAACTAGGAAACGAACACTTGGAATTTCACTAGAATTTTTAGTTCTTTTCTGGTCAATATGGAGAATATCAACTATCATAATCTAATTTATAAAATATGAATTCCTTCGAATGAAGTGAAACTCTAATCAGTGGGGGTATTACAGGATAAATTCACCAGTATTTTTACCACAACATCCATGTTAAAATCCCTTGTGAGTACGACATAACTCGACCTTATGAAGCTCCGCAACTTTTATCGCGGAGCTTTTTTTATTAAAATTAACGCTTTTGTTCACTTTTTTGATACATTTACGAAACATTCATATGTTACGTTATATAAGTCCTTTTTTAAATCTTATTCATTCTAGCAAAAAGTCCTAGTCCCCCTAGGGCTTTTTTGCATTCAAACAATGAGTTGTATTTTTTCTCAATAACCGAAACTACTTAACATGGTAAAATAATAATCGGACTGGCATTCAATACCATATTACAATGGATCAAATCGCAAAAAGGCACCTTAGGGTGTCTTTTTTATAGAGAATCAGTTTAAAAACTAAAAATAAAAGAACCTCAATAAATGAGGTTCAAAAAATCTACTATTTTAAATTACCTTCGTAAAAAGCAACTCCATTTTGAACATGTTTTAAGTACCACGTAATCGTCCCGCCACAAACATTTTCATTAAAACTATTAGCATATACTCCATTTGAGTAATAAAGAGTTCTTTTGAATTTACCATTAGAATACTCATAAGGAATTGAGCATGTTGCTTGCTTCGGAGAGCTCACAGCTTTTTGCGTATCAGCTGAAGCTGCACCAATTCCCCCTGTTAATGCAATACCTGTTGCTACTGCTCCTACTACTAATTTCCTGAACATAATAAATCCCCCTTTAATAGTTTTTATAGCTTACAACTTAAATGTATCACTTTTGTAATTTATATAAATATCTTGAATATGTAGAAATATTTATTTAATTATTGGTAATATTAGGATTTTATTTTATCAAATGTAAAATAGAGGGATTAGAGAAGCATGTGAAAATACAGATAGGTTTATATTAAATGAACGTGGTCCAAGTCGGCGAAAGGAACTTTTGGTGTCTTTTTTGTACATAAAAAAATCTCACCATCTTATAGAAACGATAAGCCCTTTAAAACAATAATTGCAACTATATTAATTTTACATTACATTAAGGTTAGAGAATATCATACTAATAAAGTGTTAAATAGTAGGTGGGGAAAATGGAATTTAACGATTTGGGTATTACCATTAAAGAACTTAGAATTAAAAAAAATATATCACAATCCGACTTATGTCACGGAATATGTTCACAAAGTCAAATTAGTAAGATCGAAAAAGGTATGATTTATCCATCTAGTATATTGTTATATCAATTATCAGAAAGACTTGGTATTGATCCGAATAACATATTTGCACTAACTCAAAATAAAAGATTAAAATATGTAGAAAATGTAAAATACGTAATAAAAGATTGCTTAAAGCAAAAACAATATAAAGAACTTTATGAAATAGTGAAAAAAGAGAAAAACTTAAATAATTTTCAAACAAAAGAAGAGAAACAATTTCTAATATGGCATGAAGCAATTGCTATATTTATGGTGGATAAATCATTAAAAACTGCTTTAGATTTTTTAAATAATGCATTAAAACTGACTTTAACTAATTCTGATTTTTTATCAGAAAGAGAAATAGATATTATGCAAACAATGGCTATATTTTATGCGGAAAATAAAGAATATGAAAAAAGTATTAATATATTAAAAAGATGTTTAAGTAATTTTAATAAGTTAGATTTTCCTAGAGATAAAGAAATTAAGTTGAAAATCATGTTAAATTTAGCAAAATCTTTGGACTTCACATATCAACATGAAGAGGCAATAAAATACATTGATAAGGGCATCAAATTAGCAATTAATCTAAATACGTTATACCTATTAGGTGAACTATTCTATTTAAAAGGTCAGTTATTATTAAAAATTAAACAACATAATGTAGAAGATGTTATTTATAACTGGAAAAAAGCATTATTTATATTTGAACTAACAGAAAAAGAATATTATACAAAAATGCTACCAGATGAACTTATTGAATTACAAAATAAAAAACACTCATAATTTCGTAAAAACTACTTACAAATCCCACAGAAAAAATCCCTATAGCTTTTAAACTTAGAACGATAATATTAAAATAATTTAAGTCGGCAGAAGGCACCTTTTGGTGTCTTTTCTTTATTTTTACAAGGACCTGCTCAATTAATTCTTAAAAACATACTGAGAAGCATTGTTTTATTTATCCCATTTTCATTCATGCTATATATAAAATTCGTTAATAAATCCACCTCAAACATATTTATATGCATTGGAGTATGTTTGAGGTGGAACTCCTTCAAATACTAGTTCCTTTTTGTAGATGACATTATTCTCAATACAATAGAATGAATTATGGGAACATATTTAGCAATATATATTAAAAAACAATATTAAGGAAATACCTCCACCTTAAGGTAGAAGGGATCTTTTAATTTCTATTTCAAACTACCTAAAATTTCCGTAAAGATAACCCCAAGCGTATGTGCACCTGCATCTGGATATCCTAAACTTCTTTCACCAACTACCGCTCTCTGCCGAATGATCTTTCAACGATAGATTATATGCCTTGAAGTGCTGTTTGCAACATTTCAATTCAGATATACGACAGTAAAGAATACATCATCACTGTGTCAGCAAGCAAAAGTGTATTCTGCATTTCTGAAAACAGTAGATGGCAGATTATGACCTACTGAATCTGCTAAGAAAGAATATACAAGAACATCCTTAACATCCTCTTTATTTCCACTAATGATGACATCAAGAAAATCTTCTATTTGGACTTCTGGAGTAAATAACACAATCTTAGTTGTTCTGTTTGGTTCTAAAGAAACAAAAGTACGAGAGATTTCAACTAATTCATTTTGAGTTGGGAAAAAAGTGTTTCGACTTCTCTTAACAGTTACCGTTACATTACTAGTATGGCAACGTGAATCATTGTTTAACATAATGTTGAGAGCAGTTGGAATAATCCCATTTTCAGAGACTGGAACTCGAAACACTCCAGTAGATTTATGGGCCATATAATCACATCCTTTCAAAATAAAATATATTTACAATATATTAGATGCAAAAAACGTTCATTTTGATATGGACAAATTACATGATTAATATATCTATAATAACCCTCGGTATTACTAAGCCAATGTTTTAAAAGATTAACAAATATCGCGAGAACCAATCGAATGTATATTAAAAGTAAAAAGAATAAGTTGTCTAAAAGACCCCCTATTTTGAGCCAATAATGAGACATTATGTTAATCTTATATGTATAGCTGCACAAAATTGAGAAACTTAAGGAGACAGATAAATTTTATGAGAAAATTATCTATATTACTTACTTTCATTCTAGTATTAGTCAGTGTTACGGCTGCTTGCACACAAGATAAAACAGATAGTGCCGTTGAAAATGGTCCAATAGAAGAACCAACCGCAAAAAATGAAAATGAAGAATTAATAAATTTTGAAGAAAAAGAAGAGATGAGCCGCTTGGAACAAGGTATTTTATTAGTTGGCGAGAGTGTTAAGGGAGGCTATTACTTGGCCGCTGTTCAAAGTGCATATTTAAATGCTAGCAACGATTCCGTCATTGTTAATGTCTCTGTAAAAAATGTACGAGGTCAAACGATTGGACTATCAGAATTAAAATATAACTTAAAAGATGAAAAAGACGGAAAAATCTATAAAGGAAAGGTGCTTGATCAAAACCCTTCTGATATACAAGTTAAACCAAATGAAACGGTAGAATTGAAAATAGCTTTTGAAGTACCACATACCGTAGATGAATATATGTTTTATATTGAAAGCTCTTTAGACCCCCTACAAACATACTGGAAAATTGATAAGCTGCAATCACAAACAAACTAAGTCTAAAATAAGCAAAAAGCAATGAAAAATTTGATATAGATACAAATGAATACTATATAAACGTAAGACCATCGATTTAATGAATCGTTGGTCTTTTTCAAAAAATGCCCCATTAAAAACTAAGAGATAAAAAAGAACTAATCTCTAGAAGAGATTAGCTCAATATATCCAAAGCTATTATGGTACATAGTTTTATGAGCAAACGTTATATAATGTTGTATGGGATACATAACCTGTCATCCCTTTATATGTAACTTTTAACCACTGTTTAGAATTACTGTAATGACCTTGAACATATTCACCAGTTACCCATGTTCCAGTAATTTTCGTACCATCATTAAATGTATGTAAGACAGGTGAATCGACAGTATAACCACTGCGCATCTTTGCACCATATACACCTACCGTACCTCCCTTTGCACAAGCTGCTACTACATTTTCAGTAGCATTCGTAGCCGCGAAAGCAGAGCCGTTAAATGTAAATAAAGTAAATATAAAAGCTGTTAGTACTGTACAAATAGATAAACGACGTAACAAAATAAATTCCCCCTTTTTTTATAATTTACTTCTTCACAAATGATTATCTTAAATATTCTAACTATTTTCAATATATTAATGTTGAGAAATATTAGTTGTATTTTTGAAATAAGATTTTATCAAAAACAGTAACAAACTCATATTTTACTGAGAAAGAACCGAAAGAAGTCTTCTACATATCAACTATATAAAAATCCCTCCACCTTAAAGCAGAGGGGACTTTCTAATTCCTATTTCAAACTACCCGCAATCTCCGTAAAGATAACTCCAAGCGCATGTGCACCTGCATCTGGATATCCTAAACTTCTTTCGCCAACTGTACCAGCGCGGCCCATGCGAGCTACGATTTCTTTCGTGTACTCTGCTCCTTTAACCGCTGCTTCTGCACCTTTTTCAAAGGCAGTTTTTACGTCGACTTCGTTTGAGGCGCTATCTAACCAAGAGTCTACACATGGAGCAAGTGCGTCAACAAGCGTTTTATCACCAACTACTGCTCCTCTACCGAACGATCTTTCTCCGATAGATTGTATGCCTTGCAGTGCTGCTTGCAACATTTCAGCGAATTCTTTCACTGTTAGCTCACGTTTTTCGCCCGCTGCTTTACTAGCTGCGCGGAATGCTCCGCCCCAAATTGGACCAGATGCGCCGCCGCAATGTTCCATAATAATCATGGAGCAACCGTCAAGGAATGATCCGATCGTTACGTTTTCTTGTTCTACAATAGAATGCCACTCACGTTTTAATTGCTTAAATCCTTTTGCAACACTCATTCCGAAGTCGCCGTCACCTGCATGTGTATCTAACTCACAAAACGGTACTTCATTTTTAATAATAATATCGCTCATTTTATCAACGAGATAAATCATGTTGTTTAATGTAATGACATTATTTTTAATCACAGCGTGCTCTTCCGCTGTTTCTAGTTCAAAGGAAACTTCCTTCTCTTCTGTTTCTTCAAGTACATTCACGTACTCTACACTTTCAACTGGTCCATCTACTTTAAACGCTGGTGTATTACATTCTTTTGATAGTAATGTTTTTAGCTCGTCATCTAACTTCATTACCGTTAAAGACATACCAGCCATATCAATACTTGTCATATAGTTACCGACGAATACTCTATTAATTTTAATGTTTCTTGCAGCTAGTTCTCTCGTAACGGCGTTGTTAAATAAGTAAAGTTCTTGCAGTGGTGTTCCGCCAAAACCGTTAACTAGAAGTGCGATTTCCTCGCCATCTTTTACTCCTAAATCTTTCATTAAATCATTTGTCATACGGTTAGCTAATTCATCAGCCGACAGCATTTTTTCACGCTTAATTCCTGGTTCGCCGTGAATACCTACGCCGTATTCCATTTCATCTTCCGCAAGTGTGAAAGTAGGTGATCCGCTCGCTGGAACTGTACAAGACGTTAACGCTAAACCGATTGTGCGCACGTTAGCCGCTGCTTTTTCTGCTACAGCTTTCACCGCTCCTAAATCCATACCTGCTTCCGCTGCTGCGCCGGCAATTTTATGAACTAAAATAACTCCCGCAACGCCGCGGCGTCCTACTGTATATAGGCTATCTTCTACCGCAATATCATCGTCCACTTTTACGTAGTCGACTTCAATTCCATCTTCCGTCGCTAAATGCGCACCGTTTTTGAAATTCATAATATCGCCGCTATAATTTTTAATAATTAATAACGTACCTTTTTTACTAGCTGTTTCTTTAATTGCTTGATATACCTGAATTTGTGAAGGTGACGCAAACACATCTCCGCACACTGCCGCATCTAACATTCCTTTTCCGACTAATCCTGCATGTGCCGGCTCATGACCACTACCGCCGCCGCTAATTAACGTTACTTTATTTTCGTTCATTTCTTTCTTCTTAATTACTTTATGTTTTTTCAAAAGCTCAAGCTCTGGGTGAGCCATAACCATTCCGTTACACATTTCCATTACTAATGTTTCTGGTTTGTTTATAATCTTTTTCATTGTAGTTCTCCCTCAATTCCTTTAATATATTGTGATATATTTGAAATCTTCTTCTTACTACTCATGTTAAAATGAAAGCGTTTTATAGTAAACGGACAAAATGGACAATCTGTCTAAAGACACCGCTCTCATTTATAGATAGGATTTTTATATTAATAACATTCTAGGGATGATTCAGATGACCTCTTCTATAATTTCTAAAAAGATAATCGCGAACTCATTGAAGTATTTAATGGAAACAGAGTCGTTTCATAAAATATCAGTGAGCGATATTATGTTACACTGTCAAATGCGTAGGCAAACTTCTTATTATCATTTTAAAGATAAATTTGAACTATTAAGCTGGATTTATAGAGAAGAAACGAAAGAAAATATTATAGACTTTCTCGATTATGAAAAATGGGAAAACATTTTCGATTTATTATTTGATTACTTTTATGAAAATCAAAAATTTTACCGAAATGCTTTTAAAGTCATTGAGCAAAACTCGTTTAATCACTATTTATTTGAGCATACGAAAAACTTATATATGAAGATTATTGATGAATTATCTGTGAGCTGTGGATTCAGCCTTTCTGATGAGACCAAAAATACGATTGCCTCCTTTTATAGTCACGGCTTCGTTGGAACGATAAAAGATTGGATTGAAAGCAAGTGCGAAGTAGATCCATCCGTTATGTCTTCTCTTATGAAAAATATGATAAACAATCAATTACTACTATTACTTGAGCAATCAGCAAAGTAATTAAAGGGTGGCAAAAGCAATGAAAAAGATTATGAATGATGTACAAAATATCGTTCAAGATATGCTGCATGGCTTTTATTTTGAACATAACGACAAAGTAAATTACGATGAAACAAATAACATCATTTATGTAAAAGATATCGAAAAAATGAAGCAAGACGTCGCTATTGTAAGCGGCGGTGGTAGCGGACATGAACCTGCTGATATTGGTTATGTAGGAAAAGGTATGCTTACAGCGGCAGTAAACGGCAGTATTTTCACTCCGCCTACAGTGGAACAAATTGCGGCGGCAACTCGCCTCATACCAAAAGATAAAAGTATACTATTCATCATCAAAAACTTTAAAGATGACGTAGAAAACTTTCTAGCAGCAAAGCAAATTGCTCAAGAAGAAGGAAGAAAAGTTGACCATATCATCGTAAATGACGATATTTCAATTGAAGATGATGCTTCCTTTAATAAAAGAAGACGCGGCGTAGCTGGCACTGTTTTCGTCCAAAAAATATTAGGTGCGGCCGCTCTTGAAGGTCACTCTTTAGAAGAACTAACAGCACTCGGCCGTTCTATCACTGAAAACTTACACACATTAGGAGTTGCCCTTTCCCCTGCCAACGATCCAGTAAAAGGAAAAGCTTCATTCACATTAAACGATGATGAAGTGTTTTATGGCGTCGGCATTCACGGAGAAAAAGGTTACCGTAAAGAAGCACTATCCTCTTCTGAAATATTAGCGATTGAACTGATGAACAAACTAAAAAGCATTTATCGCTGGAGAAAAGGAGATAACTTCGCTATCCTCATTAATGGACTCGGCGCAACTCCATTAATGGAACAATACATTTTTGCAAATGACATTCGCCGTTTATGTGAATTGGAAAGCTTACAAGTTACATTCGTAAAGGTTGGTACGCTGTTAACTTCTTTAGATATGAAGGGTGTTTCGCTCAGTTTGCTTAAGGTAGAGGATTTGGATTGGGTGAAGTGGTTGAAAGCGGATGTTAGAGTGGGTAATTGGTAAGTAAAAATCATGATGATAAAAGCCTTTAACTATAACAAGTTAAAGGCTTTTTGCAAATTGAAATATCGCTCGAGCGTTCAAAAGAAATTCGTAATCACCTCACTGAATGATGACAGGTCTTCCAAATAAAGCTGGATGATAAATTAACATCGCCCCTACAAATGAACACACTAAACAAAAAACAGCCTCGTATTTTATAACTAGAGAAGAGTTGGTATCAAGCTTTTTCCCCTCTCTTCTTAATATCATTTTAAAAGCTCTATATAATAAATACCCAATAATCGCCCCGAGGGTATTCGTAAATAAATCATCAATATCTGTAATTCTATTATTTAGTAATTGATTTAACTCAATTGCCAATGAAAAAAGAAATCCTGCACATACGGTGTTTTTCATTTTTCTAAAGTGCGGCCAAATCATCGGTAATAAAAAACCTAACGGCATAAACAGTACAATGTTCAAAAGATATGTAGTACTACCTGCCGTATCAAATAGAGTCAAATTGATTTGACTTACACGAATCCACGTTTCATATCTACTTATATCCCATACAGTCGCGATTTGCGTCACCTTATACACTAGCGAAAGGTAGAATAGAAAAACATATACCCATAGAAAATGCCAGATAGATATATTTCTTTTCGCTTTAAAATAAAACCCAATTTGAAATAAAATACAAAACATAATTGTAAAAAAATAAGTATACAAATAACTAATTAAAACTTCTGTATGCATGTAGAATCCCCTAACTTTACATTTTCATCTATGACTTTGTCTTTTTTAGTCTCCTTCATGATGTAACTCATTTATAGGATAGGAAAAACTTTTAAAATAAAGAGTGGGGTAAACATAAAATTTTTCTTAAATCTTCAGTTGGGTTTTATTATTACTCTTCTTAGGCATCCGCCATTGATAGCTAGGCAACAACATGCTTAAACCTAACAATACTATCATTTTTGCACGTAATCCTCGTAGTACTTTAACCGATAAAGCATATATAAAATCATGTGACTCGTTTGTTCAGTTAAAACATGAAATTAAGAAATATATGACGTACTATAATCACTCTTGCTATCAATAGAATTTAAAGAAGATGACTCCTGTTTGCATACAGAAATCATCTTTTTTAGGTTGCCTAACTTTTTTTAGAATGTCCTTTACAAAGGATACAGATCAAGAGCACCTTATTCCTATTCGAGGAGATCAACTATACCTTCTTCCCTTAAAATCACACAAACCCATTTACAAATCTATAAAAGTAGATATAATATCCTTATGGAACCTTCATTAATTTATAAAGCATTGTCAAATGACACAAGATGTCAAATTTTATCATGGTTAAAAAATCCAGAAAACCATTTCGACGAAAAACCTTATTTAGAACAAGGGATTAATTTTCAGATTGGAGTGTGTGTAGGAGATATTCAGCTTAAAACTGGCTTAGCCCAATCGGTTATTTCTAGTTATTTATTAACTATGAAAAAGGCAGGACTACTAGACTCTGACCGAATTGGAAAATGGACATATTATCGTCGAAATGAAAAAACAATACAAGCGTTTTCTGAATACGTTCAAAATGAATTATAAAGTGAAAGCAAATAATCAACCTACCAATTGATTATTTGCTTTCACACATTCTGCTTTTATATAGCCGCCTAATACATTCTTTTTAAAACTTCGCTACCTATAAAAGCAAGAAACATAGAAAGGAGCATTTTTTTCAACACATCATATCTAGTTATTTAGATATCTGTTTTTGTGGTTAACATTACATAATTCTAATACTATTGACATCCAATCATGCTCATTTCTTTGTTAATAAATCGATTTCACTTTCAAAATAATAAGAAGAATGGAGAGTTTTACAAATGAAAAAAGTAAGTCCTTTACTTATTCTTACACTAGCAATAGGGGTGTTTGGAATTATTACTACCGAGATGGGTATTGTCGGTGTATTACCACAAATCACTCAGAAATTTGGCATTTCAACTGCACAAGCAGGGTTTTTAGTAAGTATATTCGCACTAGTCGTTGCTATTTCTGGTCCGTTTTTAATTCTACTCGTCTCTAGTATTAATCGTAAAATAATTTTATTAATAGCAATCTTTGTTTTTGTTATTTCAAATATAATCTACGCTTATACAACACAATTTGAAATCATGCTTATTTTTCGTATTTTACCTGCAGCACTTCACCCACTCTTCTTTTCAATCGCTCTTGTAACTGCTGCTAAACTTGTCCCTCCTGAAAAGAGTGGTCAAGCGGTTACAAAAGTTTTCATGGGAATTACGGTTGGCTTTGCACTAGGTGTACCATTAACCTCTTACCTTGCAGATCAATTTTCATTAGAAGTTGCTTTCTTATTCGGAGCGTTTATTAACGCCCTTGCATTCATTGGAATACTAATCTCACTTCCTTCTATGCCCGTTAAAGAAAAAATGTCTTTCGGCAAACAAATTCGTATACTCGGCAAACCAGGATTATGGTTAAATATTTTAACTGTCACATTCCTTTTTGCAGCCATGTTTTCCGTATACAGCTACTTCGCCGAATACCTTGCAAAAGTAACTTCCATGAATGGATCGCTCATCAGTATCATGCTATTCATATTTGGTATAGTTATGATTTTAGGCAATCATTTATTTGGTAGTCTCTTGCAAAGAAGCATAGTAAATACAGTAATATCGTTCCCCATTTTATATTCTATTGTTTACATATTGGTTTATTACTTAGGTTCTTATCTTGTTCCAATGATTTTCATGGTATTCATTTGGGGAATCGTGCATGCTGGTGGATTAATTGTTGGTCAAACATGGTTAATAAGTGAAGCAAGAGAAGCACCCGAATTTGGTAATAGCCTATTCGTTTCATTCTCAAATCTCGGAATTACTCTAGGAACAACTATTGGAGGCTGGTTCATTTCAAACTTAGGTATTCACCAACTTATTTGGAGTGGATTTATATTTACACTACTTTCATTTCTATTAATTATAATAAAACTAAAATTTTTCACTTCTAATAACCTAGCTTCATTATCAAGCTAGTACATTTCAGTTCCAAATTGGATAAAAAACATTATAAAGTGAAACTTTAATCAGCTCTCACCAATCGGGTGTTTATGGGCAGCCCGGCAAATAGCGGGATAAATTCTATATAAAATCCTGGTTATTCTTCTTATAAGATTTTATAAACTATAAAGTATGACACTCAGAGCCTTTAGCTATAAATACAAGTTAAAGGCTTTTTATATAAAAACAGCCTTAAAAGATGCTAATTTTATGGAACATCATCAAAATAGAATACTAAAAAAGGCTCCATTGCTGGAGCACTCAAAAAATAATATAACTAAACGAATTAAAACAAGGAACAGACAATTAAAATATACAAATAAAACATAAATAAATCTATATATATGTAATATTGCATATAAAAATCCTATTTATCGCTGCTATAATAAACTTACTCGATGATTGTTATATTATTCATAGGTTATACCTTCTTAACACCAATTTTACAAAGAAAAAAAGACATCTTAATTGATGTCTTTTTTTCTTATATGATAACGACGCAATACAATTAAGATGGTTCAAGTCGGAAGAAGGCACCTTAGGGTGTCTTTTTTTATTTTCCAAAGGACCTGCTCAATTATTGCGTAAAAAACATAAAGTAATTTGAATCCGTTAAAATACATGAGTGTACCCTTGTTTTCCCCTCTTATTAAAAGGAGGAACTATTATGGGTTTTGGTGGTAGTTGCGGCGAAGGCTGCGGTTTTGCTGGAGGATTTGCTTTATTAGTTGTACTGTTTATTTTATTAATCATCGTTGGAGCTTCTTGCTTCTGCTAAAAAACTATCAGAAAAGACACTCTTATATGGGTGTCTTTTCTTTATAATAAAGTGAAACTTTATTCCTCCGCTTCCCTCATACTATAATACCCCAAATTAATAATAACCAAGAAATACCCACCCATAATTCCAGCAGCGAATGTCCACATGAATTCATCGTGTTCAATTTCATACATAATAATCGCACCGAGTATTGCTGCTGCGAATCGATTTATCATTCCGAGCATCGGTGCTTTTTCTTTTTTTACAATGCTATCTCCGAACTTTTCAATACGCCTTCCCAAAATCCAGGCGCAGTACATACTCACTAAAAGGCCAATGCTTATCCCTACAAACTGGGCTGAAAAAGGTGTCATTAACCATCCCAATAACATTACACCTAGCAAACAATACATTTGTATGTTGAATGATCTTAGTGCCATACGAATCATGTTATTCTCCTTTATCTTTCTCATTGTAATTCTGTATCATCAATCCAATCTTCCAGGCTTCAAGCTTTCAGCTATATCTTTTTTAAAATGAGGGAATTTGATTTTGCTCACCATTAAATAAGCGAGTACGCATGTACCAAACGCCACGGAAACTGGATTCTTTAAAAAACATAAAATGAGGAGACACATTGCCGCGAATGGGATTGGCATGCCGATAAAGGTCGGGAGTTTGCTTTGCTGTGTGTTAAATCTTGCAAGCCGAAGCATTCCGCAAATACTGTAAGCAAGTGCACATATCATCCCGATAGACTGCAAATCTTTTAAAGCGACACTATATGCAAGAATAGACGGTGCCACACCAAAAGTAACTAAATCCGCAAATGAGTCCAACTCTCCACCAATTTCTGAAACAGAATCCATTTTCCGAGCGACCATGCCATCAAAAAAGTCAAACAGCATACCTGTAATAATAAAAACTGCTCCCAAATAAATATCGTGAACGAAAACAGCGTAAATAGCTAAAAGCCCACATACAAAATTTGCTATCGTAATCATATTTGGTATCAAACTCATAACACGCTTCTCCTCCTTTCTACTAATTGCTTCATCTAAGTTCTTACTCATTACAATTAAGATCCTTCTGTTTTTCTTCCAATATCACTTTATTTATTCTCGTTAACGTCTCTGTCATTTGCTCAAGGGCATTTATATCGATTTTAGAAAAATATTTCTCAATTAATACATCATCTAACTCAGACAACCGCTCTATATACTTACTACCGTTTGGACCAAGTGTAAGAAAATACTCCCGTTTATTATTAGGGTTTACTTGTTTTGAAATCATCTTCTGTTTCTCCAATTTAGATAAAACTTGGCTAACAGCACTTTTGGATACATTAAAGGTAGTCGCAATGTGATTTGCTGTCGTGTTTTCATTTAAATTAATATGAAATAGCATGCTCTCTTGCTGTCCTGTAAGACCGAACTCATCTTTTAACTCCTGGAATAGTAAAATGTAGAATTCATTATAAGCTCGGTTCATTTCATTAATTACTTCTTTATACGTTCTAGTCATAGCGTTATTCCTCCATGCTTTTATTTCGTTTCGTTAAATAGTTAAGTTTACTTAACTTAACTATAGTATACCGTTATGTTCGTGTAAAGGGAAATATAACTCTACACTTTATCAGTTGTGCTTTTAATGTATGTAAAACTTTCTCTCTCTCTTCATAATCTTCTACATCAGCTTCTTTCCAAATCTCAAGATTAGCCCCCTCCCCTTTCTCCAGTTATATTGCTGCAAGACCAATGTAAGACATAGCATCTAAATCTTCATCTATATCAAGCTCATCTAAACACTCTTCTAAAACAAGTTAAGTCACTGCTTCCTTCATCCAAATACCCAATTAATCGTTCTGAATAATCAAAAATAAAAACAATTAAATTCCATATAGACCCATTACTGGTTAAAATGTTATAATAAAATCACCCTACATAGTTACTCATAGCCAGACTGAGGAACTAGCGTCTTATTAAGTAATGCGCATAACTAAAATAAAAAAGACACTTTACGGTGTCTTTTTTATTTATATTCCTAGAAATTATCTCTTTTATAAACACACTCTATCAAACAGTAAAGGAGACAAACAGATGGAACATCCTGTTGCAAGAGAATTACGTTTTATACGGGTATGTCTTATCATTTTGATTATTGTCATTGCATTCTGGGACCGGGAGAAAACTGTGGAAATTACTGATCACGGTAGCGATCCTATTTTAAACACCAGCAATATGACCCAAGTTGGTGAGAATACATTTGCATACAAAGATGAATCGAATCAAATTAAAATATTTAAGTTTAATCCAGATACAAATGAAATAAAATTAATAAAAGAGTTTTATGCTAACGAATATTAATTACATGAATTAAATAATTCAAATCTGTAGAAGGCACTTTAAAGTGTCTTTTCTTTATGAACTACAAAGTATGAGGACCCAAGTCATTAGCTGCAATTACGACTAAGGCTTTTACTATATAAAAAATAAAACATAGTAAGAATAGAATACTCACTTAAATTATTTTTCACTTCACAAACTACATCCAAAAAGTTGGATAGCTTCTTTTACTACTCATATTATTAATGAATAAAGCAATAACTACAATAACAACGGAGCCAATTAAAACTGGTGTTACTAAATAACTCCAACTGTTTGCCCCTAAAATAACGATAATCGGATCGGCGCCTGCCGGAGGGTGAGTCGTTCTCGTTAACATCATAACGGCTATTGCCATCCCCACCGCTAAAGCAATTGTCCAATATTCATTCCCAAACAAATGATATATTGATAGACCAATGAAAGTTGAAATCAAATGTCCTCCAATAATATTACGCGGCTGAGATAATGGCGCATTCCAAACTCCAAACGCTAATACACAACTCGCACCAAATGGAGCCATTAATAATTCTGTAGAGGTTATGCTCGTTAAATATGTTAAGGTAAGAATTGTTAAAAACCCCCCTAGTAGTCCCGTTAAAGAGTCCTTTACATTTACTTGTAATGGGCTTCTTCCTTTCCCTTTCATTTTTGTAAAATATCGTACACTTATTGGTTGAGGATCTTTCTGCTTAGTTGCTGTTATATTATCCATCGTTCTCCTCCTTTATTTACCAACAATTATAACTCGGCATAACTAACCTGTAAATATTAATTTAAGGGGTTAGTTCTAAAGTGCAAAAAAAGAATCAACTGTTATAAGTTGATTCTCTAAACTTCTTCAAATTTTCGATCCTGAAATTTTGCTACCTTTTTCCGGTTCCCACATATTTTCATAGAACACCATTTTCGTTTTCCACTCTTATCTATAAATAATAAAACACAGTCAGGATTTGAACACCTTTTAAGGGAAATAAGCTTATTTTCTGCTATTAACGTTAAAGCGTCAAATGCAATTAACGATGCGAGTACATCCTCGATTTCTCCAACTGGGATAGATACTAGCTGCTGTTCAATGATTTTATATGTAAATGGTGCCTTCTCAATTTGTTTTTCTAAATACGTAATAAAATCATTAGAAATTTCTTGCTGATCAGCAATTGCCTCAAACTGTTTTCTCAGTACTTCTCTTATTTCTAATATACTAGATGTAACTTGATTCATTCGCTTCTGAATTCCTATAAGTGTTTTTTCATTCCAAAAAGGAAGATTAACCTTTATTACATGTAACCATTCTAATACATCTTCATTTGTTATTAATAAATCATAACGTTGTCCACGCCTAACTAGCTCTGTATTTACTAAATCTAATGAGGGATTTCCAGATATAAGCGGGAATTGTTTTATTTCTTGCATGTACTCATCACCTTCTCTTTAAACAATCATATTCCAGATTAATACAGAAGTGCAACTTTTTTATAAACTACAAAGTATGAAGATTAAAGCCTTTAGCCATAATTACGACTAAAGGCTTTTTGTATGTAAGTAAATGAAAAAGGAGCTACTTTTATGGAAAATAATAAAAATGGAGTGCTTGCTTTAATTGTTTTATTTTTAGGATTAGCATTTTTTGTAAGTGGAATGGTTTATCATTTATGGGGAACGGTTTAAAAATAAATAATAATTCATTTAAGAAAAAGTACTCGTATGAGTACTTTTTTAAATGTCATATAAAAACATTCTAAACTTACATGCATACAATCATCAATTACAGTTATATAATTGGGAATGTTGTAAATTATCAATCTATATCTATATTGATTAGGAAAGGAGCTAAAAATGTTAGAAATCATTTTTGTTGCTGTATTACTTTTATCTAGTATCATTCCCATCTTTATCAAACGGGGTTTGACGAAAAAAAATGGAGTCATTTTACTAATAAATTATGCATTATTATTTGTCACCATCATTGTAATTGGTGCAAACTGGCGCATGATTCCCGCCTATTTCTTATTGTTCGTTTTAACATTACAAGTTTTTTTGAAACCAAAAACTACAGCCGTTTCTAAAAAGTTAGTGATGAAAGTTTTAAAAGGTTTAGGAATTATCGTAACTGCTATCGCAATGTTTACATTACCTTTACTTTTTCCGATCATAACACTCCCAGAGCCTACTGGAAAATATACAGTAGGAACGAAAGCTTTTCATTTAATTGATACAAATCGAAAAGAAACAACTGTACCAAATAATCATGGAAATCGTGAGTTAATGATACAAGTATACTATCCTGCCGAAAAGGGATCAGGGAATCCTTCTGCCTATTTTGAGAACATAAACGAGCTGGCTGAACAATTGGCAGTAACAAACGGTGCACCGTATATCGTAACGACACATTTAGGGCTAACAAAAACACACTCTTATCAAGATGCTAAGCCCCTTCAAGATAAAGAAAAATTCCCCCTCCTTTTATTCGGCCATGGGATGGGATTATATGGTCAACAAAATACATTCCAGTTAGAAGAGCTAGCTAGTCAAGGTTATGTAATCATTGCTCTTAACTTCACAGGATATGCAGCAACAACGATTTTCCCTAACGGAAACCGTGTAGACTCTATACCAATTGAAAATACACCTACGGCCTTAAATACCATAGTTCAAAAATGGGAACAGGATACTACTTTTGTTTTAAACGAAGTAATAGAAGGTAATTTCGATAAAAGTTTTAAAACTATTGCAGACTTAATTAACTATGACAAAATTGGAATGTTCGGTCACTCTTTTGGAGGAGCAACTTCCGCACAAATGTTAGTAAAGGATACGCGTATTAAAGCTGCAATTGATATGGATGGCGGATTGTTTGGCGATCCAATGCCTAAAGACGGTCCTCAGAAACCATTCATGTTGATGAATGCTGAGGCTACGATTCATTATATGAAAGAAGCTAAGAATCAAAAGACAACCGGAGTCCAAAATGAACTATTGGAAATATCCTATTTAAGAAATAAAACGATTGAAAAACCGGGCGTGTACACAGTGGTAATTCCAAAAACAAACCATACTAGTTTTACAGATTTAGCAGCATTTTCACCTATTGAGGGTGTTGCAAAACTAAAATAAATATGCAATGTTATGAATCAGAAAAACTAGCTGAACATGCAATAGATAG
>NZ_JBNPJZ010000155.1:0-18529 GCF_050312695.1 Bacillus sp. AF62 | reverse complement strand
GGATTGTCAGAAGAACAACTTTCCGTTCGACCGCTTCTCATAGATCGAAATGTATCCATCCTATCACTTCTTTTGGACTATGGGCTTACACTACAAGAACTTGTGTCGTTACAGATGCAACAGGTGCACTTTGGAAAGAATATGATTACTGTTTTACATAACAAAGGGACAGAGAGAAGGATGATGTTAAGGGAAGAGGATAAAATACGTTTATTTACGTACTATAAAACGATACCTGAACCAGTTCGTCCTAGATATCATAGTACGAATCCTTTATTGGTCGCATTTGATTTTAAACGAGGTACATTTCGCTGGGTGTATGACAATGATGCTCCGAAAGCACTAACAGCCATTGCTGTACAAAAAATGATTCGATTAGAAGTAGCCAGAGCGCAACTGAGAAAAGGAATTTCCGCACAACACTTACGGAATACCTTTATTCTACGTTGTCTAGAAAGGAATATGTCTACAGAGGAAATTATAAAAAGAACAGGATTCCTTTCTCATTTATCAGTAAAGCGTTATGTAGAATATGCAAATCAGCATTCACATGGAAAAATAATTTGAAAAGAATCAATTTCTATGGCATACTAAAATAGTATAAGTTTATCTTTAGAAATGTAATGATTGAACCTCTTGCACGGGAGAAAGAAGAGTCGTCATCACTATTCTTTCTTATATACACGAATGCAAAAATACGAAAAGCTCCCTAACTTGTTATGCAAATCAGGGAGCAAAAGGTAGTACAGTATCGGTTACACTAAGTGTAGCATAAACAGGTTCATCCGGTCTATTTTTTCTGAATATTCAATTTATTTTTAGGTATTAGTTCTTTAGGTTTAGAAGCTTCAGTGGAACAACTAACCTTTGTGAACTACTCGCCACTTAGCAAAGCTTGAAGTGGGAGCTTCTCAGTTCCACGACGAAAGTAACCTTTCGTCTCCCTGAGCGTTACTTCGGGGTGTTCCACCCCTAGATGTCCAACGCATGAATGCTCTTTTGGTACGGTTGATATTTTACGCAGGAACCGAATGGCTTGGTTTTCGCACTCTATTTTCTTCCTGCAACCTTCTATATCAAGTTATCAAAGAACTTCATATAGCTAGTTTATCAAAAGTTTTTGGCTATGCCAAACCGAAATTCATCTCCCACCTATCGTTGGGCTACGCCCTTCACACGCTTGAGGAAGGAGAATTCTTTCGGGGAATACGTTAAAAGGTGTACCGTACACTTTAATTTTCTAAAATATGGCGTATTTCTGACATATCCATATTCGTAAACTTAGCAATATCCTCTATATTCATGCCATTTTTATGCATGCCCCGGATAAGTTGGATTTTTCCTTCTTGAATGCCCTCTTCTCGCCCTTTTTTCTCTGCATACTTATATTTAGAAGCTTCATCGATAAGAGCCTTTTGTCTCGCCTCATAGGACATACGGAATGCAGGGTCTTGACTCATTTTTTCCCACTTTTGCATCGCATCTTTTAAAATCGGATCTCGATTCATGGCGATCTCCTCCAGTGTAGTTGATAGTCAAAAAAATCCTACACTTTTTAACGTTTATATTGATATGAAACCCCATTAAATTTGATTGTAGAGCCTAAATATGCTGGAAAAGAAGCTATTGAACCAAATCTGTTTTGTTGTTGAAAAAAACAAAACAGATTTCTTTGTTGAAGTACAAAGAACAATTTATAGTGAAAAAGTCATGAATAATAAAACGTCACTTATTGGGGAGACTTTTGAATTATAAAATAAAAGTCTTAATGAAGTTCTTTCATCGTAGTCTTGATTTCTTTTCAACCATTTGCCAAAGCCAGATAATAATATGGTTTAGTCATGGCAAATAGATAAATATCACTTAACTCTTTTTTATTGGCATTTAATTCATTCATTTCTAAAATACCTTCTAGTTTAAAATACAATTTTTTTGGTATAGCATGACTTTGAATGTTAGCAGCTTCACAACGAATTTCCACTCTGTTTGCTGTTAATTCTTCAAAGGCAAATTTTACAAGTCTATGTACTCCTTCAGTCATGTATCCTTTTTTACTAAATTTAGAATGAATCCAATATCCAACTTCAAATTTAAGTATTTCCCAATTAATTTCATGAAAAATTGCAAAACCAATAAATTCACCAGTTATTTTTGAAAACATTAAGTATGGTAATGTGAAACGTTGTAGAAATTGGATATTATAATTTATAATGAGCGTTTCGATATTTTCTTTTGTAGGTGTTTGTTGTAACGATTTTATCCATGGTTTTAATTCAGCTATAGAATGGCAAATCGCTTCATACACAACTATCTCATCTCCAGGTTTTGGAACCCGTATAATTAATCTATTTGTAGAAAACTGAGTAGGTATCTTTAATGTCAATTTGTTCATAATAATGCGCTCCTAATATTGACAAATTCAAAACAGAAGCTCTACATCAAGCTTCTGTTTTGAATTCTATCGTAAATTACCAAAAAAGTGTTGGTGGTACTTCATCTGGTAATGGAAATTCTAGAATCATAGAAATTTGTTTCATGGGTATATCCTCCTTCCTTATCATAATTTTATTTGTATAAAATCACCAAGTTATGGGTGGTATATCTTCTAATATTGGAAATTCTAACATCATAAATAGTTCTCCTATGTACGAAAATTTTAAATTTTATGAGGAATATGCAAAAATTTTAGCAGATGATTTTCTGCACCTAATTGATTATAGGTCTATACATTCGGAATTACAACTAAAAATATGTACTATGACAAAAGTCAAAATCAGCTGTTACAGGAGCAGGATATTCAAAGGTTCTGGTGTAAAAAATTGAAACGCTTTGAAAATGCTCTTTCAAACTTGGCTACATTGGTACGACTACTAAAAAAAGATGTGTGATCCGTATGGAACAAGAAAATATATTCAAATGGAAACATTATCAACCTGATATCATTCTATTGGTTCTGTTACAAAAAAATCGGATAGAATGAACGACACCAGATTATCTCAGAACCCGTTTGGAATCTATGGTATAATCTGTACAAAAAAGGATATTTTCTATGATACACAATTATACAAGTAATGTTTCCCAAGAACAGTTTGAACTAATTCGAGAAGATTTGGAAAACGCACGAAAAAGGACACGTCCACGCACAGTCGATTTATATGAGGTATTCTGCGGTGTGCTATACGTGCTTACCACAGGCTGCCAATGGCGTAATCTTCCAAGTGATTTTCCAAACTGGCAAACAGTCTATTTCTACTATCAGATTTGGCGGAAAGTAGACGAGAATGGCATAAGTCTTCTCGAAAAAGTGCATAAAAAAATTAGTTGAAATCTATCGTGAGCAAGATGGACGTAAGAATCAGACAAGTTTCTGCATCGTAGATGCACAAAGCGTGAAAAACACATGGATAGCTGGTGAAAAAGGCTATGATGCTGGAAAGAAAGTGTCAGGAATCAAAAGACATATCGCTGTAGATACGAACGGTCTCATTCATGCTATTGAAGTAACAACCGCGAATATAACAGACCGAGAGGATGCCATCCAAATGTGTGAAAGGCATAAGAAAACATTAGACAAAGTGACAAATATACTTTGTGATGGCGGATATACGGGTCCATCCTTTGCACAATCAATAAAAGAAACGATTAATTGTTCGGTTGAAGTCATTAAACGCTCTGAACTTCACAAGTTTGTCGTGTTACCGAAACGCTGGATTGTGGAACGAACTTTTGCTTGGTTGGAAAATTACCGCAGACTTTGGAAGAATTGTGAACGAACACTTGAAAATAGCAGACAAAGTTGCTTATTGGCAGGTGTGGCAATTTTATTAAAAAGATTCTAAACAGATTCTAAAGTATTAGGCACTTGAAACATGGTGGTATCCATGATGTGAATACCTTTAAAATGAGCATAAAGTTGGTTAGAAATGTGAATTTTCTCACATTTTTTGTTGTAACAACAAAGAGAAGATATGTTTTAAAAATAACACTGATTTTTTGTATGAGGTGTTGGCTTACAGTATCTACTTACAACAGCCTGTGAATGACGCAATCTGCCAAATGATTTTCCACATTGGAAAGTGGAGTGCTTTCTGTATGGTAAATGCACAAACCAGTAAATATTCAGAATAGAATCTTTATAAAATCATTTTTGTAACCTAAAGAAGAATCGTAGGACTTATTTCGGTTATGTGATGTTCCATTTGCCAATGTACGAAAATAGATAAGCAAAAATATAAAATTATATCATCGGTTTGTGCTTTTCGTTATGCAATACACAAAAAATAAGGAGGAATCATATGGAGGCGAAAATTCTTATTGTAGATGATGATAAAGCCATTAGACATCTTATCGCTACTTATTTAGAAAATGAAGGGATGGAAACTCACCCGGTAGAGGATGCGATTATAGCTTTAAAACGGTTAGAAGAAAAAGAATTTGATCTTATTCTTTTAGATATTATGATGCCAAATATGGATGGCATAGAGGCATGTATGAAAATTAGGAAAAAACGAAACATACCTATCATCATGCTTTCTGCAAAATCAGAAGATATAGATAAAATTCAAGGGCTAGCTTCTGGTGCTGATGATTATGTATCTAAACCATTTAATCCATTAGAGTTAATCGCCAGGGTAAAATCCCAATTAAGAAGGTTTAAAAAATACAATTCATATACAGATAGTAATAAAAATATGTTAGAAGTGGGCGATTTAACCGTAAATACAAGTACACGCCAAGTATGGATCAGAGGGAAGGAAGTAAGATTGACTCCAAAAGAGTTTGATATACTTGCACTTCTTACGCGTAACAAAGGGATGGTCCTAAGTATACAAAAAATATATGAGGCGGTTTGGAAAGAGGCGTTTTACCAATCAGATAACACGGTAATGGTGCACATTACAAAAATTAGAGACAAAATTGAAGAGGATTCCAAGCGCCCTATTTATATTAAAACGGTTTGGGGCGTAGGGTACAAAATATGATAGTGGGACATTTTAGAAATAAGATAGTGGTAAAGTTACTTGGTGCGGTTGGGATTAGTTTCTTCGTTTCGTTTGTTATCATGAGCATCCAGCTTCAGATCTTTGATTCATTAGTGTATCCATATTCCCACACAAATATTTGGATAATGCTATTCATTATATTCACAATATCAATCATTTCCTTTATAGTGATTTTTTTGTTATTAATCCGGAAAAAAATATCATATTTGAAGAGCGTTTCTCAATGTGTTCATTCTATTGCTCATGGAAAACTAGGATTGACAATTGAGATTTCAGGACGAGATGAATTGGCTCATCTCGCTCAAAATATTAATTATATGTCCAAAGAATTAGAAGATAAATTTGAATATGAAAGGCAATTAGAACGTGCAAAGCATGAACTAATTACCAATGTTTCTCATGATTTACGCACACCGCTGACATCTATTATCGGATATTTGGATTTATTAAAAAATGGGCAATATAATAGTAACATGCAATCACAGAAATACGTTGAAATCGCCTATGTAAAGTCACAGAGGTTGAAATACCTCATTGATGAACTGTTTGAATATACTTGTTTATCGAGAGAGGATGCTAAACTGAATTGGAACGAAGTTGACGTGTCAAGTGTATTAGAGCAAATAGTGGGAGAATACCTTCCCATATTCGAAAAAGAAAATTTAAAAGTTCGAAAATCGATTACGCAAGAAACAATACCTATCTGTATGGATGTAGAAAAAATGGTGCGTGTGTATGAAAACCTCTTGATCAATGCGCTAAAGTATAGTGTGAAACCCTCTGAATTATCAATAAGCCTTAAAAAAATAGGCAACAAAGCCATCTTGAAAGTGTCAAATCAAGTGGAGAAGTCGCCCGCTAGCGATCCGAATACATTGTTTGAACGATTTTACAGAGGGGACAAATCAAGAAACAGTGAGCAAGGAACTGGACTTGGACTTGCTATCTCAAAAAGAATTGTGGAACTTCATAATGGGAAAATACATGTAGAATATAAAAAGGGGTGGATGTCCTTTATTATAGAACATCCAATTTTATAAAAAGGCTTAGGGCGGTAAAAACTCCCTAAGCCTTTTTTAGTTATATTTAAGAATTCTTCAGGATTTTACGGAGTGTTTCTTAAGGTTTATTGTTTATTATGTATATATCCCAAGCGAAAAGAAGGAGAAATATATGCAGAAAAAAATGGTCATTGTATTACTGATGTTAGAACAATAGCTATAACGCAGGAAGAATAAAAATGGTTTAAATGACCAAATTATATAGATAGCAATACAGATACATGAGGCGTTATTTTCTCCTATTAAGGGAAGAAGCTAAAGACAGTGCTTTGTATATGTATTGGCAATGAATGTCTAATAACAATTTTAGTACAAATAAATAGGAGGGTATATATAGTGAAACCAGTTGTTGATGTAAAAAACGTTCAAAAAGTGTACGGTAAAAAAGGTGAGAATCAATCACACGCATTAAAAGGTGTATCATTCTCCATTCAAGAGGGTGAATTTGTTGGAATTATGGGACCATCTGGTTCTGGTAAAACGACATTATTAAATGTAATTTCAACGCTTGATAAAGCAACGGGCGGCATTGTTAAAATTGCGGGTACAGATATTACAAAAATGAAGCAAGGGGCGCTTTCGGATTTCCGTTCACAAAAGTTAGGATTCATCTTCCAAGACTTTAATTTATTAGAAAACTTATCTATTTATGAAAATATCGCACTTCCGCTTTCACTTCAAGGTGTTTCATCACGTAGGATTGGACCGAAGGTAGAAAAGGTAGCCGATATGTTAGGAATTTCAGCAATTCTACAAAAATATCCATCTGAAGTATCTGGTGGACAGAAACAACGTTCAGCAGCCGCACGTGCGTTAGTGCATGAACCGGCCATTATTTTGGGGGACGAGCCTACAGGAGCTCTTGATTCTAAAAACGCAACTAGTTTACTGGATGCGATGACAAGCTTACATACAGAACAAGGCGTATCGATTATGATGGTTACGCATGATCCATATAGTGCAAGTTACTGCCAACGTATTTTATTCATTCAAGATGGCGAGTTATATAAAGAAATTCACCGCGGTGGTACACGTGACAAATTCTATAAAGAAATTTTAGACGTGCTTGCAGACTTAGGCACACAAAAAGCATAAGAAAGAAGGTGCAAGCATGTTATTTAAACTTTCCATGTCCAGGCTAAAAAGGAAATTACAAGATTATATTGTCTTACTTGCTGGTCTTATCGTATCTATTTCAACTTGCTATATGTTTCAAACGTTATCACTAAATAAAACGTTCCTTGAATCAAATCCACATGCTGAGATAGTTGCAATAGCATTCCAAATCGGTTCCGTTTTATTAGCGATTGTAACGTTTTTCTACATTTTATATGCAAACTCTTTCTTATTATCTCTTCGCCAAAAAGAGTTCGGCATGTACATGATGTTAGGAGCAAAAAAACATAAAGTTACCTTACTTATGTTTATCGAAACAATCATAGTAGGTACGGCATCTCTTGCAATCGGAATTACAGTTGGTGTAGGACTTGCAGAAGGTATCGGTCAGTTATTAATGAACCAGTTGGATTTTTCTGGAGAAGGGTATCAAGCCTTTTATATTCCATCTATGACTGTTACTTGCCTCTTCTTTTTTGTCTTATTTTTACTATCAGCCATCCTGAATAGTATGAAATTGTCACGTATTTCTGTTTTGCAACTTGTACATGCAGATGCACAAACAGAGCGTCTCGCGGTAAAAGGGAAAATGACAGTTGTAGTTGCATTCCTTAGTTTGCTTTTACTAGGCATTGGGTATACATCACTGATCTATATATCACAGCTACAAGGAAAAGATATACTAAGCGTTCCTACATTCATGGCTATTGGATTAATCACAGCTACAATTGGTACGTACACACTATTTGGATCCCTTCTCCCCGTTATGATGAAAAAGGTACAGAGCAATAAAAAACGTAGGGAAAAAGGGCTGAATGCTTTTACTTTTGCGCAATTAAACTTCCGTATGAACAGTCTAACAAACGTACTGGCAACGGTAGCAATCTTAGTAGCTCTTGGAGCTGGGGGAATTGCGTGTGGTATGGCATTTAAAAACGATGTTCTAAAACAGACTGATAAAGGAACGATTTATGATTCGATAGTTCATAATCCAACAGTGGAAGAAAAGGAATTGTTAGACGGCATTCCATTCAAAGAGAAACTTGAATATCACTACAAGGTGGATGATACGTATGTGTATTATACAAAAGAAGAGCTAGAGAATAATCGTCCTTTAGTCAAAGATAGAAAAAATGAGAAGACAATGAAAATTTCAGAGGAAATCCCCATAAATGCATTTGTGTTGTCAAGACAATGGGGGAAAGATGATGGAAAACCAAGACAATGGAGCGATGTTTTCCAAACAATTCAACCAGAGTATATGTATCCGAATCATGAAGTGAAAATTGTCAATCAAAACATATATGATAATATCAAAGGTACAGAAAATACCGTGTTTATTGGGAAAACAAATAATTTTGGTGCATATGTAAAGGAATGGAAAAAACTTGATGAATTACAGATAGTTAAATATAAAAATGTGAAAGCAGAAGAATTGGGTAGTAAGTATCAAAACTATAAGGGGAATCAAAGCTTTTCTAGCGGACTCATGTTTATGGGATTCTTCGTTGGAATTGCGTTCTTAGCAATGATGGCAAGCTGCCTGATGTTTAAAGTTCTGTCTGGTGCATCCAAAGATTGTACACGTTATCAAATGCTTCGTAAAATCGGTGTTCGCCGAGAGTTATTAACACAATCGATTTATAAAGAGTTATTCTTTGTATTCTTAGTTCCAGCAATTGTGGGTATTGTTCACGTATTAGTTGGTATGAATATGTTCAGCCCTCTTTTAATTGATCCGTATTTCCGTATATGGGTACCACTTGTTATTTTTGTAGTGATTTACTTAATCTATTACTTCATTACGGTTCAATTATATAAAAAAATTGTACTTCCGAAAGAAGAGTAATGTAAATATGATTTATATGAAGTATCAACATCATCAGCCCTCATGTATTGATTATTTTGAAGGAGGAAAAAAGAACTGGAATTAAGAAAAGGACGCGCACTATGGTTAAACAATTGGTTCTTGTGAAAAAACTCAAATTGTATCATCTCTCTCAGAACAGATTATTTCAATAATCTGTTCTTTTTCGTTCGTATCAAGGGTATAATATCGGAAAAATGAAATTAGATGCGGCACTTACCAAAGGTACCGAGAAAAAGCCTGCCATCGTTTTAGACTTAGATGAAACAGTCGTGGATAATAGTCCGTATCAAGCCATGACAGTAAAAGAGAAAAAAGGGTTCCCTTATAAATGGGAGGAATGGATTCAACAAGCGAAGGCAGAAGCTCTCCCTGGCGCAGTTTCCTTTTTACAATATGCAAATGAAAAAGGTGTAGCCATCTACTACATTTCCAATCGCAAACAAAATCAATTAGATACCACTTTACAGAATTTACAGAAGTTGAATATTCCGCAAGCTGATAAAGAGCATATCTTATTGCAAGGACAAGGGGAAAAAGGGAAAGAAGAGCGAAGAAAGAAAGTGGCGACAGAACACGAGATTGTTCTATTCTTTGGAGATAATTTATCTGATTTTACGGGATTTGATAAGAAATCTGTACAAGATAGAAATCAAGCGGTCGAAGAGATTCACGAAGCATTTGGAGAAAAGTTTATTGTGTTCCCGAATCCGATGTATGGGGATTGGGAATCTGCTTTATATCAATATGACTTCAAAAAATCAGATGCTGAAAAAGACCAACTCCGTAAAGATGTATTGCGTGTATTTGAAGATGCGAAATAGCGGTCCCCTTAGGTCAACTAGAGGGATGTTTACTATTATATTTTATAAGCTGTCATTTGGAAGATTGAGCGCATTCGCTCAATCTTTTTTCATACTCTCTATCCGTCCATCGACATCCGCGTGGATGAGATGGCAAAATGTAGCGAGTACCCCATACTCGTCAAGGGGATTCCCTTGATAGTGGGATATTTATATAGCAACTATATCGGGCTTCTTTACTTATCTTTACTTTTAAACAAACGTTTGATTCGGCTTCCTTCAGACGAAATCAATGTGGATTCGCTAAAATTCGTCATCATCTGAGTATTGACTATTCTATCTTTCATTAGAGAGACTATGCTATACTTATGAAAATCTGTTGTATAAAAAGTGTGTCAAAAAAATCCTATAATCGAGAGAATAAGAAAGGCGTGTTGTAAATGAAAAATGATTTTAAGCTAAGACCATTGGAACGAGAAGACTTAAAATTTGTACATAGCTTAACGAACAATGCGAATATTATGTCTTATTGGTTTGAAGAACCTTATGAAGCATTTGTTGAATTACAAGATTTGTACGATAAACATATTCATGATCAAAGTGAACGCCGTTTTATTGTGGAGAAAAACACAGTCATGATTGGATTGGTTGAATTAGTAGAAATTGATTACATTCATAGACGAGCAGAATTTCAAATTATTATTGATCCCCACTATCAAGGCAATGGCTATGCAAGGGAGACCACCTGTTTAGCTATGCATTATGCTTTTTCTGTACTCAATTTGTACAAGCTGTATTTAGTTGTAAACACAACCAATGAAAAAGCGATTCATATTTATAAAAAGGTGGGTTTTTCTATAGAAGGGGAATTACAGGATGAATTTTTTGTAGATGGCCAGTACCACAACGCAATCCGAATGTGTATGTTTCAAAAGGATTATTTAGAACAACTTCAAGAAAAGATAGTCCATTATCAATAGAAACAGTCTATTGATAATGTTTGAAAAAATACAGATATAAATGAGAGGTTTGTCTATGATTATTCGAAAAATAGCTATTTTGATTTTCTTTTCCTGTATATTGTTTGTCCCCTCTAAGCCATTTGCTGAAAACCTAGGGACAACACATGAACGCCTTAAATTATTTGAATATTCTTTTTATGATTATGATAAAAAGGAAATTACAGAAAGTTATTATCGGAATGCATTTGGAAAAACCGATGTAATGCTAAAGAAAGAACTTCATAATATTATTAATAATCATAAAAAGCTATCCTACAATGCGCTATGGGAAGCACTACGTGATACAGATGAAGACCCAAATAATAGAAATAATGTTATTCTGTTCTATACAGGGCGCTCACAGGGGAAAAATACGAATGGATCTCATGTAGATGACTGGAATCGAGAGCACGTGTGGGCAAAATCACATGGTAATTTCGGGACATCTCCAGGACCTGGAACGGATCTGCATCATATAAGAGCAACCGATGTATCTGTAAACAGTTCACGTGGTAATTTAGATTTTGATAATGGGGGCACTCCTCATTTAGAAGCAACAGAGTGTAAATATGATAGTGATTCTTGGGAACCTCGTGATAATGTAAAAGGAGATATTGCTAGAATGTTATTTTATATGGCTGTTCGGTATGAAGGGGACAATGGAGAAATTGATCTTGAATTAAATGATAGAGTAAACAACAATACATCTCCTTATATGGGACGAATATCGGTCTTATTACAATGGCATAAACAGGATCCCGTGGATCATTTTGAACGAAGGCGTAATGAGCTTATTAATACAAAGTATCAACAGAATCGGAACCCATTTATTGATCATCCTGAATGGGTACAGCAAATTTGGAGCTCATAAATGGATTCATACTAAAATATTTACATAATCGCTAGTACGTTAAAACCCTTTGAAAAACTGAAATCGTTTTTCAAAGGGTTTTGTTTTTTAATATAATGTGAACATATTGTACACAGTATGCTGATAGATTTCTCCGTTTGTTTTAAAAGATCCAGAAAACGTTCTTGTCTCAGGGGCATATCTTCCCCCATTTGTTTCTGGATATGCGGATGTTTGTTTACAGGAAAAAGAAAGATTCAAAAGGAGTTGAAACGAAACTTTTCCATTTTTATCTGTTCGTTTCTTTGCATAAACTGTATTGTCTTTTTTATTATAGATTGTAAATTCTACATCTGCTAAATTATTTCCAGGATAATACTTAAATCCCCCAGGCTCACTATGGTCATATTTCCATTCCATAGCTGTCAATGTAATTTCTAATGTTCCCACTTCATTTTTTTGTATTTGTAATGATGGTTCACTAGCTGCTTGTACATTTTGCATTGCCGCTGTACTAAACAGAACTGCACCTGTTACAAAGGGTACAGCTAGAAATCGAATTGCATATTTTACAGTTTTGTTCATTCTATTTCCTCCTTCATATATGAAATGGATTGTTCCTAATAAACATCCATTGTTCTCAATTTGCCTCCCTCGTAACAATTCCAAGTTTTACATAAAACATCTATCATGATGCTAGATTAACCTTTCATTCTTTTCTGTTTCACCATGAATCGACTATACGTTCTTATATTAACGAAACTTAAATGCTTCATTATCAATACTTTAGTTACATTGTAAATGGAGTTCATATGACATACAAGGTACTATCTGTATTTCTCAACCTACGCATATTACGAATCAGAAAACAATGTCTCCCTGTGTAGAACAGTGAAAAATCGAAACAACGTAGATATATAGTGATTTTATGATACTTATTTTTCCTAATGAGCTGTTTGTTATTTTTCCTGTTGATGTCTTGAACATGACATGCAGATAAGAATCAGAAAAAAGAATTTCAGATTTCGTATGAAATACACAGTATGTCAGAATATATTTCTCACGTTTTAGGTTGTTGACACCAAATTTTATCCTCTCTAGACTAAACATAAGATCACATCCGAATCTGTAAAAAAAGCTTACCAATCTAGAAAATTGGCAGGCTTTTTTATTCCAGTCTGTTCATGTGATCATACCTATAAGGGAGGCGTTACCAAGTGACATTGTTAGAAAATATATTGACGCATAATGAAACATTTGTACAAAAACAAGAATACGAACCTTTTTCTACGACCAAATTTCCAAATAAAAAGTTATTGATTGTAACCTGCATGGATACCAGACTGTTAACATTATTACCACAAGCATTGGGCTTACAAAATGGGGATGCCAAAGTCATAAAGAACGCAGGCGCTGTGATTTCACATCCTTTTGGTAGTATGATGCGAAGTATCATACTGGGCATTTATGAATTACAAGTGGAAGAAATTTGTGTAATTGGTCATGAAGATTGTGGCATGGCGGGTTTGCAAGCTGAGCCGCTATTAGAAAAGGTCAAACAACAAGGCATTGATTCTACTTGCCTTCATACCTTGCAACATGCAGGAATCGATCTATCTACATGGTTAACCGGTTTCCGAAACGTACAGGAAAGTGTTCAACATAGTGTAGACATGATACGCCAGCATCCATTATTCCCATCTTATGTACCTGTTCATGGCCTTGTCATTCATCCCAAAACAGGCAATTTAGAAGTCGTTGTAGAGGGTTATTCCTACGCACATACAACAAGTCCTTAAATACATGCAGGAAGAGGAGGAAAAACGATGAGATTTTCAGGCAGATATGCAGGATATAACCTCGCGAGCTTACAAAAAGATATGCTAGCAGGATTGGTTGTAGGAATCGTAGCGATTCCACTTGCCATGGCATTTGCTATTGCTTGCGGTGTACGACCTGAATATGGGATTTATACGACGATTATCGCAGGGATTCTCGTATCCGTATTTGGTGGATCGAAATATCAGATTGCAGGACCAACAGGCGCATTTGTACCAATCTTACTCGGCGTTGTGATGCAATATGGCTATGAAAACCTATTGATTGCAGGTTTTATGGCAGGAATTTTACTTGTTATCATGGGCGTCTGCAAACTAGGAAGGTTTATCACCTTTATTCCGCGCCCTGTCATGATTGGTTTTACAACGGGGATTGCGGTCATTATTTTTTCTGGACAGATTGCAAATTTTTTAGGGCTTCATCACCTGGAAAAGCAAGAAACCTTTTTTTATAACATGAAAGAAATAGGGACAAATATCGCAGAACTAAATCCGTATAGTATCCTTACCGCTTTTCTTTGCTTAGGAATTGTGATCGCAGCTACAAAATGGTTACCTCGCATTCCAGGCGCATTATTGGGTTTGGTCATTTCAAGTTTGATCGCAACCCTGTTATTTCCGAATCAAATTGAAACGATTGGGACTACATACGGCGATATCCCGCATCAACTACCGGACTTCCAAATGCCTGAATTTGCATGGGATACTGTCCTTATGTTACTTCCAGCAGCCTGTATCATTGCGGCATTAGGTGGGATTGAATCATTGTTGTCTGCCATGGTGGCAGATAACATGGCAAACAGCAAACATAATAGTAATAAAGAACTGGTGGGACAAGGAATTGCCAATATGGTGGCACCGTTATTTGGCGGTATTCCTGCGACAGGTGCCATCGCTAGAACCGCAACGAATATTAAAAATGGGGCGACTTCTCCCGTATCAGGTATGATACACGGAATAGTCGTATTACTAGTATTATTATTCCTGTCCCCGCTTGCTTTTCATATTCCACTAGCTAGTATGGCACCTATTTTAATGGTGGTTGCTTGGAATATGAGTGAGAAGCATGAGTTTATTCATATTCTGAAAACAAGAACAGGGGACACCCTGGTACTTGTTTTGACGTTTCTCTTAACCGTTTTCACAGACCTTACAACCGGAGTAAGCGTGGGGTTACTCCTTGCGTTTCTTCTGTTTATTGGAAAAATGAGCAAATCTTTACGTGTTCGAAAAGTATTGCCAGACCCAGTAGATTCCTATGTCAAGTCAGACATCGTTGTAAATGGGAAAAATTGTCCTCAAATCAGTATCTTCACCGTAGAGGGCCCTTTATTCTTCGGCACTATAAAAGAATTCGAAACATCTATAGAAGCAACCCTACAGTCTAACGCTCACATTCTTCTCCTACGTATGGGGGATGTTTCTTTTATGGATACTTCCGCAGAGTCTGCAGTAGAACACATTCGAAAAAAGATGCTAGAAAAACAAGGAACCCTTTTAATTTCCGGTATCCAGCACCAACCGAAAGACATATTCCATCAAACAGGGTTATACGAAAGAATTGGCGAATCACACTTTTTCACACGTACAGGATTAGCATTGCATTTTGCACTACAAGAATTGGAGATATCCAAATGTAAGGGCTGTAAACAATTTGCGTTTCAAGAATGTACAACACTTTCTGCAGAATCAGATAAGAAACGTTCTCCCTTGGAAATCAACATGTAAATCAAAACAGAAAGTCATTCACCAATTACAAGCGCTTGCTACTTTAATTAGAAGAAGAATCACACGAGCAATACCAGTTCTCAATCCAAATTGAAACAACATGCTTAAAATAAAAACAGACAAAGGATACAAACCACCTATAATTTTCTTAACCTTTTGTATAAAGTACAGCTTGTATGAGAAAACTGTTAATCATCCATAATATGTATTCCATTTTGAGTAGCCATTATTAGCTACTCTTTTTTTATTACTTACTGTTCACTTACAATACTTTTTCAAATAGGATATCATTATATTCATTAATTAGAATGCATAATATTTTTGTATCGTTTCTAGGACAGCTGACACAATACTTTGCATATGTTGATGCAATTCCGTTATTTGTAGCAATAATTTTTCTCTTTTATATGTTTTCATCTCCCGCACCATTCCTACAGAAAGTCTTTTTATTTCTTGATATGATTCTGAGCTTTCAAATGCTACTGTCTCTCTATATGCTAATTTCGGAAATGAATTGTGCTGTTCTTGTTTCTTGCTCTCCCATTGCTGAAATACATATTGAATCCATAGCCGGATTTCTTCTTGCATAAGTATGATTTTCTGTATTTGCTCTTCTTTTTTATTGCCCCTCATTACAGTTCACTCCATTCTATTTCCATATCAAAAATCTCTCAAAATAATTTTTTTAACGAATTTACCGAAAGAATTCTCCTACCTCAAGCGTGTGAAGGGCGCTAGCCCAACGGTAGATGGGAGATGAATTTCGGTTTGGCATAGCCAAACACTTTTGATAAACTAGCTATATGAAACTCTTTGATAACTTGATATATGAGGTTGCAGGAAGAAAATAGAGTGCGAAAAACAAGCCATTCGGTTCCTGCGTAAAATATCAACCGTACCAAGAGAGCGTCCAAGTGTTGGGCATCTAGGGGTGGAACACCCCGAAGTAACGCTCAAGGAGACGAAAGGTTGCTTTCGTCGTGGAACTGAGAAGCTCCCACTTCAAGCTTTGCTAAGTGGCGAGTAGTTCACTGTTTTATTTTGAGATCCCCTTTGTTTCTAAAACATATAGCTCATTCACCAACGAATCATATTCTCTTCGTGTAATTTGCTTTCTATACAACTGAATTAATAACTCTTGATGTGCTTTTGAAAACGCCATTTTGCCAATCCATTTGGGATACATGCGATGCCTCTCTCCATTTCTGTTTAAACATTTTGTCACATTGCATTATTTTATCTCGATATTCAAGTTCGTTCAATTAAAAATATAATTTTTTGAAAATATTAATTTACAAGTGACTTACAAGTCATTATAATGGACCTATAATATAGGAAAAGGAGGACATTAGACCTTTACAACATATAGGAGATGCATATGAATGACATGAAACTACAAGATGTTATGACCACTAACGAAGCAAGCTATCGATGGAATATTAACGAATCCACCTTACGAATGCGTATTAAAAATAGTCCTATAATCGACGAGTTAAAAACACAAGGATTAATTAAGTATTTCCTGAAACCCGGAAACAAACGTGGAGAATATTTATTCACTGTTGAAGCGATGGAACGTCTTTATGGTAAAGAAAAAAGAAAGTAATAGAAAGCCCTCAGCACCCACCAAGACTGCGAGGACTTTCCACAATATCATTTCCCTTCAGAAAAGATGACAAATATGTCAAACGCTTTACAAATTAAAAATGATGAAGCTATTATATCACATTCTGAAAGACCACAACAGACACTTCAGACGCCAAAAAACAAGCTACTTACCAAATATCACGCACTGTGTGAATGGTTTGGAATTGATGGTTGTAACGAGTCTCAACTATACTTTTTCGGTACTTTTCTTGCTCCTATCATTCTATTCACAATCACGTACATGATTGGAGGTTTGCGTTATGGCTTCTAATACAATCGCTACCAACATCAAGACTGGAGATTATGTGACATTTCCTTACCGTCATAATCCATCACTGCAACTAACAGGATATATTGTTACGGTACTCGAACATACTAGTATTGTAGATATTTCTGCAATGGAATCTTTCTTCCAACTTGGAATAGATGGACGCCAAGTGGTCCGGCACGAACAATATAAGCCAGTTCCATCTAAATCAGATGAAAAGGTGGCACAATGAATATGTACCTATTGGATGTGAGCTACTCTGTGAATGGAAACAACTTTTCAAAGTCTTTTCTACTGGCAGAGCCGACAGATGGGTTTGAACTCCAACAACAGCTGCAAACCTTGCTGGAACAAGAACATGTCGCACCTGTATACATGATGGAAACAGATTTGGAAGAACTATAACGGATCCTACAGCATACACAGAAAAGAGGTGGAAATACTTTACTTAGTTTCCTCATAAGTGGTTCTGTTGTCGTATTCTTGACTGGTGTTTTATGTACATTTCTAAAAAAAGGATTATCTATTTTTTCTAAATTCGCACTGATTGGATTAACATTATACGGTATCATATTTGTAGGTGTCGTCATCACATATGTGTTTTATTGTTTTCACTATTATGCGCAATAAGGAGGACGTTTTTTGAAAATCAGTGCCTATACACTTTCTTATACCATCGTAGCACCAAGCGGAGAAATGTACCCGACGCAGGAAGTGGTCATGTATACTGCTTCGCAAGAGCGTGCGATTCAATTACTAGATGATGAAATTCAGCGAAGATTAGGGACAAGCTACTATCGACATATCTCTTGTACAAATCAAGAAAAAGAAAAACACGCACCCATCCAACTGTCCCTTTTCTAACGATAAAAACCCTTCAGGTCGTTAGCTTACCTGAAGGGAAAAATAAGAACAAATGCCCTCCTGCTTGTAGGCATTTGCTATGGGTGTTCAATATAATGGAAGATACGGAACACCTTGATTATATCATATACTCATATAGAGGAATATCGGAAAATTTATCATGTATTCCTACACAAAATCCCCTTGGAATCGCATGAAACATGCATGTGACTCTCAAGGGGATTTGACCTGGTCAAGAAAAACTGGAACATGAAATAGATTACGCAATTGATTTTGAATACTGATACGGAGTCATTCCATTTCATGATGAGTGTGGGCGAATGGAATGATAATACATATAAATAAATTCAGCTATTAACTGCGTTACTTGAGCAAGAGAAATCAGTTTTTCCCCATGCAAACATTCACGTTTAAATTGCATGACAATATAAGCCGCGGTCTCTTTACGTTTTCTCTGACCTTCAGTAGCTTTTCGATGAAAAT
>NZ_JBNPJZ010000063.1:0-19006 GCF_050312695.1 Bacillus sp. AF62 | reverse complement strand
TACTTGTATAATTATGTATCATAGAAAATATCCTTTTTTGTACAGATTATACCATAGATTCTAAACAGGTTCTAAGACTTAAGAATAGGATACAAGGAGGATTTATTATATGAATGGGAATACTGCTAAAAAAATAGAATTGCAATCTGAAAATACTGTGATTACAAACGAGAAATATTTGGATCCTAAAAAGTGGCATAAGCAAGATACTACGTGGGCATTGAGCCTTTTTGGGACAGCAATTGGAGCAGGAGTGCTCTTTTTACCAATTAATGCAGGTTCAGGTGGTTTATTATCATTATTACTCATTACATTACTTGCCTATCCAGTTATGTATTACTCACATAGAGCGCTTGCTAAAATGATATATGCTTCCAATTCTGCCGATGAGGGAATTACGGGTACAATAAGAGAGTATTTCGGAAATAAGGCGAGTATTATTTTTAACATCGTATACTTCGTCTCAATTTATACAATTGTCTTGATGTATTCAGTTGCACTTACAAATACTGCAAGTAGTTTTATTGTGAATCAATTACATATGAAAGAGCCCTCAAGAGCCATTTTATCGCTTGTCTTAGTACTGGGTCTTATCGCTATACTAAATTTTGGTCAAGATATCACTGTAAAAATTATGAGCTTGCTAGTATACCCTTTCATAGCTTCTCTACTATTTATCGCAATATCTCTAATTCCTCAGTGGAACACATCAATGCTTAGTTTTTCAGATGTCTCTACTGCTTCAACCGGAACAGGTTATTTGGGAGCGATATGGATGATACTACCTATCATAGTGTTTTCATTCAACCATTCTCCAATGATTTCGTCTTTTGTGATAAAACAAAGATCTACGTATGGAATAGAAGCAACTGATGCTAAATGTGCTCAAATACAAAAAGTTTGTTATATCATGACGTTCGTTGTTGTTATGTTCTTCGTTTGGAGCAGCGCACTGAGTTTGACTCCAGATGATTTAAAAGTGGCAAAAGAGCAGAACTTATCAATCCTATCCTATCTCGCTAATGAACTTAATTCGCCAGTAATTACGATTGCAGCTCCTATTATTGCTTTTATGGCTATAACAAAGTCTTTCCTTGGTCATTATATAGGATCATATGAAGTAATGCGTGACATGATTATCAAATTTGGTAAAACACGTGGAAAAGATATAGAAGAAAAAACAGTTAGGACAGTAATTCTTACTTTTGTCGTATTAACATGCTGGTATGTTGCTTATGCAAATCCAAGTATTCTTGGGCTCATTGACGCTCTAAGCGGTCCATTAGTTGCTGCTATCTTATGTCTATTACCAATGTATGCGATCCGTAAAGTACCGGTATTAGCTAAATATAGAGGTAAAATGAGCAATGTATTTGTTATTATTGTAGGAGTACTTACAATCTTAGCAAGTATTAAGTCATTATTCTAATTTACTATTTTTTGTTCTTTTGCAAAATATAATGAAAGACGGAGACTAGTCTGGTTCTACAGTAGGTGCAACTATTTTATCTATCTGAATGTATACTTTAATGAATTTTCCGAAAGTCATCTCCCACCTACTCACTGAGCTGTGACCCTTCACGCTCCTTGAGTAAGGAATCTTCTTGGTTAAAATCATAAAAAAAAAAACACCCCACTTGGTTAAGTGTCCAAGTGGGGTGTTCCTACTTTGTATAGATTATGCTTATGAAATATTCCTCTTCTAAAACAGCAAATTGTTTCATTCATAATTGATAGACATATATAATAGGAATGAGTCGTAAATGAACACGATAATACCTAGTAGTATCCCATCTCTTGTACTAGATTCTGGACTAATCGATGTAAGTTAAAATAAATCAAGTACAATCACTAATAATATAAGAAAACTTGTAAAGAGTGATTTTTTTGAATTCTTTTTCATATATTCATGTTGCACATTACTGCTCATGGATAGATACCCTTACATGACCGAAGTGATAATAAAGAGCATCTATAGCGGATTCTCTCGCATGTTTTCACCCCCATGGATCAAATCATATCCAAGAATGCAAAGTCTACCTATTGTTTGTACAAAGAATAGAATACGTATCGTGATGGAAACTGGTCGAAGAATGTAGAAATTACAGATAGCTATCTATATGCTACCTTTTATGTACTTAATGAAATACAACGGTTATGTGCAACCCATCTCATAGGTAAATGGTTTATGTAAAAAAGACAGTGATTTATCCACTACCTTTGTTGTATTATCCAATTGGATTCAGTCACCATATAGTATTAGATGCGTTGAGTTTGGAAAAAACTATCTAATATACATTGAATCGGGCACAGACATTAAATAATAGAAAAGGTCGCCTACTATTCCACTAGTAAAAATAATAAATCCCATATAGCGTATACCTTTAATTTTTGACCGTAATCCAATGAATGCTGCAATTAGCCCAGTTAAAGAAAATAGAATCCAATATAGTTCGGTTGGAATGGGAAGATATTTATCTCCATCAACCCCCATACCCCAAAAAACATAAGGCAGTACGACAAAAGAAACGCTGAGTAATCCCATTACACTGGCTAGTAATTTGCGATATTTAACACCAGTAATAATTAGATAGATCCCACCGACAAAACCGCATAATACAAGATAAGGTACATAGAGAATCCAAAGAAAACTTAAGATAATCATATATAATTTCCTCCTAATTTATTTTCACTCATTATAGTTTTAAGGGGTTATTTAATTGTCTGAATCGGTTGCTAGTGTATCAAGTTGTTCTAACGCTTCTTCAAGATCGAACGAATTAAACCACCGGTAATCATGTTTGTCTAAAATACGATAGTGCTGACTTATTAGATTTTGTTGTAAACGAAAGTTCCCTTTTTCTTGAATTTGTTTCCACCACACTTTTCCTCCCAATGTTTTTTCTTTGAATTTGCTAGTGCTATTGTGGGCCATTGTCTCGATTACTACTAATGGATCATCTCCAAGAGAAGACTGTAAAACCTCACTATCCCTAAACAATGCACAAATAGCAACGGTGTTGGTCCAACCTGCATTTGTTCTCCCTTTCTCAATTTGAACAAGCGTTTTTTTTGAAATGCCGAGAACTTCAGCCATTTTATCTTGTGTATATCCTTTTTCAGTACGTATTAACTTTGCTTTCGTTGAAATGAGTTCAATTATAAGCTCCTTATTCACTTTCTTCCCTCCAAGGTAACAAATGTTTATTTTAGTGTAATTTTACACTAAAATAAAACCCATTTTCAACTCCCACCTCTAAATCTTCTAAAAAATAATCGAAAAAGCTATAAAAATGCTCATTCTACAGTTATCCATGAGAAGTTAGCTCGGTTTGGAGTGTTAGAAAATTCTTAGCTGGATAGCGATGTAATCATGCCCTTTTTTAGATTCATACTATCAGTATATCTAAGATTAGCAGATCACTTGCAAGAGTCTTGGAAGTATTGCAACCGTGCTGTGTTATAATTCTAAAGTACTAACATTTCAAGTAGGACTTATAGATGTCGGTTTGACATATGAAATGTAAAACCAATCTGTTATTTTGAGGGTTCAGGCTACCAGTATTTAAAATAACATTCACACTAAAAGAAGTACAAGGAGGAAGGTATATCTATTAAAATAGTGAGGTATACCAAATTAGAAATGAACATTAAATTTAATAAAAAAGTAGTAGCATTCACGGCAGGATTAACGGTATTATCTTCACCATTGGTATCGTTTGCAGAGGAACAACAATCAGTAAACAATAAGCAACCTACAAACGTTCAGGAACAAAGTAAAACAACATCAGATGAACAAGCTTTAAAAAGTATTGAAGCTAGTTTTGAAGGGGTAGATGGACGTGGTGGAGGTACTGTCGACAAGAAAAAAACAGACAGTCTTCAACGTTCAGAAGGTATTCATGAAGAAACAGGTACATTAACTGTGCCTAGCAATTCAAACAGAATAAAACGTAGTCTGTCTCCCATATCACCTAGCACCTCTAGTACAATAAACGGTGTTCCATTCACTGAGTGGATTGTTCCAACAGGGAATGATAATATTCGTCCGCAAAATTACATGAGTCCAAAGTACATTACAATTCATGAGACTGATAATACTAGTGTAGGAGCAGGTGCTAGAAACCACGCTCAATACCTATATAACCAAGCAGTAGGGAACACAGACCGAGCTGCATCGTGGCATTTTACAGTAGACGATAAAGAGATTTATCAACATCTACCATTAAACGAGAACGGATGGCACGCCGGAGACGGTGATGGTCCAGGTAATAGAGAATCCATTGCAATTGAAATCGCAGTTAACAGTGACGGTAACTATAGTAAAGCAGTAGATAATGCTAAGAAACTTGTAGCTTATTTAATGAAAGAAACTGGTGTACCGTTAAATAACATTGTAAAACACCAAAAATGGAGTGGTAAAATCTGTCCTGCTAATATGATTAATAATGGACAATGGGATGCATTCGTAAATGGCGTTGGTGGGTATTATAATAATTTTTATCAACCAAAAGATGACATTACTGGAGGTTGGTATGAAGAAGCTATTCGAGAGTTAAATAGAAGAGGTATTATGATAGGGGAAGGAAACGGAGTTTTCGCACCTAATAGAGCGATAACAAGAGCCGAATTTGCTCAATTAATCTCTAAATCTCTAAACCTGCCAGCTGGAGATGCTTCATTTAAAGACCTAAACGATGCAAATACAACTTTACGAGATGGTATTAAACGTACTGCAAGTGCAGGTATCATTCAAGGTAGAGGAGATGGTTATTTTGACCCAAACACACCTATTACAAGAGAAGAATCAGCAATTATTGTAAACAAGGCTTTACAGTATAAAGGTATATGGGGACCAGTTGTAAACCTACCATTCTCAGACAAAGACCAAATTATTTATAAAGAAGACGTACAAAGACTGTATGGTCTAGGTATTGTAAGAGGTAAGGGTGACAATCAATACGATCCTAAAGGAACAACAACTCGTGGTGAAACAGCAACATTCATTCTAAATATGCTACAAGTAATTGAAAATGGTAGTGTTGAAAAGGTAATTGGAACGGCTCAAATTAATGGTATTGGAGTAAATGTTCGAAGCGGATCAGGTACAAACTATTCTATTGTTAGAAAGACAAGTAAGGGCGAAAAAGTTACAGTATATGAAGAAAAGAACGGCTGGCTAAGAATTGGAACAGGGCAGTGGATTTATTATGACTCTAGTTATATCGACTATAATAGATTATAAAAGACTTAATAGTTAAAAGAACAGAGTATATTTGGATATATAACTACTCTCAGGTTGTGAAGAAGACTTTCTCCACAACCTGTTTTTGTGTCTGGCCCCCTCTTTACCTACCAATACTGATAAAAAGAGGAAAAGGAGAGATTCATTATGATGGGTGCATCGAAAAATTACCGTGATCAGCGTGTATACAATTTAAAAACTAATGTTTTTCTAATAATTACGTAGGGATCACCGTACATGCCTATCCAGCTCATATTTTGAAATACCTCAAAACGAAATTTTGTTATAAGTTAGCACAAAATTTCGTTCTGGGGGTAGTTGTATTTTCTTAGCTTGATAGTGATGTGGTGCTACCCTTATATGGACTAAATATCATAAAATGTTAATTTTCTTTTACTTACCTATATATTCAATCGTCATCCAGCCATTTTTGGGTATGTTCGATAAAACGTTTTGTCGCTGGTAATGCGTGTTTAATTGAAGTAAGTGACAACCCAAGCGATCGTTTAGGTTTGTCTTCCAATTCCACAACCGTAACATTTTCGCATTGTCCTTGTAATGCGAGTTCAGACATGACACTGATTCCAAGCCCGTTCTCCACCATCGCGACAATCGCATGATCATCACCGGTTTCAAATTGGATATCGAGATGAATCCTAGCAGCTTCTAATACTTTCCTAACATCGTAACCACATGAAGAAGCAGGCATAATAAAAGGCTCTTTCTCGAGCTGATCGTACTGAATTATAGATTGTTTACTTAATGAGTGATTTTTAGGAAGGACACATAGCATTCGATCTTTTCTTAGTGGAATAGATTCTAGATGGCCCGACGATGGTAGTGACATAAAACCTAAGTCAATCACCCCTTGTTGAATCCACGTTTCAATCATTCCATAATCACCTTCCATTAATTTGATTTCAATTCGAGGATATTCCAAGTGAAATCGATGAATGATTGCAGGCAACCAGTGAATAGAAACGCTTGTAAAGGTTCCAATGCGCAAGGTTCCTGCAACTATCCCATTAATCTCTGCAACAGTTTGCTTCAATCGCTCATTATGATTTACTACTTCACGAACATGCGTTAAAACACGCTCACCATTTCCTGTTAATCGAACACCTGTTTTATTCCGGGATAACAGTTGAAAACCATACTCCAATTCAAGACTTCTAATCGCATGGCTGACACCTGACTGAGTCACATTCAGTGCTTCGGCCGCTCTTGATAAGTTCCCCATTTCAACCGTCTTCAGAAAGATTTCTAACTTAGTCAGACTCATCGATTCTCCTACTTTCTCATGTATGAATTTTGTTCAAGTATAACATTACATATATTCGTTTTACTAATACTTGAATCACAATTAAACTAAGTACATAAAAATTTTAAAGGAGAACTAAAAATGAAACCAATAAAGGCTAATCTTATGATCTTACTTGTTACAATGACCTGGGGTACTTCCTACCTTTTTATGAAAATCGGATTGGAAACTGTCCCTTCATTTTCTCTTGTTGCATTACGCTTTGGTATTGCTTTTTTGGTTTGTGCTGCTGTTTTTTTTAAACAATTTCGTTCAATTCATTTTGTCACCTTAAAATACGGCTTTATTCTAGGATTTTTACTTTTCGTTGTATCTGCTTCAGTCATCTTAGGTTTAAAAACGACATCAGCTTCAAATGCTGGTTTTCTAGCCAGTTTGACCGTAATCTTTATCCCTTTATTATCTATCGTTCTGTTTAAGGATCGACTGAGCTACAGACTAATCATTAGTTCCCTTGTTGCAATGACTGGAATTGGTTTACTGACTTTGAATAATCAATTAACACTTAATTCTGGAGATTTACTCTGTATACTCGCTGCTCTCTTTTATGCTTTTCATATTATTGTCACCGGAAGGGCGGCTAAAGTTGCCAATACATTGCAGCTTGGAATTCTTCAGTTGGGATTTGCAGGAGGGTTTGGCGTACTCTCTGCCCTGATTTTCGAAGAACCGCAACTTCCATCCACTAAAGAAAGTTGGATCGCTGTACTGGTATTAAGTATATTCTGCAGTGCTTTTGCCTACATCATTCAGGCGATGGCACAGAAATACACAACACCGACACATACAGGACTCATTTTTTCATTAGAACCTGTATTTTCTGCACTATTTGCATACCTGTTCATAAACGAAGTATTGTCACTCAAAGGGTATATCGGAGCATTACTTATTCTAAGCGGTGTTATACTTGCTGAGATAAAAGTAAAACGAAAATCTACATTTAAAGCAAAAACGAGAGAGATGGAATGCACAGAGTAGTACTATTTATCTAAATTTCTATATATAAAGTTTTTTATTAAAGATAAAATTCTAGTACAAGTAAGTAAGTAAGTAAGTAAGTAAGTATTTATAATCAACCTTTGTTTCAACCCAACTTGCAACACGTTTGTGGTATCCTTGCTCAAATCATAATAAACATGGTATATCCAGCAGCTTAAGTCTTTTAATATAATATTAAAAAGTGGATGTGCATAATCGCATATCCACTCTCCCCATCTATATACTTACCTTCGCTTCTCCAACATCTTGTTTTTTAATTATATCTAAGTAAAAATGTGAAACAGTTGTGTTGTAATAAGGAGAAATGAAAATAAAAGATAGATTAAATGTAAACATTCCTATAAAGGCGGCTAATAAAAACCAACCAATAAATGATAACCAAAGAACAAATAACTTTGACTTTTGTCCTTTCATTATTCTTTTACTTTCCCTCAATGCTTCACTTGCTGTATAATCAGGATTCTCTATTAATATGTAATAAGACATAGAATAAGAAAAATATTTAATAATACCTGGAACGATTAATAATAGACTCCATAAAAAAAGAAAAATTGCCTGTAACAGACCCAATTTTATTGACTTAAACACGTTGTTCTTCTTAAATCCCAAAAATACATCATCTACTTTAGCATCTTCACTTTTACCTAAATGCAAGGTGAAAACAGAGTATCCAAATTTAAAGATACCTTGTATGGAACTGTAAATAAAGAAACAAATAAGTCCTAAAAATATATAACTTAGAATAAGTAAAACTAGTGCAGTTGGATCTACTTGTGGTTCCCCACTAATCGAATAAATTAAGAACACATCCAAACCAATTACTCCAATAAATAAGCCAACTAATAAATACATGAAACCCGCAATTGCTGATGCACTAAGAGTGGGTACAAAATAGTTTAACGCTGATACTCCAATCCCCAACCCCCATTTACCATCTAACGAATTAAGTGCTGCTTTCTTAAAATTTCTTGTCATACTTGTATTCCCTCCTTTTCTTATTTTCCTTTACTGAAAAAATAAAAGAACTTGCAGCAGGCCCCGCTACAAGTTCTTTTAGCTAAATTCTTTAGCTAATCAAAACAAATTATTTATTCTACACAATCGGGGATAATGCCTAAAATATGGTTTGTTAACATCATTATATAACATAATTATGAATTTTTGTTAAAAATTCTATATTTTTAGACAAAACATCTCCGTTTTTTACTTGTTTTTAATTTTTATCTTCAAGATACTCTATAAAGTCGTCATTTTCTCTTGTTAGAGGTAAATTTCCAACCTGATTATACAAATCAATAATAGGTAGCACTTCTAAAACCCAGTTTCTTAAACGAATAATTTTTTTTAGCGTCTTCCGGGAAATTAGCCTGTGAGAATTCACTAGCTTCCTTTTCATTAAAAGGATAAAATTTAAATTTCTTAGGTTCGTTTATTTTTTGTAACTCTTCATATAAATTAAATGCAATATTGCCTTCCAGTTTACTAACATTGGTGTCTTCTTTTATATCAATTAGTTTGCTTTATCTATTAACTCTGTTCTTAATTTTAAAATAGTAATCACATCACTTTTCAAACAAAAATAATTAATTAAGGTTTTACACTTTCTCAATATTACAGTATAAAATTTCTTATATAATTAAATTATTCTCTTTATTTATTTTATGTATCTGTTCCCTTTGAACCCTACTATTATAGGGTTCCTTTTTTATAATCATATATTTATTAATTAATTTATCAATTTCCTGACTTAAACGGAGAACTTTCGTATGACTAAAGCCATGTTTATTTACCAGTTCTACTAATTCTAATTTTTTATTTTGTTTTAAGTGTTGCATTCTATCTGATTATATTTTAGAAGGAATTCAATTGAGTTTTATCAAAACATTGGAAACTTGGCGGTATCTCTCTATCTTATTGTTTAATATTGGTGTTTCAAGTGTTGGAAGTTGGGTTTACTTTATTGCTCTAAACCTAATCGTTCTTAACATAACAGAATCGGCAATTGCTGTCTCTGGTTTATATATTATTAGGGCTTTATCAACATTGTTTACTAATATTTGGTCAGGAAGTCTTGTAGATCGTTCAAATAAAAAATATCTCATGATAGTACTAGGTTTATTTTTTATGCGAGCCCCCTCACCATCAATTTAAGAATTAAAAAAGAGGGGATTATCCCCCTCCTTTTTACGCTTGCTCCGACTGTCGGAATTATTTAATATAACCACGATTCAACTTAGTTAACTTTTCATTGATGTTAAAAATTCTTACTCTAATATCTTTAACACCAGCTGCTTCAAGTCTGCTCTTGTGCATTTCCGCATATTTTTCAGCATCTTGTTTTTCTTCAAATACATAAATGCCTCCAGCTTCTTTTGTTTCTTCATTCTCAGTCCATATTTTCCAGTGGAATCCTTCTTCTTCGTTAATACTATTTGCTAAATCCCAAAATCCTTTTTCCATTTCTTCACCAAAAGGACCTTCAAACGGAAAATCAACTTGTAATAAATATGCCATCTTCACTCACTCCTATTTTAATATAAAATTCATCGAGAATTCCTTTGTATAAAAATTATTCCCATTCTTTTACTGATCATGATTCGAATAAAAGTAATGTCTAAATTCGTATTGCTATTATTATTCAAGCACTAATTGGAGAATCCCCCTATTTGTAACATAATCACAAAACGATAGTAACTTGAACGCATAAAGTGAAAGTTTAATAGTTTTCAGTTATGTTTAAAAAATGTGATACAAACTTATCCCTAAACTAAGGACAAACAAAACAAGTGCAGGTATTGCTTTCTTAAAGGGATCTCTCGCTAATACAATTAGAGTTAATGCGGCTGCAAGCATCGTACCGCCTAATAACAATCCTGCTAATAAAGCTACTGTTGGAATCCAAATTCCTATCAACATTCCAATCGCTCCTACAATCTCAAAAGCTCCAGTTAAGAAATTAAAAAACGAAGGTAAACCAAATCGTTTGAATTCATCTGCCATTTTCCCCGATATAATTTTCGTTCCTGTCATTAAAAAAAACAGAAACAACACTACTTTTACAATATTGATGAAAATTAAAATAGTAATCACACCTTTCTTATTATTTGATAAAAATTCAGTATTGTTCAGGTAGTAAGTAGTCACTACCTTTACCCTATTTCCTGAGATTACCCGTATGGAAGTCGCTTCAATTTACATTACCCTTCTCAATATTAAAGGGCCGGAAATTATATGCTATAGCATATATAATACGAAAATTTGACTGGTACTAGGTAAAAAAGTGACCCTGAATCAGATATGATACAAAATAAAGTTATCTTCCCATTCGTCCAAACAAAAATTATATGCTATAGCACATATAATACCTAAAACAAAGTTTGTTCCTTATGAATAGCGTAGCATCAATAAGGAACAAATATTAATAGTGTGTATCATACAATTTGTTTAATAACGATTGTAATACTTTAATTTCTTCCTCGCTCAAATTACTCGTAACGAAATGGTGAGCGTCTTTCACTACAGGCAAGATTGTTTTCTTTAACTCGTCACCTTTTTCAGTTAAAAAAAGGTTATGTGAACGCCTATCTTGGTCATTCAAAGCCTTCTTTACAATCCCTTTTCTCTCCATTGACTGTATCATTCTAACAACAGTAGTTTGATCTTTATCAATAGCTTCCGCCAACTCTTTTTGAGTAGTGCTCCTTTGGCTACAAAGAACACTAATAATCCCCCACTGCTCTGGCGTAACTCCATACGGCTTTAATTTCTTCGTAAAATAATTGGTCATTTTCACGTCAGTACGGTGAACAAGATAGCCTATTAAATCATGTAAGTTCATATATCACCTCTATAAATTAAGATATAAAAGGATATAGCATACCAGTCAATCATTCACAATGAATGTATTTGTTTCACCATATATATGCTATGGCACATATATTAAAGTAGATTATTTTAATTGTCAAATGATTTACCTATTATTTTTCGAAAACAAAATCGCACCCTTAGATTATAGCAGGAATAACTAATCTGACGTATTTCTCTGGCGATTTCTCCCCTGTCGTTTTATGATATTCTAATAACATTTGATAAAATATGGTATCTACAGACTGTCAAACACCTTTCAAGATACCTCATCCAGTTCTTGCTGTTGCAAGATAAACAGCATATAATCAGTTAACCACCCACATTAGCAACGAAAACATAAAGAAAAGGCATTCCAAATATGAAACACCTTCTTTCGTTTTATAAAACCATCCACTTAAATCTATTTTACAAATATAACATTCAACACGCTGAAATCTTCTATTTAACGTAATCACTCATTTAACTAAAAAACTTAGTTAATTGCACAATGCTCTTCTGACTTTTCTTGCAAAATTTAGTGGATCATCAACGTCTTCGATATTAACGTAAATCAAATTTGGATCATCACATAACCACTCATTGTGTATAGACGAAACGATTATTCCTTGTTTAATAATTGTCGCCACAAATTCAGTGACTTCTTTTTGTAAGAGTGCTACTCGACCTAGGCATAATGCCCGTCCAGTTTTATTGTCTCGTGATTCGAATGAAAAAGAAGTGGTTACTCTAAAACGTTTTCCTAAGATTGTTGCTCGTATTTCATCCCTGTTTATTGTTGCCACGCATTTCCCACCGGCGAATCCTTCTTGCCCGCCAATAATTCTTGCAAACTGTTGACAAATTAATTCATCATTAAACGCCATACCTTTAATCATCCCCCCTTTTACTGTTAGGTTATGAATGAATACATTGGTCTGAAACGGTAATGAATCTAATCTATTAAAAAAATGATGGCAATCTACCGAGAGCTATTAGCTCAATTATTCTTGATTATTTAAATTAACTCAGCTATATATATTAAGACATTTTTAAAAAGCATAAAAAAGACACCCTAAGGTGCTATCCTCCGACTTGAGAATCGTATCTATGTATGGAGAAATTTAGAAAAGACAAAAGAGAAGATTCTAACTATAATTTATAGAGCTCTTATGCCATGAATTACTTACATATTTCCTTATTTACTAGAAGAAGAATCTCAGTTACATTATTTTCTAAACAGTCTCGTTAAAGCCATCCCAAGAAATCCAATGCCCATTCCTATTAGCCATCCAGTTTGGGCATTACCTAACATAGATCCCACTCCTCCACCAAGAAACATACAGCCAACGAATACTAATCCTCCAATTCCCCAATTCGGCCGTTCCATAATTCAATCACATCCTTTCAATAAAACATATGCGAGTAGCTCCCTCAACTTTCTTCTATAGGATAGTTCATTATTTTGCTTAAGTTTAGCGCTTCAAGGAATTCATAAGATGTGAAGCTTGAGCCATTTATATAGATTGTAGAAGTATGAAGATTTTCCACATTTCAAAATAGTAAAGTATAAACATGAAAAAACTCCTAACAAATTTTGTTCGGAGTTTTTTCAAATACGCGATATTTATTTAATCTTCATTATTGAGTTCTATTGTACCTGTTCTAGCACTAACTTTTAAAATATTTAACAGATTATCAGGTGTCTTGATTTCCACTTCATATTCAAATTTTGATTGTGCTAAGTTGTCATCTTCTAATTCGAATTCTTTTTTCACATTAATAATTTCTCCATTTGTATGAGCTAAAGAAATTTCACGAACTTGTTTCTCTGTGTAGTTTTCATTCTTTTTTGCATAATTGTAACCCATACCATAATATCCACCAACAATAGCAATACCACTTACTAAAATAGCAATTACACTTATAATTATTTTCTTTTTATGTTTTAACATTTTCATCCACTCCTTAATGATTAATCATCTATTCCAAATCTTGCTTCAAGTGCATTTTCTGCTTGCTCTAATTGATCTTCCAGTATATCGTGTTCTTTTTCTTGCGTTTGATATTGCTCAACAGTTATCGTTCCAGCGTGATAATCTGCTTCTAGCTGATTATCAGATAGATCTATCTTGTCATCCAATTGGTCAATTTCTTTTTTTGCTGCTAAGTACGTATTTAAGTTATCTTCTTTTGCTCCAACTGGTTTCGTGTTATTTGCCTTTTCTACAATAGATGAGACTTCGTTTTTGAAATCTTGTATTTGTTTCTTATCATTTGTAGCAGCTTGTGTTTTGTTTGGTTCTTGTTGTAGTTGAGCGACTTCTTTTTGTAATTTATCATTTTCCACTTTCAGTTGTTGTACTTCTGTATTGTTATCAACTTGAGTAGAACAAGCTGTTAAGAATAAACAGGACATTGCTCCAATCAGCATCCATTTTCCCATTCTGTTTTCCTCCCTTTACATGTGCACCTTATCCTTGCCTTTATATTACTGAACAAACATTAAAGGAAGATTAATGTACAAAAAAATAAAGTGAAGGCTTTTACAGGCAGTTAATCCCTACCTACCTCGCATTCACCGAATTTTCAGGGAGGAGTCTTACTGCCCGTTAATGCGGGATAAAATGATATAATTAACTAGTTTCTAATCTTTCTTTAATGTTTTGGAATTATAGTGATACATATTAATAAGAAGAAAAGGAGAATGTTAATGCGAGTTCTTATTGTCGAAGATGAACAAGACTTACAAAATATATTGGTAAAACGATTAAATGCAGAACATTATAGTGTCGATGCATGTGGGAATGGAGAAGATGCCCTGGATTATATAAACATGGCTACCTACGATTTGATTGTACTTGACATTATGATTCCAGGAATAGATGGTTTACAAGTATTACAAAGATTACGCGCGGACAATAATACAACTCCGGTCTTGCTTCTTACAGCTAAAGATACAATTGATGATCGTGTAACAGGACTCGACTTAGGTGCGGATGATTATTTAGTAAAGCCGTTTGCTTTTGACGAACTGTTAGCAAGAATTCGAGTGTTAATGCGAAGAAAAACAGGAAATACATCTAATGTGTTTGAAATCGCTGACCTAGTGGTAGATTGCAATATGCATAAAGTAACAAGAGGAGACCAAGTTATCACTCTTTCCAGTAAAGAATTTGCTATTTTAGAATATATGATCCGTAATAAAGAAGTTGTGCTGACACGAGATAAAATTGAGCAACATGTGTGGAATTACGACTATGAAGGTGGCTCGAATATTATTGATGTTTACGTCCGCTATCTTCGCAAAAAAATTGATAGCCAGTTTGAAACGAAGTTAATTCATACAGTACGAGGAACTGGTTACGTATTACGAGTAGAATCATGAAAAGACTATCAATAAAAATGAGAGTGACCCTGTGGTATACGGGGCTAATTGTAATTATTATGGCACTCATGTTAGCTTTTATTTTAACTTCTTCAGATAAAGTTTTGCTTTTTAATATGAAAAATCAATTAAAGAGCACAGTAAAAGAAAGTATGGAAGATATCGAATATAAGCATGGACAGTTAAAGATTGACGATGATTTTGAAACCTTAGAAGATGGAGTAAATATAAGCATTTATAGTAAACAAGGTGAGCTGTTGGTAGGACATAGTCCAACAAGCTTTAATAAAAAGATATCGCTTAAATCTGATGAAATACAAACCATTAAAGATGGCAATAAAGAATGGATAGTATATGATTTTCTCCATAATGCAGGCGGCGATGAGCAAGTCTGGGTTCGTGGAATAATGACTATGAACCAATTATCCTCAACGATGAATACGCTTATCGTGGTAACAATCATCTCATTCCCATTACTTATTCTCATTGCGGCATTCGGAGGATATTTTATCACGCAAAGGGCGTTTCGACCTGTGCAACAAATGAGTGATTCAGCCAGTAAAATTGGTGATGGTAAAGACCTTTCGAAGAGAATTAATTTACAAGGTTCACCGAAAGACGAAATGTATCATTTAGCACAAACCTTTGACAAAATGTTTGAGCGATTGGAGACATCATTCGAAAGTGAAAAACAATTTACATCTGACGCATCTCATGAATTAAGAACACCAACATCTGTTATTATTTCGCAATGCGAATACGCTTTATCGCAGAGAAATAATCCGAAAGAAATGGAAGAATCGTTAGAAGTAATTTTAAAACAATCACGTAAAATGTCCGCTCTAATCTCACAACTCTTATTATTAGCACGAGCTGACCAAGGAAACCATAATACTTTCCAATTTGAATGTATCAATATGAGTGAATTAACGAAAATCGTTGTAGAAGAGCTTTCATTAATGATTCAAGAAGCTTCGATTGATATAACAACTAATATAGAGGAAGACCTATTTATTAAAGCAGATCAAACATTGATGATGCGTTTATTAATGAATTTACTAACGAATGCGATTACTTATAGTAAAGCGAGCGGAACTGTGCATATGCAACTATTCCGTGATGAAACCAACATAATAGGTAAAGTCTCCGATAATGGCATCGGCATCAGCGAGCAACATATTAATAAAATATGGGACCGCTTCTATCGAGTTGATGCAGCACGCACATCTTCAAACATCGGAAACACAGGTTTAGGATTGTCGATGGTAAAATGGATTGTCGAACTACACGGAGGAGAAATTACAGTTGAAAGTGAATTAGGAGAAGGCAGTACTTTTACATTTAAACTACCAATTGAAAAAAGAGCATAATTTATGCGTGTCTGTAGCTTCAGAATAAAGATTGATTCAAAGGCTCTCTACAATCCTTATGTAAAAATAACTGACGCATTTTAAACATCAACGATTTTATCATTTTGGACAACCTTTTCTGTTAAATTCATGTGGATGCGAAAAAAACTATTGAAATAAAACCCCAGAAATCCAACGGTCTCTGGGGCTTCATTATATATTTAGCTCTTTTTGCTTTTTGTTTTGTTTATGTCTATACAGTAACTTTCGACTTATTAGAGAAATCACTAATAAGGTCAGAATTAATAAGATAAGTTGCATAAATGATAAATCAAAATATTTAGCACCTGTAACGATTAAAAGTGTAGAAATCGTGCCTTTTACAACGAAAAAAATAATAACCCATAACCCGCCTTTTTTCCAGTTCATTTTATATTACCCTTTCCTACGTTTAAATTCTTCAAATATTTAATGATAGTTCGTAAATATGACAACTTAATAGAAATCTATTATATTAACAAAAAATTCATGTCTAATTAAATGCGACGATTCTATATTAAGTGAAAATGATATTCATTGTCAATTTTATTGATTATTTGAATACTTATTCTTAATCTCTTTCTACTTTGTTTCTTATAAGCAATACACTTTTATATTCAAACAAAAACACCTCCATTACATTTGCACACTTAGTATGCGAATGCAAGAGGTGTTTTTTTCATATACCATCAGATAAGATTTCCTGCTTTGTTTATTTCTTGATACGTAGCTATTTTCTAGTACACGATAACTGGATCATACGTGTTCAAACTATCATATACAGTTTTTGCAACATTAGGAAGAAGGTTCACACACCCACCTGATCCTCCTGTTAAATAAGCATTATTTCCCCAGTCTTTTCGCCAGCCGGCATCGTGGAATCCTTGACCGCTATTGGTGAATGGAACCCAGTAATCTACTTTAACTGCATAATCAGCTTTCCCTACTGCGCTACCTCTTAGCGTGTATGGTGTTCGTTTGTATAGGACGTACCACACACCTGGTGATGTATCTTCACCCGTGCTATGTTTACCCGTTACTACATTTGTTGTAACGACTAATTTTCCATCTTTGTAAATCCAAATTTGTTGCTCTGCAATTGAAACTTCTGCATACGTGTCTCCGATGCCATTATTCGATGTTGTTTTATAACCGATACCTTCCTTCTCCCAACCATTTCCGTGAATATTAGAAGCAGAAAGCGACTTTTCGCCTTTCTCAAAGGCTTGTTGAACTTGTTTAGTTTCTTTTTCAACATCTAGTGCCCAGCCGTATCCTTGTCCTTTTACTGATATGACTGAACCGGAATGCGTTTTAAATGAGAAATCTTTATTTAATGTTGATTTGGCATTATTAATTTCAGTAATTTTCTTCTTAATGTCACTCGCATCAATTGTAACTTTCATATCCTTTGACATAGAGGCATTTTGAATTAAATCTTTCGCTTTTAAAGGATAAACTTCATCCTGCACTTTATACTCAACAGACTGCCCAAGAAGATTCTGTAGTGCTTTCTCCTCTTTTTTGACAATCGGGTCGTCTTCTTTAATAGGTTTTATGTATGCAGACTTCAGATGAATTTCGCTTTTATATTTTTGCTTATCATAATCTTTCAGTAGACTAGTAACATCATACTGTTTTCCTTCAACACTTTTCGAAATAACAATTTTCCCTTGTTCTAGCTTCGCCATAGCATCTTGAGGCGCTTTTAATTTCTCATTCATAGAGATGAGCTTTTCTTCTACAAGTTTTTTCATCGTTTCACTACGATACTGATCTGCCTTCTCTGGTAGCAATGAATAATTTTCTCCCTTTGAGGAAGGGAAAAATGTCCACTGGTTTTTTAATAGTTTCTTAACTTGAGGCAAATCTTTTTCCGTAAGTTCCGTTTTTGTATCTTTTTCATCTAAAATTTGTTGTTCATCAACATAGACTTTGTTTGCTAGTCCAGATTTCTTTAATTTCTGTATTGCCTGATCAGCGCTCAGACCACCAACTTTTGTGTCATTAATTGTAACATTCGAATTGAAGTGAGTTGCCTGATAATAACTCATTCCTCCAATAAGAAGTGCAATTACACCAATACCCGCTGCGATAAACTTCCAATTTGTATAACGTTTGTTTGATCTTACTCGTTTTTGATCAATTTCTTCAACTGATTCATTTGTTGTATTGTTGTTCATCAATTTTTCCCCCGTATGCATTAACGTCAAACGATTTTCAACTAAAATCATAGACTAGTGTACCTTATTTTTCCTAAAATTTCATTATTTCCGACCACATTTTATCGCAATTTAATGATTTAATTTAGATTTTTTAATAGTACGATGCATTGAACAGCCCTTTACAAGTCATAAAGTGAAACTTAAATTAACCGTCACACCAAGAGATTTAGCTTAATATTCTAGGGGAAAATTTTTCTCTTTACGTAAAATACGAATTATGTTCTCCACTTTCATGAATATAACTCCTAATTTTGTCAAAAAAATAACTGGTAGTCCTTCTACATCTTAGATAGAAGGACTACCAGTTTTTCGTTTTAGTGTATTTGTATAATCGTTTAACTTTTTATTTCCTGAAGGTCAAACGTGATGAAGATGATGAAATTTCATCTCCAAGCCTTTAAATGAAAACATTATGTTTTTTTATGGCAACCAAGTTTATTTTCTTAGCTTGATGACGATGGGATATCACAACATGTCCAGCAGCCTAAGATTAAGTAAGAATCCGTTCAACTAGATTTTTTCTAAGAACCTGTTTAGAATCTATGGTATAATCTGTACAAAAAAGGATATTTTCTATGATACATAATTATACAAGTA
>NZ_JBNPJZ010000154.1:0-19436 GCF_050312695.1 Bacillus sp. AF62 | reverse complement strand
TTTTATTTTCTACTCGCATACCGGTTTCATCAAAATGGACAACAGGAGACTGAAAGATCTTGTCTTTTACTTCTTGGAGAAAGGGCTGCATTATGCGGTTTTAGGCATAAAAAAACGTCTTTTATCAGCACATAAAAGACGTTTTTTATTTGAACATTATTAACATAGCATGCCTTATGAGTAGTAAGATATGCTACTTTCAGAAAATGTGCTGATTGTGAAACGTATATTATCCCTACATAGCTTGTTGCACAAACCGAATCCGCAAGTATATCATATCATAAATCAATGATGAAAAAGCGATGTGTTTCACCATTCTTTGTATATATTTCTAATTAGGTGTATACTAAATATGATTTCTTTTGTGAAAATTTTTAGGTGTTTTTCAAGTCAGGTTATGGTCGTTATCTAATCTATTGTATGTATCTGCAGTGAGGCTCTTATGTTAATCATAAGAGCCTGTTTGCATGTTCAATTTGTTTTTATGTACAATAAGAAAAAAGAGATCTTATCAGACAGGGAGAGGAAGCTCATGTCCAATCAAAAATTGGTCAATTTACGTATTGATTTTGCCTTTAAACAATTATTCGGGACATCCGGAAGCGAAGATATTTTGTTAACATTTCTAAATGCAATGTTAGCTGATTCATTGGAATCTCCCATTCAATCCCTTCAATTCGAAGATCCACATTTACATCGAGAACATGAAGAGGATAAATTATCGATTCTAGACGTATCGGCTACATTAGACACTGGAACCAAAATTAACATTGAAATCCAGTTGAACAATAATCATGACCTTTTAAAGCGTTCCCTTTATTATTGGAGTAAGCTCTATGCATCTCAATTAAAAAAGGGAATGCCCTACAGCTCATTGCATAAAACCATTACAATCAACTTATTGAACTTTGTCATGTTTAAAGACTATGAAGCATTTCATACGACGGGGAAACTGTGGAATATGCAACAGCAGCAACTTTTAAGTGATGATATCGAAATTCATGTCGTGGAAATTCCAAAATTGCTACAGCAATGGCGCGAAGAGAAAGTGAATCCGTGGGAAGATTCTTTTGTTCGGTGGTTATTACTATTACCAGCTAATGAAGATGAGCATTTAACACATACTCTGGAGGCGATTGCAATGAATCAAGATCCAATTTTACAAAAGGCAATGGATAAATGGGAGCACATGAGCCAAGATGCTTCGTTCCGTCAAGCATACGAAGCACGCGAAAAGATTTTGATGGATGAAGCGGCAGGCCTTGCACACGCGTTAAATAAAGGACGGGAACAAGGTAGAGAAGAAGGTAGAGGTGAAGGACTTCGAGAAGGAAAACGTCAAATGATTCTCGGTATGCATCGATTACAGATTCCAATAGAAACTATTGCACAAGCAAGTGAACTCACGATTGAAGAAGTAAAGAAAATCATAGAACAAGCATAAAAGAGGCGGACTTTGGACCGCTTTTTTTTATGAAAAAACACAACAAAGACAGTTATGCCAGACTGTCTTTGTTGTGTTTGTGATTTTGCAAGTGTTTATACGTATATATCATATCAAAATAGCGTCTACCATACAAAAGAAAAGCCTATATGTATAGAATGTGTTGTGGGAACAGTCCTCAAAAAAGTGATGTTAGACTAAAATCATTAACCCATACACTGGAGGAAATTGCGATGAATCAAGACCCAATGCTACAGAAGGCAATGAATAAATGGGAAGACATGAGCCAAAACAGTTCCTTTCGATTACAATATGAAGCCAGAGAAAAGGTTTTATTTGATGAACAAGCTTTAAATTAGCACATGCTCGTGAGGAAGGCAAGGAAGAAGGGAAACTAGCTGAGCCTGCACAATTAATTCGTGGCATGCATAAAAATGGAATGCCTGTAGAGGATATTGCAAAATTTACAGGGCTGAGAGTAGAAGATATACAGAAATTTTTAGAATCATTAACATAACAAACATAATTCAAAATGGCACTGTTAGTAGGTGCTATTTTTTTGTTATAGGGGTCACTATACATGCCCATCAACTTAAGAAAAGTTAACACCCCCAAAAGGGAAAAAAGAGCTGAATTTCCCAAATAACTAACTAAAAAGACTGATTAATCCATGTTTAGATTAATCAGTCTTTTAGTATTTAATGGGGTTAATTTATCCATTCTTCAAGAATTGCTATTGTTTTATTTGTTGCATCCATCTCTATTTTAATACCAATTGGGACAGTTAACATCGGGTGAGTATGGCAGCAATCAAATTCTGCAATAAAGGGTATGTTAATACCATTTAAAACCTCTAATAGAATCTCATATGGTTTTTTATTTGTACCATTATCGTTAAATTGCTCATGTTTTCCAAGGATTAAACCAGAAATTTTATCAAATATTCCATTGACTTTGAGTAATGAAAAACTTCTTTCAATAGTAGCAGCATCTTTCGTTGTATCCTCGATAAAAAGGATATCTCCTTCTTTTATCTCAGGCATGTATTCACTACCCCAAATGCCAGTTAAAGTATCTAAATTCCCTCCAATGAATCTACCTGTTGCTTTTCCACTATTTACGCAAATCCAATCATTTTCCGTTCGTTGTTTTTCCCTAGCTTTTTCTTCCCAATTTATAAATTCATCCGTCCAGTAGGGTGGTTTTTTAATATTATATGGTAGTTTCTGCGTTTTTTCCAACATGTCGCTAAAATATTCGTATGTAAAATTAACAAATGGCTCAAATTCACCGAATGAAGGGATTAGTGCAGGCCCATAAAATGTATTTATCCCAGTTTTTGCGTATATTCCTAGTAATATCGCAGTAACATCTGAATAACCTATCATTATTTTAGGATTTTTTATAAATGCCTCATAATCAATATAAGGTAATATTGAATTTGAGTTCATTCCACCAATGGTTGACATTATACATTTGATGTTAGGGTTCCTTATTAATTTATTAAGTTCTTCTGCTCTTTCTTTAATGCTTCCAGATCGGTAGTTATCATGTTTCACAGTTAAATTTCCTTCTATTATATTAAATCCCTTGCTCATCAAAAATTTTTTTGCTCGATCAAATCTTTTAGGCGCTGTATAAGTTGCTGGTGATGAAGGGGAATAGATTCCAATTAAATCCCCTTTTTGTAATTTGCTGAGTTTCATTGCTTTATCTCTCCTTTAAATGGTATCTGTATTGAAATGAAGAACTAATACAAATAGTCTTACAATTAATTATACTTTATATAAGGTATTAGTAGGCGCCATACTTCACTATCAAGTCAAGATAAATTTGTATCCATATAGCGAAAAAATCATTATTCTTTTTGTAGAAATACACAGAAAGGAGGGCATTTTTTATGAATCTTTCGATTCAAGATGAACTTCAATTATTTGCTGAGGAATTATATCAATATTTTACCCCTTCATTTTTGGTTCTGGTGCAAAAAAGCGAAATGATTTGAAAATGCTCTTTCAAACTTGGCAATACTGGTGCTATTACTAAAAAAAGGTGTGTGATCAGTATGGAAAAAGAAAATATATTCAAATGGAAACAGTATCAGCCTGATATCATTGTATTAACCGTACGTTGGTACCTGCGGTACACTTTAAGTCTTCGTGATTTAGTGGAAGTGATGGAGGAAAGAGGATTATTCTTAGTACATACAACAATTATGCGATGGGTGCATCAATATGGACCAGAATTAAATGAGCGTATTCGAAAACATTTGAAACCAACCAATGATTCTTGGCGTGTGGATGAAACATACATCAAAATGATTCTGAAGGAAACACGATTGATTTTTATTTAAGTCGTAAAAGAGATGCGAAGGCTGCCAAACGTTTTCTAAAGAAAGTCTTGGCCTCTGGTCATGCCACAAAACCTCGTTCGATAACTGCTGATGGCGATAAAGCCTATCCTGTTGCAGTACGTGAACTAAAGGAAGAAAAGTGTATACCACACGGTATACCACTTCGTGTAAAAAAATACGTAAACAATATCATTGAGCAAGATCATCGGTTTATCAAAAAACGGATTTGGAATATGCTAGGATTGAAATCATTCCCTACAGCTATAAAAATGATTACCGGAATAGAAGCTATGTATATGATCAAAAAAGGACAAACTCTTCGAGGGCAGAAGTTTGCCCCAAAGCAGATTATTATGCATGTAGTTGTACCTCATTTAAATTTCTCAATAAAAGACAACTAGTATTTCACAATTACATATATCGAAAATTAGTTTTTTTTTGTATCATGAAAAGAAGGGTTCACAGTATCTTCCTATCAGGTGTTAGTTTATTTTGAGATGGTACAGTAAAACTGGAACACAGTATAGAGATAAATTATTCTATATAAGAGGTGTTTCAGATGAAAAAACAGTATGATGAAACGTTTAAAAAACAATGTGTTGAATTGGTAATCAAAGAAGGGCGTACAATCTCTAGTATTCAAAGGGAATTTGATCTAGGACATGGGACTCCTAATTCATGGATGAAAAAATATTCTTCTCCATTTTTAGATAATAAGGGAACTGCCATGGCAGAACTACGTTCTTTACGAAGAGAAATCCAGGAATGAAAAAAGGAAAATGAATTTTAAAAAGCGTCAACCTTCTCTGGTAAAAAACAAAACTAACACATTTTTAGTTTATCAAACGATATCACCATATATTTGGAGTGCACTGGCGTTGCTATCGATTACAAGTGTCTGTTAGTGGTTTTTAGACTATTTTCATCGTAAAGCCACTGGAGGTCAGAAAAAACGTAAAAAGACAGCGGCTTATATTGTCATGCAATTTAAACGTTTAAAAGGTAGAGTGGGATATCGAAAGCTGTACCGTTATCTTATAAATAGAGACGTTAGGGTGAGCTTATCTCAAGTAAGACAAGCTTTATGTCTAGCTGGATTGAAGTCAAAATTTGTCACGTATTCTAAAAAAGAAAGCAAGACCATCCTATATTTCCAAATGTACTTGAGCGTTCCTTTAAACCTGGTCAGAAAGATGTTCCAACAGTTGTATGTGATATTACAGAATTTCGTTTAGTAAATGTGTATTTTTGTGCTGCATTAGATAGTAGCACCCGGCGCGGGTGCTTGGTTATTCTTTGGATACTCATCAAGATGCGCAACTAGTAAAGGATACAATTCAGCAAATTAGAAATGTTTATGGGAGTCACAAAAAGATTGTATTTCATAGTGATCAAGGATCCCAGTTTACGAGTTATACGGTTACTGATTTTTGTAAGTAACAAAAGATTCAACAAAGCATGTCCCGCGAGGGGGACTGTTGGGATAACGCTGGGATTGAATAATGTTTGCATGGAGAAAAATTGATTTCTCTCGCTCATGTAACGCAGTTAGTAGCTGAATTTATTTATATGTATTACCATTCCATTCGTCCACACTCATCATTAAATGGAATGACTCCGTATCAGTATTCAAAATCTATTGCATAATCTATTTCGTGTTCCAGTTTTTCTTGACCAGTTCATTTTGTAAATCTAGCAACAAGTCGCATAAATGCTCATTACATAGTTGGTTGATATTCATTATACATATTATTATCTCAGGTAGCACTGGATAAGTTAATAATTCTTTTGCCAGCTTCGCAACTACACAGCTACCTTAAAATACTACACTACATGAAGTGTAATAATTCAATGTGTACCCCACATATTAATTTTCCAAGGGATTTCCTATAAAAATGGCACAAAAATAAAATCTCTCAATCAACTATAGAGATAGAAAATACTATACTTAGGAAGTAAAATCACATATATTTCAACAGATACCAGCTGAATACTCAATGCTATTCCGTACAAACACCTCTTTGGGTACTTTGAGTTTGAGATAATTATTTGTATTAGAATGAATAAAGAGGAGGGGAAAAAATGCACTTCAAAATTAAAGAAACACGAAAAAGGTTTGGTGATACTCTACAGAGTTTGGCTAGGAAAATTAAATATGATTATAGTAACCTGTCTAAAGTTGAAAGGGGGGTTTATCCCCCCACCTTGGATTTACTTCATAAAATTGCTACCGTATACAATATGGAAATATGTGATTTAATTGTTCATTCGAATGTAACAAGTAAAAAAATTTTGGATATAGAGGATCTAACATTGTTAGAATGCTATCGCTTCACCTTAAACGGAGAAGCGATTTCAAAAGAGGAATTAGTATTTTTAATACAAACCCTCAAAATTATGCGTCAAACAATTAAAAATATACAAAAATAAAATTTTGATGCATAACATCATATCCCCTATTAGGATTCTGTATAACATGGGGCAGTTAAAGGGCCAGAACCTGTTCGGCATGTTGCAAAGGATATTGTAAATCCCTTTTATAGACGGCTATACAACGCCCCATGACTTTTGTAGTCTGATTATAATCTTTTTGAGATTCTAGATAAGTAATGATAAAAACATCAGGGTTTTTATCTGGAAAATAATAAAATACAACTTTTTTTTGATTCCATGCTAACGTATACAGTTGTTTGAGTTTTTTTCTTGTTATTTTATCTCCTATATGGAGAGCGGTATCCACTGATTTCCCAACTAAATCATCTCGTTTTTGAAAAATTAAATTTAGTAGTTCTGGACAAATATCTGTAAAAACAAAATCATCTTCTAATTTTTGAAATGTGAAATACATCTTAGAGTGTACATTTTCATACTCTTGGAAAAGATCTTTAAATACAGAATGTAAAACTAGCTTGAGTTCGATATGTCATCATCCCTTTCGCGTTTTTTTTTAATAAAACATTTTTCTTTGTTGTATTTGGTATAATAAACCTAAAAATATAACCTTTATGTGAAGGGAAAATATACTTTAGAGGATAAATTAATAATACTTATTATTCTACATGGTTTTCTTATATTTTGTATTGAGAAAGTCGAGTATGTTGCTCTAATATAACAGACATATAATTACATTTTCAAACTAAAAGATTCATTTTAATCATGAGATTTTTTCAATAATAAGGTTCGTATTACCAAATTAGGTTCTGCTACAAAGTTTTTGAAAGGAAGATAAACTTTTGTAAACTAGAATAAGGAGAATCCAAAATCAGATATTTTAAAGGTAAACAATTTATGCTATATCCGTCGAAAAAGAGAAGTCGAAAATATGAATTTTCTTTTTTTGACGGATAAGGAATTACGGGAGTTAAACTGGATAAAAGAACTTATCCAAAGATATGATACTGTTCTATGAAGATGAAACACATATTTCTAACCATTTTCATGCATTTCAAGAGGAAATACGTACATGTGTTGTAGTGTCTTTTTTAGAATATATCGCTCAATGCCCAGAAAAGATTTTACAAAGATTAGGTGTGGAGCAACTGTTAAAATATTAAACTTAATTTATATAGTTTTGATTTGAGATTTTTAACAGAACTGTTGATGGCGATAAAACCAAACTCATTGCCATACGAAAACTCCAAATAGAAAAAAGCATACCACATGGTATGCTACTTCGTTTGAAAAATATTTAAACAACATGATTGAAATGTATGTTTTCATTTTCATTTTCATTTTCATTCATATAAAACTAATCAACTGCTAATTAGGTAAATATCCTCACAAAAAGTTCAGTCTTCAACTTTGAATTCTTTTACCCCTTGTTTGATTACAGATACTGTATGGGCTATTTGCTGCCACTTATTGTTTGCTCCATCTAGGGTCTTCTGTAAAAAAGTGAATTTTTGATCTTTTACTTTTTGATCTGCATTTTGAAGGTCCTTCACTATACCTTCATATTTGTTATCTAAATCATCCCATTCTGTAGCCATAGTTTCTAAAGTGCTTATTGCAGGATCAAGAGCTAGGCTCATCTCTTCCAAACTGTCATATGCAATTGATACAATTCGGTTAATAGATTTTTCCAGATCGATTGTCCCTTGTAATTGTCCTATAATAGATTCCAGTTCTTTTTTCTTATTTTTAGTCGTCAATAGATACGGAATCAGGACGATACCAAATGGTGATGCCATAGTCCCTCCCAATGCTATTTTGACTATAGTATCCTGGAATCCTACTTTATTTTGCTTGCTTAGAAGTTCTTGTAGATTTCGTTCATCCTCCTCTAATCCCTTAGTTTTCGTTGTTAAGATAGTGTGTAAATCTGATTTATCCTGCTTAAATTCACGGTAATCTGTACTGATGTCATATTTAAACTGGCGTAACGTACCTATTAATCGCTTTGCTTTTTCGCTATTTTCTTTAATATGTATCTGGAATTCTGTTAAATATTCTACGACACCATCTGTGTCTTTTTCTTCTAGTACTTTAGCAAAACCAGTATAATAGTCTTTGAAAGTGTCTGAAAATTCTAAAGTTCCGTCTAAAACACTCAGAAATTCTTTTTTTACTTTACTATCCCATGTGTTAGCATGTTCAATTGCATTTTCTTGATGCTGTTTAATAGTACTTGGTAGAGTTGGCTTTTCTTTCATGTCAACTCCTTCAAATGTAACCATTGGATTACGTAATAATACATATGAATACTGGTTCATTATTTGAGCAAAATCACCTGATTTTCGTAAGGTATCTTCCCATATTTTATCTTCAAAAAGTATATCGGGACTTGTTTGCTTATTATCCATTTCACTTGCAAAGGTTGCAGTAGAAATAACTAAATTTACTGTTGTAAACGTTAATACAGTTGCTGTAATTAGTATCTTATGTGGAATCTTTTTCATTATTTTATCCTCCTTTTAAGTAACACTTGTTGAAGCTCTTTCATTTAAAGAATCTGCATTTTAAGGTTTGAAATTATATGAATGCATATAATTGATATAAGTACATCAAAAATATAAGTAAACTTTTTATTTTAGTAGATAACACATCCATGTTTAACTACTAAAATAAAAAGTTTTTTTCTGATAGAACTGTCTTGACTATGAAGCAAACAGCTTTTCTCCTATAGTCAAGACAAGTCCATCATGCACTATTAGCGTGTTTCTTCTTTCTGTGGCATATCTTTTATGATTTGTACGGTTTTCTCATAAATATTTTGCCACTCCTTCTGAGCTACAGCTAAATCATCTTCTAATAGAGATAATGCTGCTGAATCCATATTATCAACATTCTCAATTAATATTTTGTAATTTGTCGACATTTTTGTCCACTGTTTTTTCATTTCTGTAAGGGAAGAAATCGCCTGATCCACTGTTTGATAAAGCGTCGTTAGATTTGCTTTTGCAGCGGTTAATGAAATGATAGCTTGTTGGGCTTGATCTGCTTGTGCATTTAATTTATGAATCTTGTCAGCAGCGTCATCATGTGCTTTAAAATGATTTGCTAGCATCACACCCGATGCTGTTCCTAACCCAATACCAGCGGCTGTTAAGGCGGTAAGCCCCCCAATCACCAATGGTGTTGCGGTCCCACCTGTTACTACTATTGCTACTCCTCCTCCAATCGCGCCCCCTAATAAAACAACCGTACCAACGCCGCCACCAATTCCCCATCCTAATATATCCTTAAAGTGCTGATTTTTCACAGACTCTAACTCTTCAACTTCTTTTTTTAATTGTGGAATAAGAGCGTTGTTACCTGCTAATAGCGTAGTCAGCCCAATTGTATCTGTTGTACCATCTACATCTGTTCGTAATGCTGCCGTGTCATTGTATAATTTCCCTTTAAATTCGTTCAACATGGTAATGACTTTGTCAGCCTTATCAGCGTTTTCACTCAGTGTTTCACAAAAGTCCTCTAAACCTTCTTTGATGGTTTCTGTAGCACCTGTCTTTGCTGCGTCTACTAATGTTGTATAATATTCTTGAAATTGCGCATTATAATTGACAATACCATTTGCCACAGTATGAATTTGGGGTTTTGCCTTATCAAACCAGTAAGTTGCATTCGACCTTGCTGTGATTTGATGTTTTTTAATATTATCTTTTAACACATCCCCTTCTGCGCCTAAAGATAAATCAGAAAGATTAATATCAGGTTGTTTTAACATTGTATTTGCATATAAGTTCATAGCAATGATGTGAGATCCAGTCTCTGCTAATGCCGTTTTTATTCCTTCTGGCCCTAATTGATATTTATCCTCTTTTTGAACAACTTTTTCTTGGGCAAATGTATGAAGAGGAAGCGTCTGGCTAGCGCCCATAATAGTAGCTAGTGTTGCTAATGTGAGTACTTTATAATTCATTTTTTTCATATTGTCCTCCAGAATGTGAAATACATTTTAACTTGATGTTGAAATGTTTCTAATTTGTATCAAAACTAGTTAGTTGTTTTTCTAATTGATTTCGTAAGCTTTTTACCCTTTTTAAAGCTTCACGTGTATCTTTTGCTGTTTCAGCTTGAGATGCATAATCGATACTCGTATTTATTTCATTCCAATCTTTTTTATATTGAGTTAAAAGATTAATTTCTTCATTTATTTGTTCAGCAAAAAGATGAATATCGTTTTGCATAAGAAGCATGCTCGCTTTTTGTAAGTCTGCTATTTGTAACTTTTGAGTCATATTATATAGTTTTTCATTTTGTACCGATAAATCATTTAAAGCTGTCTTATTTTCTACAGTTAAAGTGGTGACTTTTCCAAATGCATTTGTTATTTCATCGATTCGCTTGGGATCTAGTATAGTAATTAAATCATATTCTTTTGCTTTTGCATTTGCTGCCGCGCTTAATTCTGCTTTTTTATCTTTTTCTATTTCTTGACGAGCCGCTTTTTTCGCAGCTTCAATTTCTTGTTCCGTTTTACCCGCTGCTCTCGCGCTTTCTTCAGCTGTTTTTTCAGCATCCTGTATAGACTTTTCTATTTCTTTTCCTTTATTTACAACTGCTGCCGCTGTTTCTGCAACAGGTTTTATAATATCTTTTGCCAGTATATAAACCTCTTTAAATACACCGAATCCAGCGGCGTTCATTGAGCCAGGTATCAAGGCAATTCCGTTCAAGTCTTTTGAAATTGCTTCTTGTGCGGTCTTAATCTCCTCTTTTAAAGAATTGATTTTGCCGTCTTTACCAAGAAAGTCTTGCCCTTTCTCTACATGTTTATCTAATTTAGAGATTTTTTTTGTAAGTCCGTTCTGAAATGTTTCCAATTCATTTATATAACTTTGAATTTTTGATTGATTCAATCGAATTGTTTTTTTCAATGCCTCTAATCGTTCTGTTTTCTCCTCTTGTTTTTCTGGATTTTCATTCAAGTCTTGTAGAATGGGATAATAACTATCAAACTTATCTACAAATACTTGCCCACGAGAAGATAATTCAACTAAAAATGGATATAGGTTTTCTGACCATTCTTGCATAGCGTTTTTAATCTCCTGGTGTGTTGAATTTAGTGCAGGAATTTCCACTAAATTGATAGTAGGATGTATTAATGTTTGATCAATTTGTAATGGCGTTACTTTAGCATGCGCCCCAAGTTTTCGTAAAGCTGATGAAAGATCCAATTCTTCTAGCTGTTCCGCATGAACTACAGAGGGGCCAAATACATAATTGAGTTGGCATACCCCCGTGGTTACAAGTGAAGTAAGCATCATATAGGTTACAAGTTGTTTTTTCATAATGTTTTTTCATACCTTTCATATTAAAAAATAATTCAGTTTTTCAAGTCATTTTATTCATGTGTTGCTAACACCGCTTAGATTGAAGCGCGCTCTCAAGCTGAAAACGATTTTTGGCTCAAGCGTAATAGATTATAAGGACTCTTTGAAAAATCTTTACATTAAAAAAGAGTCAAAAAAGCATCCAGGAATTTCATCAACTCAAAGTTAGGCCTTTATCACTATAACAACGAATTCTTCGTTTTGCCTTTTATAAAATGTCCTTTTATAAAAGGCAAAACGAAGAATTCCTTCCTGAATCGTCCTTTATCCTGTTAATCCAAATAATTGATGAATGAATTGTTTTTGATTTTGAACAGACTGATCATTTTCTAATGCAACGATGATCTTGCTCCACGATGTTATTTAGATATTTTATCTGGTACATCCATTGTCCTTTTATTTTTATGTACGTCTTATCTATTCTCTAGAAGTCAGTTGTTTGTTTGAGATGACGTCGAATTCACTTATCTAATTCAGGCCCATATTGATGACCCCACCGCATAATGGTTGTATAGGTTAAGTATAGTCCTCGTTCTTCCATCACTTCTACCAAATCATGAAAACTGAGATTGTACCGTAGCTACCAGCACACGGTTAAAAAAATAATATTTGGCTGATAGTACTTCCATTTAAACGAAGTTGCCTTTTTCATACTAATTACACACCTTTTTAAGAATAATAGTATTAGTATGTCCAAGCTTAATATAGTATTTTCAAGTGGCCTGAAGTTTTAGCACTAGAGCTCATTCCGGGAGCAACAACGATATTCATTGTCAATCTAAAAAGAATCTTGAAGCTTCTGAATGAAAAAGGATAATGAATAGACAAAAAGATAGGGCGTTTCCTGTTCCAAATTGAACAAGAAACGCCCTATCTTTCTCAAAAATAAATTTATTTATAAAAAACGTAAGTTTTTCAGTGCTCTCTTACAATACCGGCTCATACTCTAGAGGCTGCCTAATGAAACGCTCTGTCTAACTTTTGGAGGTCACTTCATAGTCGTCGACTATTATTACTATTTTTCTTTAAGCTGTCGTGATGTATATGTGGCTGAACTCAATATGAGCCTATTAGACTTCAGCTGAGAATATTACCTATTCGGTTTCTTCTATTACAGAGGATGAAGTCAATGTCTTTTTATTTTTGTCTGTAAAGATTTCTCCAATAGCTCCAAGAGTGCCTAGCGTCTCAACCACATTTGATGGAAGAAAGACTTTATTTGCAGGCCCTTTGGCGACTTCTATTAATGATTCAAATGACTTATAAGCTAAAAATTGTTCATCTAATCCTGCCGTACGTATACATTTTATTCGGTTTTGTTCTGCTTTAGCAATTGTTTCAATAGCCCTTGCTTCCCCTTGTGCTTCTAAATCTTTTGCCTCGCGTATCCCTTCAGCGGCACGTATACGTGCTTCTTTTGCCCCCTCGGCCATTAAAATCTTACTCTGTTTTTCTCCCTCAGCACGAAGGACATTATCTTGCTTAGCAGCCTCTGCCTCTAAAATAATGGCACGTTTATTACGTTCTGCTTTCATTTGTTTTTCCATTGCTTCTTGTATTTCCTTAGGCGGGTTAATATCTACTATTTCCACACGTTCAATACGAACGCCCCATCTTTCGGTTGCTTCGTCCAATGCGAGGCGAATTTCCATTGAAATTTTTTCGCGTCCGGATAAAGTTTCATCGAGTTCCATGTTTCCAATAATTTGACGCATGGTTGCGGAGGTAATGTTACGCACACCATATTCATAATTGGATATCCCATATGTTGCTAGTTCTGGATCCACAATTTGATAAAAAATAATCGTATCAATTTCTACTTGTACATTATCTTTTGTGATTACTTTTTGTGGGGGGACATTTGTTTGCTGAATCCTTAAATCATGATAGATACGAACACGATCAATAAAAGGAATCAAAACATTTAATCCAGGTTGCATAATACGCTGGAATTTTCCTAGTCTTTCAATAACCCCGACTTGTTGCTGAGGAACAATTTTTATAGTTAATGCCATAGAAAGAACAACGAGACTAATAAAAACTATCATGATAATAAGCCCTAATATATTCATTTATTTTCCTCCTTCACATATAAAACGGTACTTTTTCTACTCATCACAATTACTTTCTGTCCAGATTTAATTTTCACCCTCGAACGAGCTGTCCAAGTTTCTTTACCTACTTTTACTATCCCCTCACCATCATGTGGTATATCTCGAATAACCATTCCTGTTTCCCCAGTTAGTTGGTCTACGGTATTATTAAAACCTATTGTTGTTTGAAAATGAGTTGTGATAGGTTTAGTACAAATAGTAAGAATGATACTCATAATCATTCCGACAATCATTTGTAATGTGAAAACATCAGGAACAATAAAGGACATCAGTCCTCCGACGATAAATCCCATGCTAAGCCAAAGAAAATAAAGCTGTAAAGAAAGTAGTTCTACAAGAAGAAAGATACCTGCGAGAATGAACCAAAATTCCCAGCACATTGCTCCCCCACCTTTTTGCAATCTAGCAATTGTAAAAATAAGTTTCCTAAGAGTTCATTTGAACTTGTTATTTGAACTTATTTATAATTTATACTAAATTTTTAGAAAAATCAATGGAAATAATAGGACATTGTAGCCGGAAATCTATTTATCAAAAAGGAATCTGAAATATGCGGGGATTAAAATCGTATAAAGCAGCTAGTCTAATAATAGACGGACTAGAAAGCCATATATAATCAAAAAAGAATAAACCTTCATTCCTTATATCCGACTTCTACTTGGAAATTCTATAAAAACTTAAAATTTGTAAATTCTTGTATAATTCTCAATATAAGCTTTTTTACTCAGTGGTTTCTAAATGTACATTGTTATGAAACTAATTATTAAAAATATTATTTTATAATTGTATTAAAGAGGATAATAATGATACATATTCCAATGCCAAATTATTTTGTACCCATGTTTTTATCATTTTTTATGTAAAAAATGAATTTATAACATAAAAGGTAGATATTTCATTTCTAAGAGGGATATCTACCTTTTGGTTTTAATTTATTTTCTGCTCATTTCACAATTCCCAGAATCCCCTAAAAAATGGCTGTCTTTTTTCGAGATGTTCACATAACTGCTCATACTAGATCTAACGCTATTAAACTGCTCCCTTTAATATACAAATTAAAACAATATACACAAATAAAATTAACAACTTGTTTAACAGCACACCATCGAGAAATGATCGATCAAGTATTAATCTATTTTAATATTAATCCTGATTAGGATTAATATATTATGACTAAAAATTAACCTCTTACATACAGATTTATCAATTCATTTACTAACCAAAATGGATTAACTATTAATTATCTAAAAATACAGGTTGACTAATTGTATAAAATTCAGATATATACAATATCATCTTTTTACCTCTTAATAAACTTTTACAATATAACTGATTATAAAAATATTTTAGTATGAGTTCCAAATTTGCTGAATCCATTCAGGATAATCAATAAATGGATTCCGATTCTGTTGATACTTTGTATAAATAAGTTCATTACGCCTTCGTTCCAAATCATCCACTGGATCCTGTTTATGCCATTGTAGTAAGGCCGATATTCGTCCCATATAAGGAGACGTATTGTTGTTCACTCTATCATTTAATTCAAGATCAATTTCTCCTTTTACATTATCACGAGGTTCCCAAGAATCATTATCATATTTACAATCTGTTGCTTCTAAATGAGGAGTTCCTCCATTATCAAAATTACCACGTGAACTGTTCACAGATACATCGGTTGCTCTTATATGGTGAAGGTCTGTTCCCGGCCCTGGATCTGTACCGAAATTCATCGCCCACCTACCGTTGGGCTACGCCCTTCACACGCTTGAGGAAGGAGAATTCTTTCGGGAAATTCGTTAAATAATAGCCGACGGCTATCAAGATAATGTCTATCTCAAATTGTTTTCCATTAAAATATCCCATATGTTATGCTCCCCATCTTATTTTTTCTACAGTCTAGCTCCAGAAACTTTGCAATAGAACCAGTCCAATTATAATAAAATATAGAGGACATATGTAAAAAATGATTCCAATTATATTGATGAATTGGAATCATTTTTTACATTTAACTGTTCGAGGAGAGTAATCACGCATAAAAAGATACACGAATTGGTCTAGTTCTTGGCTAGAAGCAAGAACAATTGGGTCTGTATATCCGTGTGCTTTTACCAACCGTCGCAGTTGTTTCTTTTTTTCTTCCATTTGTTTTTGTAAGTGGAGAACATCAGATGTATACATAGGAAACCTCTCTATTTATACAGAGTGAAAATAGCTAAGCCCTAGATTAAGGTCTAGGGCTTAGCTGGCAGGATACAGAAATTAAAAAAATAGACAAATATATCGACTGGATGTTTACCAGTAATTATAATTATACCATCTTATCTTTATAAAAAATGAACAAATCAGTCCCGAAAACAGACAAAATATGATGTATAGAGTTCATTAAGAATTAATCTACCTAAACATTCTATAGGATATTTAAGTAGAGATAAAATGATTCGCGGAAATTCTCGGGATAGATATACGGACAGAAAAACGGGAATAAGCCCTAGCTAGAGACTAGGGCTTAAGTGAACAGATACATTTTAAGAAACAGTTAGAGAAATACAGCACATAAAGATTTGATTTCAACAACTACTATAACATCGTATGTCTATAAATAGTTGATTATATTTGCCTTTAAAACGGACAAAAAAAGTGCTGATGAACTCAGGTGTTTTAAATAGGGCAAGTTTTTACTGTAGTAAATATTCGGTAATCTATTGTTATTCCCCCGCCTAGTCAGTGGGTTCCTAGATATTCTGATGCACAAAGTAGCAAAACAAAATAAAAACAGCTGATTTCCCTTACGAATGTATAATGAGGGTGTTGCAAAACTCATAAATATCCAAAAATGAATGCATAAAGAAACCCGTTTTCCTGGAAGAATGATAGTATCCTAAAACTATCTCCAGAAAGGACGGATTTACTAGTATGATAACCAATTTTGATCAAAATCAATCCATTTTACAAATTTTATTTGCCTACGTAGACAGTTTAACCATTGGAGGCGTTCCGCCTATGACAGGCCGCCCACCCATCTGTAGAAAAGCTTTACTCAAATGTTTTTTTATAAAAACGGTATTCCAGATTAATTCATTACGTAAGTTAACTCGTTTTTTACATCAATATCCTTCATTTCGTGTATCTTGTGGCCTTTCGCTTGTTCCTCATATATCTACTTTTTCACGTGTAGGCACTTGGTTTCGCAACGAAGAAATTCCGTTGCTTCATAAACAAATTCTTCAAGAAAAGAATGTAGGGTTAATTCCGTGCGTTTTAATTGATAGTACAGCCTTACGGAGTAGTTTATATGATTCTCAAGCGAAATGGGGAAAATCTACTCGCTATGGTTGGTATAAGGGATATAAAACTCATGTCTGTTCTACACCAGAAGGTGTTATATTGTCGTATGCATTTACAACCGCAAATGTACATGATAGTAAATTTTGTAGCCAATAAACCGAATCAAATATGGATGTCAGATATCACATATATTCATACAGATGAAGGTTGGTTGTATTTAGCAAGTATTATGGATTTATACACACGAAAAATTATAGGTTGGCACATAGATGCTCGTATGACAAAGAACTAGTAATCCAGGCATTACAACGCGCTGTAGCCCAAGAAACGATTGCCGAAGACATCATTCATCATAGCGATAGAGGGAGTCAATATGCTTCTCATGAATATCAAAAAATCTTAAAAAAAAAGAAAAATTCCAAGTAAGTATGAGCCGTAAAGGAAATTGTTATGATAATGCAGTGATTGAATCTTTTCATAGTGTATAAAAAAAAGAATGGGTCTATCCGAAAAAATATAGAACACGAGAAGAAGCAAAATCCAGTATTTTTAAATATATTGAAGTATTTTACAATCGAAAATGTAGCCATTCTGCACTGAAGTATGTATCACCGATTCAATTTGAAAAAAGGTTTTATGAAAAACAACAATCTCAAGCTGCGTAACGAATAAAATGTCTCTGTTTAATGTGTCTTTTTTCTTGACATAACACCAAGCTACTCTTTGTCATTTTAGTGGAAGTCCATTACTTATTGTAATGGACTCTTTCATTATGATATGACAGAATTAAGATAACTGTGTAGTTATAATAATAAAAGAAGGGGCTATTGGCATAGTCCGTCCTTCAATAAAGAAATAATGGCAGTTATTCTTTTCATACCGTTACTTTGTATTGTTCTAATTCAGCTAATAATTGTTTTGCCCCCTCTGGACTCAACGTCAACTTTCCATCCGCTAGCTTGATATGCTGGGAAGAAATTTCTCCTGTAATGGGACAAGTACCATACGATTTATATTTTTGGAGAATAATCATTTCGCCTTCTACCAGTATTTCTAGTGAGTCTTTTTCGTGAATGTTGAGTGTACGCCTCGTTTCCTTCGGTATCACAACCCGACCAAGGTCATCAACTTTTCGTACAATACCTGTTGATTTCATAGAAATTTCCTCCTCTTGTACACATAAAATATCTTATGTGGCCGTTTTTATTTTAAAAAACTGCGCATACTATAAAAAAGTTTTCATGTCTACATCCTATTTACAAAATTAACAAAAATATATAAATTCACACATCCATTAGTTGTTCTTATCCTGCACTATCTTACCTCTTGATGGGGAAGAGATTCGAATTCGGTAAAAGACCCGAATTCGAATTCCCTATACACATGTCTCCTCTATTTTACCATACCTTTTCATGTAATGGTTTGTATAACCATTTTTAGATGAGAAATTTCTTTTTTTTTCACATCCTAATATTACTAGAGTCCTAAAAATGAAAATTTCAAAAGAAAGAGATTAGCAATATCAATTATAATTGTGATCTTAATATTTCTTGGGAGAGTTGCTCCATCCGTTGTCCAATCATTAACAGCATTTATATATGTTACAAATTCGTATAAAGCAGAGAAAAAAGAGATCCACTGTGAAATAATGGACCTCTTTTGGTTCTTCTGGTGCAAATAAAGGATATATCCCAAAGAACAATGTGGATTCCTACCGGAATCGTCCTTTACCCTGTTAATCCAAATAATTGATAAATAAATTGTTTTTGATTTTGAACAAACTGATCTTGTAAATCAACCTGTTCTTTTTTTATCATATGCATGGGGAACAGTCTATTCCTACTATCAGATTTGGCGGACAGTAGATGAGAATGGCATAAGTCTTCTCGAAAAAGTGAATAAAAAAATGAATCGAAATGTATCGTGAGCAAGATGGGCGTAAAAAACACATGGATAGCTGGTAAAAAAGCTACGATGCCGGAAAGAAAGTATCGGGAATCAAGCGTCATATCGCTGTAGACATCAACGGCCTCATTCATGCGATTGATGTAACTTGAGGATGTTGTTTTTTACTGTATTTGATTATATAACAAATGCTTTTTTACCTTTATACGTGCATTTCTTGGCTGAAATAATTTCAAAAGGGGTTTTTCTATCATGTAAAGGGGGAAGTTCTACCGGTGGTTCTATCCAAAACTTATCTCGTTGAACCCAAGATTTTTCAGCATCTATCCCTTTGTATTCCCAAAATTCCTTTGTCCAATTGCCCTGTCCTAATGAATTTCTAAAAAAGATTCCGATTCCTATCGAGTTATCTGTTGATAATCCATAGATTTTATGATCCGTTCTATCGTCACTACTTAAATAAACTGAACTCATCAATTGATCAGGGGCCCAATACTGGTCTCCGCTTGCATTGGCTTGCATAAATTTAATCCGTATCCAATCGTCAGATTGAATAATTC